>CAZZJN010000013.1:0-19589 GCA_964654505.1 uncultured Ardenticatenaceae bacterium | reverse complement strand
GCTGAGGACGGCACCTTTGAAGAGATAGACGTTGTGCGCAAGCTCTTTGATGAGATCGCGCCGCGTTATGCCGACCGGCCGGGTGGCTATACCCGCATGGTGAAGATCGGCCGTCGCTCCGGCGACAACGCCGATATGGCCGTGCTGATGCTGGTCGAGGATTAGTAATCGATACGTGTGACGCCTGAGTCGGAGGACAAGCACGGCCATGATCGCGGAACCTATCGAGCTGTCGTTCAATATGACGGCACTGCTTATTACGGTTTCCAGCGGCAACGGCGCGGCGTGCCTTCGGTTCAGGCGGAACTTGAACAAGCGCTGACTCGCGTAACAGGCCAATCGGCTCGTGTTATCGGGGCAGGGCGGACAGACACCGGCGTTCACGCGCTGGGTCAGGTCATAGGCTTTACAATTGAGTGGCCAAACCGGCACGGAGTCGAAACGCTTTTGCGAGCGCTCAACGCCAACTTGCCGCGGGACATTGCCATAACGGAACTTGTCGAGACATATGCGGGGTTTCACCCGCGATATGATGCCCAACGACGGACGTATGAGTATCACATTCTCAACGTCCCGATGCGACAACCGTTGAGCAGGCATCGCGCCTGGCAAGTGGCGCAAGCGCTGGATTTAGAAGCGATGAACGCGGCGGCCGCCTTGCTGATTGGAACGCACGATTTCGCGACCTTCGGACGGCCGACGGTGGGCGATTCCACAGTGCGCGAGGTGTTTGTCGCGGAGTGGCGGCGAGAGGGCGAAAGGTTCATCTTTCGCATCTGCGCCAATGCCTTCCTGCAGCGCATGGTGCGCAGCGTGGTCGGCTCGCTCAAAGAGGTTGGCTGCGGCAAGTGGTCGGTCGATGATTTTGCGGCGGCGATGGTCTCGCGACAGCGAAGCCGTTCAGCGACAGCCGCTCCGGCTCGTGGCCTGTATTTGGTATCAGTAGAATATAACGATTGAAATGGACCTGATTATCCGGCCACCAGCCGGTGGAGAGGAATATGATGAAAACTTACGTGACGAAACCGGCAGACATTGAGCGCGCCTGGTACGTTGTGGATGCCGAGGGGCAAACGCTCGGCCGTCTGGCGTCGGGTATTGCGACGGTTCTTCGCGGCAAGCACAAGCCGATCTACAGTCCCTCGGTGGACTGCGGTGATTTCGTGGTTGTGATCAATGCCGACAAGATCGCCGTCACCGGCAACCGGATGGACCAGAAGAAATATTACCGGCATTCGCTCTATATCGGTGGCCTGTCGGAAATTACCCTGCGCGACCAGCTGCAGAAGCACCCGGAGCGTGTCATCGAGTCGGCCGTGCGCGGCATGTTGCCCAAGAACACGCTCGGCCGCAAAATGTTCAAGAAGTTGAAGGTGTATGCCGGCAGCGAGCATCCACATGAGGCACAGCAGCCACAGCCCCTGGAGCTGTAGTTCACGGATCACAGCCAGGCAAGAGGAATTATTATGAGTGAATATTTCGAGGGAATCGGCCGCCGTAAAGAGGCATCCGCGCGCGTGCGCATCTACCTTCGGGAAGCGGACGCGGCCGAAAGCCCGTCCTTCATCGTCAACGACAAGCCGGTCGAAGAGTTCTTCCCGCGCTATGGCGATTTCCAGACCCTTATCGGCCCGCTGGAAGACAGTGAGTTGATGGGCAAAGTCGATGTGACGGTTCTGGTTCAGGGCGGTGGCATCACCGGCCAAACCAGCGCTGTTCGTCTGGGACTTGCTCGCGCGCTCGTCAAGTACGACGAGAACCTGCGCACGCCCTTGCGCGCCGGGGATCATCTGACACGTGACGCCCGCGTGAAGGAACGTAAAAAGCCCGGTCTCAAGCGCGCCCGCAAGGCTCCGACCTATACCAAGCGTTAAATCGCGCCTGGTGCAAAGGCACGGCCGGATGGCGACTGCCATCGGGCCGGCCACTCATTGAAATATGACCATCACGATTGTTGGTCTTGGCCCGGGAGATGCCGGCCTGATTACTCGTCAGGCCTGGCATCTCCTTTCCGCGGCCGATGAAGTCTATCTCCGAACCGGTCGCCACCCCGCGGCTGCCCAACTGCCCGCCCATCTCCAATTGCATACCTTCGATGATGTCTACCGCGATTCGGAGGAGTTCGCCGAGGTCTACCGGCGCATCACCGCCGAAATCCTGCGATTGGGAGCCGAAAAAGACCTCATCTATGCCGTCCCCGGCAATCCGTTTGTGGGCGAGACGACCGTGACCGCCATCGTCGAAGGCGCGGCAGCGGCCGGGATTCCCGTGGAGGTCATCGCCGGCTTGAGCTTTATCGAGCCTATGCTGGCCTCGGTGGGTGTCGATGGCCTCGACGGCCTCCAATTGTTTGACGCCATCGATCTTGCGGCGATGTCCTACCCACCCCTCAACCCGGATGTTCCGACGCTGCTGGGCCAGGTCTACAGCCGCATGGTGGCCGGGGACCTGAAGCTGTCGCTGATGAGCATTTACCCGGCCGAGCATCAGGTCGCCCTGGTTCATGCCGCCGGGGATGCCTCCCGCGATGTCGAGTGGATGTCGCTGTATGAGATCGACCGCAGCGAGCGCATCGCCCATCTGACAAGCCTGTACATCCCGCCGCTGCCCGTCAAAGCCGGGTTGCCGACGCTGGCCGAAACCGTCGCCATTTTGCGTAGCCCCGGCGGTTGTCCCTGGGATCAGGAACAGACCCCCCAAAGCATGCGCGGGGGCTTCCTGGAGGAAGCATACGAGGTGTTGGCTGCGCTGGACGCCGACGACAGCGAAAACCTGTGCGAAGAATTGGGCGATTTGCTCTACCACATCCTCATGCAGACGCAGATGGCTACCGAGGGAGGCGACTTCACACTGTCCGATGTCATCGCCGGCATCGAGGCCAAACTCAAGCGTCGCCATCCCCATATCTGGGGTGATTGGCAGGTCAGTAGTTCAGCCGAAGTGTTGCGCAACTGGGAGTTGCTGAAGCAGCAGGAGAAAGCGGAGCGCCCCAGCCAACAGCCTCCGTCCGAGCTGGACGGGATTCCCGTGAATTTGCCCGCGCTGGCACGGTCGCAGAAGATCCAGACCCGGGCGGCCGGGACAGGTTTCGACTGGCCCGATATCTCCGGCGTCTATGACAAGCTGGCCGAGGAGATTCAGGAGTTGCGCGAGGCAGCCACACCGGACGAGCTACGCCTTGAATTGGGCGATGTCCTGTTCGTTGTCGCTAATCTGGGGCTGTGGTTGGGCATCGAGGCGGAGAGCGCCTTGCGTGAGGCGAACGAGCGTTTCGGCCGCCGCTTCCGCCAGGTTGAACAACTGGCGGCCGATCGTGGCCTCGTCCTCAACAAGATGTCCTTTGCCGAGCTTGACCTTCTATGGGAGGAAGCTAAGGCTACCCTTGCGTAAACGGCCGTTGCTGATAAAGTAGCTGATGAACCTTCCTGATCCGGGTTCTACTGAACGATTGTGACGGCAGTACTGAATGTTACCCTTCTGGCTCTGGCCGGCTTGTCGATATTAGGAGCCTTCTACTATGCAGTAAGAGGGATTGGCTCCAAGTCTGATGCCCAACGCCAGGCTTATAATGTCGGGCAGGTGGAGGCCAAGCGTGTCGGCCGGATGAATCTGGTTCGCGCGGCCTTCCTCTTCATCCTCGGTTTGCTCTTTTTGGGCGCATTTGCTGCCCGGCCGTATATCGCCCGCGTCGTGACGATTGCCAGGCCTACCCCGGTCGTGCCCACTGTCGATGCGCCCGCGACACAGGAAGCCGCCACCCGCGCTGCGCCGACCGTTGAGCCGACGGTCGAGGCCTCACCAACTAGCCCGCCCGCTTCGCCGTCTCCGGAAGCGACGATTGCGCCGACGCCTGTCCCGACGCCGGCCACAGCCGTGGTCAGCAGCGGTGTGGGGGTCTGGCTGCGAGGCGCGCCCAGCACCACCGGGGAGCAACTGGAGTGGCTTCTGGACGGGACTGTAGTGACCCTGTTAGCCGGGCAGGAGACGGCCGACGAGTTGCTCTGGCAGCAGGTTCGCACCGAGAAAGGCATCGAAGGGTGGGTCGCCGGCGATTTTCTGGCCCCCAACGAACCGGAACCCTGATCGCTCCCGTTGTTTATTCCTCTTTGGTGATTTGAACGCATTCGCCGCGAGCTAATCGTCGGCCGCTTCGGCCCATGTCGGGACGCGCATGGCCTGGGGCGACTGGTGGCGGAAATAGGTGTCGTATAGCTCCGCGTAGTGGCCGCCGGCTGCCATCAGCGATTGGTGGCTGCCTTCCTCGATGATCCGCCCTTTTTGCAGGACGATAATGCGATCGGCCGAGCGCACGGTCGACAGGCGGTGGGCGATGATGATGGCCGTGCTGTTGGCGATGATCAAGTCGAGTGCCTGCTGGATTTGCGATTCCGTGAACGGATCCACGCTGGCTGTGGCCTCGTCGAGGACGAAGATGCTCGGCGCTTGCAGCAGCACTCGCGTCAGGGCGACGAGTTGGCGTTGCCCCATCGACAGGCGACTGCCGCGCTCGCCGACGTCGCTGTAGATGCCGTCGGGCAGCGTCTCCAGCCATTCCCCGTTGCCGATGCGTCGGGCCATGGCTTTAATTTGATCATCAGAGGCTTCCGGGACAGCATAGCGAATGTTGTCGGCCACCGTTCCGGCAAAGAGGAACGGCACTTGCGACACGATGCCGATTTGGCTGCGGTAGCACCGCAAGTCGAACGTGCGAATGTCCCCGCCGTCGACAGTGATCTGCCCTTCCTGGAACTCATAGAAGCGGGCGATCAGCTTGATGATGCTTGATTTACCGGCACCGGTGTGGCCCACGAGGGCGACGCTCTCCCCCGGCTGGATGTGCAGGTTGAAGTCGTCGAGGATTTGCTCTTGCTCTGAATAGCGGAAGGTGACGTGGTCGAAGCGGATGTCTCCCTCCAGCTTGCCCACGACGATGTCATCCGTCTGGATGACGCTCGATTCGGCGTCGATGAGGCCAAACACGCGCTCGGTGGCGGCCAGACCGGCCTGGAACTGGCTCCAGAAGGCTGACAGGTTGGTGACCGGGAACCAGAAGCGGTCGACTGTGGTGACGAAGAGATACCAGGAAGCGATGGAGATGGCCCCGGCGATGGCGCTGCGGCCGCCGAAATAAACCAACATCGCGGTCCCCAGACCTGCCAGGGCGTTCAGGGTTGGGAAGATATTGGACAGCACGAACGCGCGCCGAATGTTGATCCGGTACGTCTGGTCGTTGACCTGCATGAACTCTTCATAGATGGCGCCCTCCTGCCGGAAGTTCTTGGCCACCCGGATGCCGCTGACTGCTTCCTGAATCTCCTTGTTCACCTCCGCCAGGGCGCGCGAGCTTTGGCGGGTGACGCTGCGCGCCAGCCGGCGGAAGGCCAGGGCGACGACGGCGACGATGGGGGTCATGGCCAGGACGGCCAGCGTCAGGCGCACGTCGATTGTCACCAGCACAAAAATCAGGATAAAGGCCACAGCCAGCTGGTTGATCACGTCCATGGCGATAGTGACCACATCGCCGAATTCCTGGGTATCGCTGGTGATGCGGCTGACGATGCGGCCGGTGGAATATTCGTCGAAGAAGGACAGGGCTTGCCTCATGGCGGCGTCGAAGGCATCGTCGCGCATGGTCATGAGGACGTCGGCGACGACCTGGGCCGTCAAATAACGTCGAATGAGCGACATGCCCCACACACCGACGCCGACCACAAGCACCAGCAAGGCCAGCCCGACGGGAAAATCGGCCGATGCGGCGCTTTCCAGGCTGTTGGCGATGGCGATCGGCATAGCCGCGCCCAGTCCGGCCATGATGAAGATAGCGATGGTGATGATCACCATCTTCCATTTGTAGGGTTTAAAATAGTGGAGGATCCGGACGACCAGTTCCTTGTCGCTATAGACGCGGTCGTAGCGTTCGGCATCCAGCCCGCGAGTGAGTGCTGCCATAGATTAACTCGAAAATCAGAGAATTTTCAGGCCGAGCAGAGACGCGGCCAGCCCGACGGCCAGCTCGGCCGTCTTGTTCATATCGTCCAGGATGGGGTTGATCTCAACGATGTCCAGCGATTCGACGCGGCCGCTGTCACCCAAAATTTCCATTAGCAGATGCGCTTCCCGATACGTCAGACCTCCGGGAACGGGGGTTCCCACGCCGGGTGCGAAGGAAGGGTCAAGGCTGTCCATGTCGAGGCTGACGTGGATGCGGGGCAGGTGGCGCAGGCGGTCGAGAGCTTGCCTCGCCACGACGGCCATGCCGAACTCGTCAACATGGCGCATGCTGAAGGCGTGGATTCCGCTGCGCACGACGCGCTCCCGCTCGATCGTGTCCAGATTGCGCAGACCGATCTGAACGACCTGCTGAGGCGTCAGCGTCGCGCCGGGAGATCCGATATTGACCAGCTCGTCCGGCCCTTCTCCGACGAGGGCGGCGACGGGCATCCCATGGATGTTGCCGCTGGGCGATGTCTCCGGGATGTTGAAGTCGCTGTGGGCGTCGATCCAGATGACTCCGATGGGGCCGCGCGTGGCCGCCGCGGCCACCGAACCCATGCTGATGCTGTGGTCTCCGCCCAGGAAGATGGCGAATTCGCCATCGGCGATCCAGGGGCAGGCTCGCTCGTAAACCGTTTGGCAGACGGCGGTGATGGCGCGTCGCCGTTTGCCGCTACCCTTGGCGGCGTGTTCCTCGGGATTCAGGACCGTGACGTTGCCTTCATCCTGGATGACGTGCCCCAGTTGCTCCAGACGGCCTTTCAGGTTGGCGTAACGCACGGCGCTTGGCCCGGTGTCGACTCCTCGCCGACTCTGGCCCAAGTCCATGGGCACGCCCAGTATGTGGATGTTGCGTTGCATGATTCCTCAATTGAGCGGGTTACTCAGGAGATTATATTGTGGCCCAAAGTCTGCACACGGGCAACCTTAACGCAGGAAGTTTGCGTCATTTATAAACATATCTATCAGGAACTGGCGTTACTTGGCTCTCGCGGTGTTTGTCGGGTGGGGGTGACGGCATATAATGGGGTCGATGGCTTTTAATGAATGGTACAAGGTGGAGCAGTTGCCTTGGCCGGCGGATTGGACTGCCCTCTTCGGCCGCGCCGCGCCGCTGGTCATCGAGATCGGCTTCGGCAGCGGTTTGTTTTTGGTTGACCTGGCACGCAAGCGACCTGAGGTCAATCTGGTGGGGCTGGAGATCTCTATCCCGTCGATTCGCAACGCAGGGCACAAGGTGCGGCGCGGTGGGTTGTCAAATGTGATCCTGATGCAGGCCGATGCCGCGGCCGCGCTCCAGACCTTGTGCAAACCGGAGAGCGTGGCCGGGGTTATCATTAACTATCCCGATCCCTGGCCGAAGAAAGATCACCTCGACCGTCGCCTGATCGATGATGATTTCCTGCGTCTGCTGGCCACGCGCATGGCGCCGGGTTCCAATCTCGACATCGCCACAGACCACGACGACTATGCCAGGCAGATCGCCGCTTGCCTGTCGCGCTCGCCCCATTTCAACAGTCGTTTGGAGACCCCCTTCTCCTATGACGATCCGGGGCGGTTGCGGACGAAGTACGAGCGAGTTGCCTTGGAAGAGGAGCGTGCCCCCCGCTATTTCAAGTGGCGACGTAACGACGCGCCCGCCCAAGACAGTTTCCCCATTCCCCAGGAGTTGCCCATGCCGCACGTCGTTTTGCGCCTGCCGGCCGATTTGGCCGAGATCGGCCGCCGTATCCATTCTGATGCCGTTGAACTGGAATCCGTCCGCATCCGTTATGTCGAAGTCTACCAATCGCTGCGCGACGGCAAACTGTTGATCGAAACTTATATCAACGAAGGCCCGATCCGGCAGCGCCTGGCCCTGGAGATCCGCTCCCGGCCGACGGGGGAGATCGTCATTGCGCCGGGTGAGGTGGGTTTCCCGCGGCCGACTCGCGGCGTCCACCTGGCGATTCGCTATCTCGTCGACCGATTGCGCGAGGAATTCCCATCACTGGTCATCGTTCATACTACCTTGCAGGAGGAGATTCATGCCGACCGTCCACACTAATGGCATCGCTATGCATTATGAAAAAGCGGGGCAGGGCGAACCGCTGCTTTTTTTGCACGGGTTAGGCTCGCGCTGTGAGGATTGGGCGTTCCAGTTCCCTATCTTCGCTGAGCGCTATCAAGTTATCGCGGCGGATATGCGCGGACATGGCCGCAGCGACAAGCCACGTGGCCCCTATAGCGTGCCGATGATGGCGGCCGACGTCAACGGGCTACTCGATGCGCTTGAAATTCCCGCTGCCAATATCGTGGGACTGTCCATGGGCGGTATGATCGCCTTCCAGATGGCGGTTGACAGTCCTGAACGGGTGCGCAGCATGACCATCGTCAACAGTGGTCCGGCGCTGGTGGCTAACTCATTCGGGGAGTGGTTACGCATCCGGCAGCGGGTGCTGCTGGCCCAACTGTTCGGCCCGGCCCGCACCGGGGTCTTCCTGAGCAAGCGGCTATTTCCCAAGCCTGATCAGGAGGCGTTGCGTCGCCAGTTCATCGAACAATGGGCGTTGAACGACCGCGACGCCTATTTGGCCGCCTTGCGTGCCCTGGTCGGCTGGAGCGTTCTCGATCGCGTCGGCGCGATTCCTTGCCCGGTGCTGGTCATTTCCGGAGATCGCGATTACACGCCGCTGGAATTGAAGAAACAATACACCGCCCTGATAGAAGGTGCGCGATTGGTTGTCATCGAAGATTCAGGTCATGCGACACCTATCGACCAGGCGGATCAATTTAATGCCTGCGTGTTGGGCTTTCTGGATGAAATCAAAACGCAGTAAAACAACGATTGTTCAAATGAGGGATACTGATGAGAGTACTGATCGCCGGGGAAATACCCTTTATCGATGAGGTCGAGCGCCTCTGCCGCCGTGCCGGTCACGATGTGCGCATCTTTCTGGTGGAAGATTTTCTCAGCATGGTCGAGGCGGATTATGACCAGTCGAGTCTGGGTGAAATCGAGATCGCCATCGAACTGCATAATGAATCGGCGGCGATCAAGGCGGAGATCCTGTCGGCAATGGGTGAATATCTGCCCGAAGACGCCTTGATTCTCACGTCAGCCCTGGCGTCCAGCGTGACGATGGCCGCGTCATGGGTCGATCATCCCGAGCGGGTGGTCGGGTTCGGCGTGCTGCCGCCCGTGCCCGACGAGGGGATCATCGAGCTGGCTGTGGCGATGCAGACGGCCGAACCGGCGCTGACGCAGGCGGAGTTGTTCTGGCGCGGGTTGGGACAGGAGACGTTGCTGGTGGCCGACGGGCCGGGTTTGGTTCGAGCCAGGACGGTGTGCTGTCTGATCAACGAGGCAGCGTCACTGCTGATGGAGGGAGTCGCCTCGGCCGAGGATATCGACAAGGCGATGCGCCTGGGGATGAACTATCCCATGGGGCCGCTGGCATGGGCTGACCTCATCGGACTTGATGCGGTGCTGGGCGTCATGACCGGATTGTTCGAGGAGTGGGGGGATGATCGCTACCGCCCCACGCCTCTCATTCGCCGAATGGTGGCGGCGGGTTTGCTCGGCCGCAAGACCGGCCAGGGGTTCTTCACCTACGAAGATGCCTGACGCTTCCGGCTAATCTACAATGCATGCGGATACGGCTCGATATCCGGGCCGATAGCCTCCTGAAAGAGCTTCAGAATTTCGCCTGGTTCGGCGTGGCGGCCGATCTCCTTTTTGGAGAATAGCACGCGGCCGTCAATCGTGAAGCGGAACGTGCCCTTGCTGCCGGTGATAAGGGTGAAGCTTTCGATGACGTGCTGGTAGTTGCGCATGATGTCGTCCGCCACACGGGCGGCGCGAGGCCAGTAGTTTCAAGGCACGCAGTATTCAAGGGTTATGACATGTTTTTTCATAATCAATCAAGCGTCGAAGGCTACCGTGGACGGTGCCGTCTCATCGGTGTTGTCAAGCTGAATTATCCTACCCGCCAAGCGAATCAAGCGAGATCTGGGCCGGATAGAAGTTCTCGTTAACGCCCAGCGCGGCGCGGTAGGCCGCTTTGGCCCCGATGATGTCGCCCAGGTAGGCCAGGGCGTGCCCCTTGTACCAGAACGTCTCCTCGACATTGCGGCCGCCCTGTGTTTCCAGGGTCGCGTCGGCCAAGTCGATGATATCCTGATAACGATCCGTGCGCAGGTAAGCCAGATACGGCTCGAACTGATACCACAGCATTCGCGGCGGCAGCCCGATCTCGCGCGCCCGGTCGAAGGCTTGCGCGCCACCCTGGTAATATTTGGCCTCACCGGTCAGGCCGCCCATGCGTGTGAGCGCCGTGCCCAGATTGAACCATGAGAAGACGTCGTCGGGACGGTCGACCGTCTCGCGTTCGGCGATCGCTGCCACCAGCTGCCACATCGTGAAATCGTCGAACATCTCCTCGCCCATCAGAGACTTCACAATCTCCTCCTGTTCGGGCTTGTAGACGATGTAGAACGTGTTGTTGAACTGCTGCCAGAAGGGCAGGAAGTCGCGATACAGATCGGTGCGGCCGCTGCCGTCAAACGGGCCGAGATAGGTGTCCTGGCTGTAAAGCTCCTGCAGGTCGTCATCGTAGCCGTAGACAGTCAGATAATGACCCCACCAGCCTGATTCGGGCAGCTCGTAGCCCTTCTCAATCACCACCGGAAAGCCGGCGGCCAGGAATCGCTTGATCATCTCCAGGTCGCCACCGCTACGGGTGATGGCTTTGTAGCCAGGCATGTGTTCATTGACATAATCTGAAATCTGCCACGGGCTGACGTTGCGGTCCTCCGGATTGGGCTTCAGATAGGAGGCCACGTCTTCCTGGGTGATGGGCGAACCATACCAGTTCAGAACTTGTGTCAGGTTGGCTGGGCCGCAGTTATTGAACGATTGTTTGACGACGCCCATCCCGTCCACAATCACCCGCTTGGGCAGAGGCATCGGAGTCGGCGTAGGCGCGGGGGTGTTCGTCGCGGCCGGGGTGGGGGTCGCGGCTTCGGCCGCAGGCTCCTCGACTACGGGGGAGCTGGTCTCCGGAGTCGCCGCGATAGCCGCGCTTTCGGCCGGCGCGACGGGCACAGTGGCCGCCGGTTGGGCGAGGAGCGCCGAGATATCGACCTGGGACTCAGGGGCATGTTGCGAGGCGGGCAGGGCCGTCGCCACGGGAGCTACCTGGGCGATAACACCTTCGGAAATCGAACCCAGAAACGGGTGGTTTTCCTGCAACCAGACCCGATAGCGGCCCGGAATGGCTTGCACGACGGGCGGTAAAGCCAGCAGACCGGCGATGATGATGAGCTGGCTGATAGCGATAAACAGGATGATTCCTTTAGTTCTGTTGCGCATAATGGTTATACTCGTCTCCCTGTCAGTCTCGTTTGGGTTCAACCGTTGGGCGAGAGCAGATTGGTGAGAGCGTCCGTAGCTAATGTGAAATTGGGATTAAACGCGCCGGCCGCTTCCAGATTGGTGCGGGCGGAGGCGTCATCCCCCAGAGCGGCTTGCGCCAGCCCCAGATAGTAGAAAGATTCTTCAAAGTACGGCCGATCCTTCAGGGTCGTATCGGCCAGGAGAACCACGTCGCCAAACCGACCGGTCCGGTAATAAGCTTCATATGGCCCAAACTGATACCACAGCATCCGCCATGGCAGGCCGATGGCTCGTGCCTGGTCGAAGGCCACGGCCGCCTTGTTGTATTCACCCAAGGCATTGTAGCTCGTCCCCAGATTGAACCAGTAGAAGGCGTTGTCCGGCGTTTGGGAGGCCGCGGTTCGCGCTCGTTCCAGGCTGGCTCGCCACATGGCATCATCACTCAGCGCGTCGCCCAGCAACTCCCCGACCAGCGTTTCCTGTTCCGGTGTGTAGAGCACCAGATAAGACCAGTTGAATTGCGACCAGTAGCTCTCCAGTTCGTCGTAGGTCAGCACGCGGCCGTTCGGGTCAGCGTTGGTTTGCGGCACCTCGCTGGTGCCCAGCCAGGAGTCATAGACCCAGACCTGGCTGGTCGCATCGTCATAGGCCACCGGCAGCAGATAATGGCCATACCAGCCCATCCAGCGATACTCGCCCGGCGGATCGAAGCCGATTTCGATGATGACCGGGATATCGTTTGCCAGCAGGCGCTTCAGCAGTTTGAGATCGCCGTTGACGCGGGCCACGGAATGGAGTCCCTCCTGAGAGTTGACAAACGAGGCCATCTCCTGCGGCGTCACGTTGCGATCTTCGGGGTTGGGCCGCAGCACATGGGCCGTGTCGCGCTGGCTATGGACGCGGCCGAAATGAGTCAGCGCCATCACCATGGTGGCCGGGCCGCAATTATTCCATTCCTGGTATACATGGGTGAAGCCGGTCATTCGCGACGCGGCCGGAACGGGCCAGGGGGTAGCCGTTGGAGGCAGGGCGGGCGTCGCGGTCGGCGGTATCCCGGCAGGCGACTCGGCCGCGTTTGAATTGCCGACAAGAGGCTGGGATGTGGGACTGGGTGGCAACTCGGTCGTCATGACCGGGGGCGGCAGGCGGCCATCCGTCAGCAATCCGGCAGCTGCGGCGGGCGCGACCGTCGTCGGCAGGATGGGCGCCGACTCGGGTGGCAGCGCCAGCGCCTGCAGCGGCTCCGGCAGCCGCATGGCGTAACGAGTCGGCAACGACCGCAAAACGGACGGCGCCAACCCGACTATGATTATTCCTGCCAGAAGCAGGCCAAAGAGAAGCAGCCTGTTTTTTTTCATCAATTAGTCGCTCTCGCCACTTGCGGCCGACCGGGAAAGATTGTAGCGCATACCGGGGGTAGTATGGAAGATGCGACGATATTGGTTCAGAAACCTCTAACGCCGGAAAACCGTCAGCTATCCTGTGGTGATGGGGGTGCCGAGCTGAGAGTAACGACTTGACTCGGGTTGTTCAGCCAGACCGACAGCCCCAGAAGCAGGAAGAACACAAAGGACAGATCGATGAGGAACAGGCTGTGGTCGACCAGCCCGTGGGCCAGCATGGCCGCCAGAGAGCCGGCGAAGCCGGTGGCGACCGGTGACCATTCCGCGTTGGCGGCGCGAATCGCTCGGACAAGCCCTCGCCCAGCCTCCCAGATCATCCAGATGCCGACCAGGAGACCCGGAATGCCCAGCCGGGTGGCGAAGTCCAGCACGAGGTTGTGAGGGTGATTCAGGTTCGGTTCCTGCCAGGCGGCATCAAGGATATACCGCCCGCGATAGGCGTAGAGGAAATTGTCGAGACCCACGCCGAACCATGGGTGGTCGGCGACCATGTTGGCGGCCGATCGCCACAGGTTGACGCGGAATACCCCTGTCTCGCCGAACAGGTCAAGGCGGCCGGCTACCGCCGGAATTTGCCCGGCGATTAGAAGCGCCACCATACCCAAGGCGGCCGCTCCCAATGCCCAGGGCCAGGTTCGCCGCCCCGCTCGTCGCTGCCAAATCCAGAAGATGGCCAGCAGAGAGGCAGGAATGCCCAGAAACAAGGCGCCTTTGCTGAACGTAAGCATCAAGGCCGCGGCGATGGGTACGATGGCGAGGGTGTAGAACGAACGTCGGCGGCCGTGAACGGAGCGCGTCCCCAGCAGCCACACGGCCACCAGCAACGGCAGCAACCGGTCAAGATAGAGGGCTACGTTGTTGGGCGACCCGTAGATGGACCGCAGGCGCAATAGGCCGCCTTCGGCCGTGATCAGGTTTTGCCCGGCGACATACTGCCATAGCCCATAGCCGGCTACGATCAGCCCGCTCAGGACGAAGCCGTCCAGCACGACCCACATCTCGCGCGGTGCCGGACGGATGGCGCGCAGCAACAGATAAAATAGCGCCGGTTCAAGAATGACGACGCGCCACTCGTTTAGGGCAACGCCCAGCCGCGCCGTGAATAACAGTGATATTGTGGCGATGGCGACGAAAGCGATGACCGCCCAATCCGTCCGCACCAGCCGTGGGCGAGTGGGGGCGAATGTCCCACGTCGTCGGGCTGTCCCCGCATCCAGCGCCAGACGGGTCAACCACGCCGCCGCAGTCACCAGTGTGAACACCTCCACCGGAGAGAATCGAAAACCCAGAATGGGTTTCGGCAACGGCGGCACGTAAAACGGCATCGTCAGGGTGATGAGCGCCAAACCCCATGCCGGGCGCAACACGAGGAGGACGTACAGGCCGAACAGGGCCAGCGATAACAGGATGAACGACGGCGTCACGTAGAACATCGTCGCTGCCGCGGCTGTGGCCGCCAGCTGCCCCCCATCGCCCAGCCGACGATAGATGCCCAGCGCACCTTCCCCCCACGTTAGCCAGCCGGTCAGGGTGACCAGCGCGGCCGCGCCGCCGGCCAGCAGTAATTGAGCGCGATCGGACAGACGGCCAAATCTCTCTGCGATCGTGGCTGCCGCAACACCCCATTTCGCGCGTTGCGCCGAGTAGATCGCCCCGCCGAGGCAGAGTAACGACACCAGGAACAGGATGGCGTGATGCCAAGGCTGGGACAAGCCGGCGGGCCGATACCCCACGCTGAACCCGTTGAGCGCCCACTGATCCCATCCTCTGGACGCCTCCAGCTCCAGGACATGCCGGCCGGGTATGAGATTGTGGGCTACCGGCTCGATGGCCATGAAGTCCTCGCCCGGATCGGCGGAGGTCAATACCAGCGCCGCGCCATTTTCATCACGAGGCAGCGCGTTGGCAGGCCGGCCGTCGACGGTGGCGTAGAACCGGGCGCGGAAGTCGGCTCGTCTTACCGTTATTCCGATATCGGTTCCCCAGAACGTAAATCGTACTCTGTCCCCCGTCTGCCCGATGTCGGCCCCGAACTCCGGCGAGAATTCCCATGCGCCTTCGAATGTTTGCGACGGATCGTTCGGGTCTGCGAAGTGAAAGCCCGGCATGGCCGCTTCGGGTGGTTGGGCGGCGATATAGGCCTGCAGCGCGGCGGCCGTCGACCTGTCGGCGATACTGAATCCCCAGCGCGGATCGTCTGTCGCTGCGCCCGGCTGCCAATTTTCCAGGAAGAGCACGCCCATCCAGGGCCATTCCTGGCGGGCGCGTTCCAGCCCCGCTATCGTCCAGTCGGCTTGTTGCGACTCGCTGGTCTGGCCCCAGAGAGAGGGCTTACCGGCCCAGCCTTCGGGCAGGCTGTTCCAGCCCCAATTGCCGGCCCAGATGGCTTTATGGCCGTCACCGTTAGCGATCATCATCTCCCGCAACAGGATAGGGCGGCTGAAATTCAACCGATCGATGCTCACCTCGCGGTCGTCGGGGCCGGTGTCGAAGCCATAGGGCTTGGCTGCTACCACATCGAACGACGCGGCCGCGCCCGCCTGATAGAGTGCGCTTAGGTAGAGCGTTTCGGCCAGGTTGTCCGGCCCGGTCTCCGTGGTCGGGGCCAGTGGTGCGGCAACGATGACGGCATCGGGATCATTGGCGCGGATCGCCGTTGCCGCGGCCGAGAGCAATGCGGCATATTCGTTGGGGTTCACCGGTCGGCCGCCCCAATGGCTCGTCAGGTTTGGCTCGTCCCAGATGATGTAGTAGGTCAGCCGATCGCCATAACGACGGGCGAACTCGCCCGCCCACGCGGCAAAGACGCCGGGGTCGTCCGGAGGCGCGAAGTTCGTCGCCGGATCGCCGTCAAGCAAGGGGACGAGGGTCAGCCCTTCGGCTGTGATCGAATTGACGAGTCGGTCGGCCGCCACCCAATCGAAAGCATCGCGGAAATGGAACGACTGCTTGACATTATCGATCTGTGCCGTCCGAATGTCGGCCACGGTTGCCTGCAGTTCGGCGTTGGTGGCTCCTTCAAGATAAACATTTACGCCCGGACGCGCGTCACCGTGCGGGATCGCATCAGGTAACCCGGCTGGAATCCCGCGAGTCATCCAGGCGTCACGCGCCTTCAGCGAGCCGATGGACAACAAACAGGCCGCCGCTAATACCAGAGCAACGACGGTCAGTGCCCGCCATCGGCCTGGAGACGCAGATAAGTGCGAGTCGTTTCTCATGTGGATGACTTACTCGGTCGGCTCAAGACCGGCGGCCGCACCATAGGGCGCCCAGGTAGGATGGCTGCCGGCGGTGTCGTCCGGCGCCGAACGATAAATCTCATCTGTCGCCAAATTCAGGATATGCAGTTCGTCGTCGAAAATAAACGAGATAACGTCCGGGTCCGGCCCCCAGGCGAGCGATTGACGAGAACGGGCGAACTCGCCCCGTTCTCCTTCGGGGGGAAATACGCGCCGGGCGTTGGTTCCATCGCTGCCGGCCAGCCACAGGATGTAATCACCGTCCTCGCCGTCAGCCGGATCGGCCGCCCGCAATAATGCCAGTTGCTCGCCGTCGCTGTCGATCGCCGGCGACCAGGTCGCGGCCGACCAGATGCCGACGTTCATGAACGGCATGCTTACGTCGCCGGTAGATGTGTCGGCCACCGCCAGATTGAACCCATCCTCGCCACCGGCATTGGCGGTGAAGGTCAGAAAGCGGCCGTCGGACGACCAGCTCAAGGCGGGAACCCAGGCCCAGTCCGCGCCGGTGTCGTAAGCCGGAAAGGTGTGGAGGGCGGTTCGATCCGGCTCAGTTGGGCTGACGAATCCGGCTGCGTCGTCGAATGTGATATCGGGTATGGCCAGGATGCCGACCTCATCGGCGAAGGCATAAGCCAGCCGGTCGCCGGTGGGAGACCAGGCGTACTCTCCGCCCCACCAGCCGAACGCGACCGCCGTCGTCCCGATCAGCCGTACGGGCGCGGGCTGGTTGTCGTCGAGGGCGATCTCCATGAGCCACAGATCGTTATTGGCCTCCCAACCCGGCGGCAGGGAGACGGAGCGGGCGGTTGTATAGGCGATGCGCAAGGGATCCAGGCCCGCGGGGTCCCAGCCGGCCCATAGGACATTCTCGATTTGAAGCGCGCGCGGCCGCCCGCCTTCGGCTGTGGGGATGACCCATAATCGGTTTCGAAACTCCACCCGATTCGTTTCTTCGGCGCTGCTGATGGTGTAGAGCAGGTAATTGCCGCCGGGGGAGAGCTGGAAGACGCGGCCGTCGAGTTGTCCCTCAATGGGTAATTGTCGAGCTGAATCCGTCGATCTCTCCAGGAGGATCGCCCGGCCGTTGTCTATGTAGGCCAGGCGGCCCTCGATGGGCATGGCCACCTCCTCCTCGCCGACGCCGATCATGACGATCTCATCCACCGGGGCTTCGATGATCGTGACGGCCGTGGGCCAACGCTCGGCCTCAAGTCCGTCGCGAAAGACGATGCGATAGCTGATCTCCTTGAGGCCCGCCACGCCTGTCTGGAGGATGCGCGGCGGATCATCGGGGGTCATCTCGGCGCTGCGCACGATCCGGCGCTCATAGGGGACGCTCTCGGGAACGACTTCCAGGGTTTCCGTGACGCGCACGATGGTGATCGCCGGTGGCTCACCCGTCCCGGCTTCGATCAGCGAGGCGCCTCGCGGTGGCTCGACCTCGTCAAATGGGCCGAGGTCGATGCCCGCTCCGTCCAACGCGTCAGCGACTGTCGCGGCCGAGGTCGTGATTTGGCGAGATTCGCCGTCGGCCGTCACGGTCAAAGTGATCGGCGTGGGCTGAGGGATAACGGTTTCGTCGGTTCGGACGGCCGTCGTGCAGGAGGCCATCAACATCAGCCAGCTGCACAGGAAGGCGAAAACTATCCTCGGTTGACAGGCGTGGAACAAGGTGATGGGGCGTCGCAATATCGCGCGGCCGCCTAGGCCACTTTCCATAAATGGCTGACTTCGGGGCTGAGGTCCCGGGTTACTTCCCGAACCAGACCGTCGTCGATCATGCTTTTGATCTGTCTGAAGATGATCCGGGAAGTGACCTTGGCGACTTCATGGTCGGTATTGCCGGAATCCAGGGCAACCTCTTTGGCAAATTCATCCAGCGGCAAATTCTTGTGGCGGATATTGATCAATTTCCAGCCGCGGGTCAGGAATCCGGCCAACTCTTTGGGCAGGGCGTTGGCCAAATCTTTCTTCGTGCTGCCGCTCAGATTGAAGCCCAATGTATGAAGGACGGCGAATGTCGCTCGTTGGGCGTGCGCCGGAGTCCGAAAGTTGCCTGATTCCATCACGCCCTCATAAAAACTGTCTGGTGTCATCGTTTGATTGCTCATGAAAACCCTTTCTGTGGATTGACTTGCGATAATTTGTCGATATACTCCAATATTCGATCTGGTATTCACAGATTATAGCCGACTAGACGTTTAGTAAGGAATAATACCGCAGCGGCAGGGACGATCAAATGATCGGCGATCAATCGATCGGTGATTGTTTGATAAACGACCGGGAGGATCGTCCATGACGATCGTTCGTGTGCGTTAGTTACGCCAATTTTATCAGGTTCCGCTGCAGATAAGGTAGAGAAAGATGAGCGAAAGAATTGTTATTGAAGCGGAACTGCGTGAAATCACCGGCAAGGGTGTCAACCAACTGCGGCGCGATGGCTGGATCCCCGGCGTCGTATACGGCCGTCAGTCGCCTGTCAGTGTGCAGATGGAGCAGAAGGCGCTGCGGCGCGCTCTGCGTATCGTCGGCACGGCCCATCTGACCGACCTGAGCATTGGCGGCAAGACCCGGACCGTGCTGGTTCGTGAAATTCAGCAACATGCCACCCGTGGCGATCTGGTTCATATCGACTTTTTGGAAGTTGATATGAAGACCAAATTGACGGCGCTGGTCGAGCTGGTTGCGACGGGCAAGGCTCAACCCGAATCTGACGGCCTGGGCGTCGTTACCCTGATGCTGCGTGAAGTGGAGATCGAGTGTCTCCCCGATGACCTCGTTGCCAATATTGACATCGACCTTGCGGCCATCCGCACGCCTGAGGATGTTATCCATGTCAAGAATCTCGTCGCTCCCGCGGGTGTCGAGATATTGTCCGATCCTGAACTCGTCGTCGCACGCTTCGAGTATACGGCTTTGGAGTCGGATGAAGGACTCGGAGATGGGGAATCGGCCGAGGACGTAGAAGTAATCTCCAGAGGCAAGAAGGAAGAAGAGTTCTAGTTCTTTCCCTGCCGTGACCCGAACGCAGAGAGCCGCTCTCGCCGTTATTCTGCTATCGGCCGCCGCTCTGCGTCTGACCGGTCTGGATTGGGATGGCTTTCAGCACCACCATCCGGACGAACGTTACATAACGTGGGTTGCCACGACGATCGAATTCCCTTCGATCTCGACGAACAATTGGGCCGCGCAATGGCGGCCGGAAACATCGACATTCAATCCCTTCCGCTGGCCTTCCGGGGCCGGTAGCGAAGGGATTGTTGTTTTACAGGACCAACCTCGCGATTTTGCCTATGGTCATGTGCCGCTTTACCTGGGCGTCTTGGCCACGCGGCTGGCTGAACGCATTGCTCCTTGGCTCGTGCCGCTATTGCCCCCTGACTGGTCGCTCACGGCCGACGTGCTGAACGGGGCGGGCCGGATCGAGTTCCACCATATGGCGGCCGTCGGCCGAGCGCTAACGGCCCTGTTTGACGTCGGCACGGTCTGGCTGATCTTCCTGCTCGGTCGCCGGCTCTACGGGACGAATGTCGGACTGCTGGCGGCGGCGCTGCTGGCGGTGACGGTGCT
>CAZZJN010000012.1:14635-35237 GCA_964654505.1 uncultured Ardenticatenaceae bacterium | reverse complement strand
TCACCATCACCAACACCGGCCCCGTCGAAGTTGATACCCTCACGGTCACCGATGCCCTCGCGCCCGACTGCAACAAACATCTTGACTTTACCCCGCCACTCGTGCCTGGAGCGACGCACAGCTACACCTGCGAGCGACAGAATGTGACCCAGAACTTCCTGAACATCATTCAGGTGACCGGTTTTGCCGGGGCCAGACCGCCCGTCACCCATCAATCGGATGCCTATGTCCGGGTGTCGATCTCGGAGCTTCGTATCAGCAAGACCCATGAATTTCAGGACAGTCAGGTGGTCGCTTTCGGCGGCGAGGCTACCTTTAACGTTAAGGTCACCAATACATCGGGCGCGGCCTTGACGGTCTTGAAGATCGATGACGATCGAATGGAAAATTGCGACTTCATCCCCAACCCTCCTCCAATCCTCCTTTCGAACGGAACCATAGATCTGGAATGTTCCATGGCCAATATTCAGGAGGCGATGACGACCATCATCTCCGCCACGGCCAAAAACACGAATACCGATATAACATTTGTCGCCACCGACGCCGCCTGGATTGAACTGCTGAAGCTGGAGGCCGAGCTGACGGCTTCGGCCGCTACGATGCCGGAGCCGGGTGATGTGGTCACGTATACCGTCGATTTGACTAATACCGGCAGCGTTAGCCTGACGCCGACTGCGCTGGAAACCGATGTTTTCGGCAACCTGCTGGATCCGTCAAATCCGCTGGTGCCGGCGGGGACCAATACCTGCCTGTCGGCGGTGCAGCCTCTGGCTCCGTCTGGCGGGGCTTATCAATGCGCCTTCGAGGTTGAGGTCAACGCCCAGCCGCCGGACTTCACTCTGACGCTTAGCGCAACGGGTCAGGAGTCAGGCGGCCTGTCGATGACCACGACAGCCGCGTCGACTATCACCATCACAGACGTTCCCGCGTCGCTGGAGTTGACGCTGACGGCCGATCCGCCGTTCATTCCCCCGCCCGGCCGGCCGGTCGACTTCACCATCCATGTCAAGAATACCAGCGCTGTGGATGCCATCACCGTGACTCAACTGGACGATCAGTTTCTGGGCGACCTGAACGGCGTGGGTACCTGCGCGCTGCCGGCGGAAAATGTCCTTCCCGGCGCTACCTACAGCTGCAGATTTACCGCCCAGGTCACCGGTCAGGACGGCGATCAACACACGCGCGAGATCACCGTCGATGCCGTCAGCGATGATACCGTTCCGCAGGTGCTGAACGCGGCCGAGACCGTTACGGTGGGTATCACCCGGCAGGCCGGGGGTAAATTGTATTTGCCTGTCGCCACCGATGATGTGGTTGAGCCGAATAACCATTGCCTGCTCGCCTATCCGCTCATCCCGGGACGGCAATATTATTTCCTGCCCCCCCGGCAATATGACAGCAATCTGAGAGATCAGGATTACTTTTACTTCACACTGGATCAGACAGCCAAAGTGCGGATCGATTTGACCAACTTCCTGCCGCAGTTCGTCCCAACCCCGCCTCAAACCAACAAGGGACAATTGATCGTCAGAGGCTCGACTCCGGGCGCTAACCCGCCGTGTGATCCAGTCATTTCCCAGCACATCATCACCCAAACCAACAATCAATTTCTCGTGAACAACAACGGGGCGCTGGCGCCGGGGCGTTATTACATCCAGCTCATCAACGATGGCCCTTCCAACGTGATGACGTATTACGGGATTATTGTACGAGTAGAAATACCTTAAGCTGGACCTTCATTTAAGTCATTTACGATGTGAGTGAGAGGCAGTGTACCGAGTAATTGAACGGAATTTCCGCGGGAACGGGTTCGGGAAGGCCTGAATCCGGTGAGATAGAGCGCACCTGAGGCGCCGGATCATTCATGGCAGTAGCGAGTTTGTTCGAAGATCTTCTGGATCAATATAAGCTGGAACAACGCATCGCGGAGAAGCGGTATACTGATCTATACCTGGCCTATGATATTGACAACGATCGGCCGGTATGGCTCGATATCGTGCGCGACAGTTACGCCGAAGATAGCCCGTTTACCGGCCGGTTCATCAATCGCGCGCGGGCATTGACCCAGGTTCGCCATCCCAATATCAACCCGGTGCTTCATGTCGGCAAGGCCGCCGGCGGCGCGCCTTATGTGGCTCAGGCGGCCGTGGATGGTCACTCGCTCACCCATCGTCTGGAACAACTGGCACGGCGCGAGACCCCGGCCAATCCACTCTATGCTCTCAAGCTGGTTCGCCAATTGGCCGACGCCTTGCTCCTTGCCGAGCGCCTGGAGATATTCCACTACGATCTGCAGCCGGATAACATCCTGTTGAAGCGGGTCACGCTGCCGACGGATGATACGGTCGTCCTGATCGATCTCTTCGTCCCTCTTGAACGTAACCGCCACGCCGCGGCCGAGAAAGGCGCTCCCCAAATCGGTTACCTTTCTCCGGAACAGCGCAATGGCAAAGAGATTACGGCCGCGAGCCAAGTCTATTCACTAGGGGCGATACTATATCACCTGCTGGCCGGGAAGTTGCCCGACCATCCGGTTAGCCTGGGAGGTACCGCGCTCAATCGTCTGTTCGGTCGCGCCACTGCTCTGGAGCGCGAGCGCCCCGGTCTGGCCCCGGCTACCTATCGGCTAATCGACCGCAGCCTGAGAAAGGATCCTCGCGGCCGCTATCCGACCATCGAAGCATTTGTCGCCGACCTGGACAGCGCGCTGGCGGCCGAAGATCTGCATCTCGGCGCGGCAGCCAAGCCGGCAACGACCACCCGCAGACCTCTGGCTTGGCTGATCCCTTTATTGGTACTGGCGCTGTTCCTGTCTGTGGGGGCCGTGGTCATGGGGAATCTGCGCGATATTCGCACCGGGATCGATGCGATGGGGACATTGCCCCCCGCGTCTCTGGCCATGACCATGACGGACGAGGCGACGGCGGCCGCGACGCCTGCTTCCATATCGACCGGACCACCCCAGCCGACGACTGTTACCGGCGCAGTGGTTGAATTGCCATCACCCACGACCCATGCAACGAACCTGCCCACCGAACAAAGCCCAACCCAACCCCCGGAACCATCGCCAACCTCATCCCCAACCCCGGAATCTCCCTCGACTCCGACGCCGGAGCCGACGGTGCCACAAGTCCGGGTGATGCACAATCTGGTCAACCTTCGTCGCGGGCCGGGTGTGGCCTTTGCGTCGATAGGCAGCGTGGCGGGCGGAAAGTTGCTGGATGTCATCGCCTGGAATAACGACATGGACCACCCGTGGTATCTGGTGCTGACTGAAGAAGGGCGTATCGGCTGGATTGCAGCGGAGGTTGTGCAGGCCGTGAATCCCGAGGCGCTGGCGAGTGTGCCTCCGGCGGCCACGTTGCCCTCCGCTCCCGTGCCTAGCGCGACCCCGGGGGTGACGCCCAGCGTGGTGGTTATCGTCACCGCTCTGCCGACGGTCGATCCCGGCAGTGGCGGCAGCACGTCTACACCCGAGGAACCACCGCCGACCGAACAACCGACGCAACCGCCGGTCGAGCCGACATCCACGCCCAAACCGTTTCCCACCGACTCGCCCTCGCCATAAGGCGTCAATAATGTCGATTATCAAAAGGCCGCGACCGGAAAAGGCGACTAATAACAGGATTACATATCTTGGCTAATAACCAAACTCAATCGATAGACAGATCAATCGTGAAACGAATCAACAAGCGCCAAACGATCAACCTTCTGGCTCTGGCTCTGACGCTGATGCTGGCCATTGCTACCAGCCCCATCAGCCAGGCCGCCGACGGCCCGACCATCGATCTCAACGGAGTGGAGCCGGGGATCGATTACTCGGCGACTTTTGTTGAGAATATGCCCGGATTGGTCATCGTTTCGGCCGATTTGCAGATAGAGTACGAGCCTAATGTGATTACCGGCGCCGTCGCCAAATTTACCAACGACCCTCGACCCGATTCCGGGGTTGAATCGCTAGCGATTGACGGTGGTGTGGCCGGCGGCTTGGTGGCGACTTATTCGGCCGTGACGGGGGAGTTGACGATCACCGGTCAGGCCACGGTTGATGCTTACGAACAGGCGTTGCGCAAGCTGACTTATATTAACACCTCGGAGTCGCCTGATATCACTCCCCGAACAGTGGAGGTGACGGTCAGGGATGGAGGGAAGGTCAGCCTACCAGCCACAGTCACGATCACTGTTGTCTCTGTCAATGATGCCCCGGTGCTCGATCCTGAATGCGCCATGACGATGAGCAGTATCGATGAGGACAGTCAGCCGACAAACGGAATGCAAGTTCTGGATATCATCAACTCGGGCAAAAAGAATGGAGCCTCCTGTGCCCCAATTACGGACAAGGACAGGGATGCTCTCAGAGGATTTGCCATAATTGGAGCTGATACGACCACGGGGCAGTGGCAATACTTTGCGGAAAGCGATACCAATTGGGTGAATTTTCCTGTCGTGTCGAATACGTCGGCCGTTTTGCTGGGTGAATTGGCTCGCATCAGGTTTATCCCTAACCTCAACTTTAACGGTCAAGCCGGCTTTTCGATCAGAGCCTGGGATCGATCCGGGGGCAAGAATAGCGGAACGACGGGTGTTGATGTCTCGGAAAATGGTGATCCCACCCCTTTCAGCGAAGCCTCCACCACGGTGACTGTCTCCATCGCCTCTGTCAACGATCTGCCCGTCGTTGACCTGAACAGTGGGGGACAGGGAATCGACTATACCACCCAATTTTTTAAAGGTGGCTCCCCGGTTCCCATCGCCGGTTATCAGGCATCAATCACCGATCCGGATCATACAAAATTGAAGAAGCTGACGATCACGCTCATGAACCGACCGGATGGCCTGGCGGAATCGTTGGCAACCGGTGTATTGCCGATAGGCGCCGTCACGATCAAGCCATACGATCCGGCCACGGGGATGCTTGTCATAGAAGGCGAAGAACTTCGCGCCAAATATGAGGAGATTTTGCGCGTGGTTACCTATGTCAATAGCTCCGAAACGCCCTCGACGGCCGATCGCACTGTGACGGTTGTGGCCAATGACGGCATAGGCGATAGCCTGCCGGCGACGACCACGATCAAAATACTCCAGCCCAACAGTGCCCCCGTCCTCGACTCGACGGCGAAATTAACGCTGGCCGAGATCGCCGAAGACACACTTGCTCCGCCGGGCGCAAAAATAGCACAGATATTGGGGAATGCGACCGACGCGGGCGGGGTCAAGGTCGATCCCATCACCGATCCTGACAGCGGCGCACTGGAAGGCATCGCCGTTATCGGCGCCGGCGCCGATACGTCCAAGGGGCAGTGGCAATATAGCCTGATCGATCCGCCAACAAACGGAAACTGGTTGCCCATCGTAGGTGTCACGGAAAGTGCCGCGCTACTGCTGTTTGATTCGGCCTGGCTACGTTTCGTTCCCGCGGCCGATTATTTTGGCCCTGCCGATCCACTTACCTTTCGCGCCTGGGACAGAACTAAGGGGGGGAATGGCCAATCCGGTGTGGATACAACCGTCAACGGTGGCAATACCGCCTTCAGCGTCAACACCAATAGCATCAAAACACAGATCACACCGGTAAACGATCCTCCGCTCCTGGGCGGCATCCCCACCGACCCGCTCACCTATGAGGAAGCCAACCCGACTCGGGTGCTGGCGCTGGCGGGCGCGGCGACGCTGACCGACCCTGATAGCCCGAACATGACATCGGCAACTATCCAGTTGACGAACCCGGCCGACGGCAGCGCCGAATTGCTTTCGGTCACTATCAGTGACTCGAAAATTACGTCGACATATATCGGCGGCATCCTGCAGCTGACCGGTGACGCGCCGATCGCAGCCTATCAGGAGGCATTACGCACTGTGGCCTATCGCAATACCTCGCGTGATCCCGACCCGGTTGATCGAATTATCAATTGGTCGATTTTCGATGGAAAGGCCAGCTCGACGATGATTTCGATGGTCGTCAAGGTTCAGCCGGTCAATGACCCGCCGGAACTCGATCTCGACGGCATTGGGCCAAATTTGGATTTTGATGCGATTTTCTATATCAATCGTGGGCCGGTTCCCATCGTTGCTCCCAGTCTGGTGCTGATCGATCACGATAACACGACGATCAAGTCGGCCACCATCCGAATCACGAATCCCAATGATGGTTCGGCGGAGCTCTTGTCGGCTGACACGACTGGAACGAGCAATATCACCGGCAGCTACGACCCCGCCACCGGTTTGTTAAGCTTGACCGGCGCGGACAGTGTCGCTAACTATCAGAGTGTCCTGCGCACGGTGACCTATGACAACAAACAGGGCAAGCCCAACACCGAGAAGCGGATCGTCGAATTCGCTGTCAAGGATAACAAGGATGGCGTCAGCGTAATCCGAAAATCCAACGTGTCGTTTGTCGTCGCCCCTACGGTACACCTGTTTATGCCTATGACGGCGTGGACCTATCGTCGCGCGGAAGAGCCGAATAATGCCTGTTCTCAGGCGATGGAGGTCTTTCTGAACGTCGATGAGGTATTTAATATTTCCGCCAACGATACCAGCGACTGGTTTTATTTCGACCTCTCGTCGGCCGCCAACCTGGCGATCGAACTGCGCGATTTCCTGCCCAAAGAGGGGCAAATACAGATTAGCAGGGAAAGGGAGTCGGGGCAGGGATGCGGTATCAACTCCTCCAATTTGGAGCGGATCGGATTCAGCGGTGATTCGGGGCTGAAACCCAATCGAACCATAGAACTTGGCCAAAGGCCGCCTGGTCGCTACTACATCTGGATCATTAATGATGATAAGACGGTTGCCACCGGCACCTATCGTCTGTTTGTTCGAACGAAATAAAGTGCTTGACAGAACCGCCCACTCGTTCTATAATTTCGCATAATACTGTTAAGTGAACATAACAGGTATTGGAAATACAGGTTCGGGAGGCGGTAATGGATTCCAAACCACAACGCGAGCTGTTTACTGACTTACAGTCTGAGGGAGACGCCAGTCAAAGGGCGACATCCCTGACGCCGGAAGCATCGCTGCAAGCCGCATTGGGCATGTTTGAACGCTACCTGATGGATGAGGGTTTCGCGCTCAACACGGTGAAAGCCTTCGTCAGCGATATCCGCTTGCTCGGCCGCTACCTGGGCATCGGCACGCCGATCGGCGAGATCGGTACAAAGAATCTCAACGACTACCTGCACTGGTTGACCGACGAGCGGGGGGTTCCTTGCAGCCCCAAATCCTATGCACGCCGCGTGACCGCGCTCAAGGTCTTCTTTCGTCAGCTATATGAGACAGGCGCGATCCCACAGGATCCGTCGGCCGCGGTGATCCAGCGGAGCGTCAGCAGTCCGCTACCGGACGCCCCGCGTGTTGGCGATGTCAGCCGCGCGCTGGAAGTCGCCAATGCCTGGCGGGTGGGGGATGCCGACCACAAGCCAGACGCGCGACCCTATCTGCTGTTGAGCTTGCTGCTCAAGACGGGGATCAAGAAGGGCGAGGCGATGGCCATCGTCCCCAACCATATCGACGACAGCGATCCCGACAAGCCGGTGCTCTATGTGCGTTACGCTAACCCACGGCTTCGCTACAAGGAACGCAAGGTGCCTTTGGACCCTGAGTGGCTCAAAGTCCTGGATGAATATATCCAGCAGTATCGGCCGACGGATACACTGTTCACCTGCACAGCACGAAACCTGGAGTACATCCTGCGCGATGTGGCCGAGGCGGCCGATTTGCCCCCCGGAGTCATCTCATTCGAAAATCTGCGCTGGGCGTCGGCGTTACAGGATTGGCGCGATGATGTCGAGCAGGACGACATCCGCCAGAAGCTCGGCTTGTCGAAGATCGGCTGGCGCGAGACGAAGACGAAGTTGCGCCGCCTGGTTGAGCGGGAGCAGATCGACGCCGAAATGGCCTAGTCTTCGTCTTGATCCGATTCGGGATCCGGCCGAGGTGCTTTTTCGAACACAAAGATCTTTTCTCCGGGCTCTACCACATCGAAGGTGATCTCACGTCGTTCGACCTCGAGCTTTTCCGTTTTTTCAGGCCAGGTATAGTAGAGGACTGCCACCAGCCGGTAGGGGTTGGTTGGTTCGGCGTCGCGTAAGTGCATCGTCAGGCGGAATGTGGGAGCCATCGACTCAATGACGATCAGGGAGCTGACCGTCTCGCCCCTGGCGTTGGTGATGACGATGTCGAGGGACGGCCGTTCCATGAATGGCGACAATTCGGCGCCGAAGGCCACCCGCCGCAAGTCGGAATAAATGTTCAGAGTGATGCCACGCAGCCGCACGTCTTCACGCTGGCGGGGCGGGTCCAAAGGATCGGTGAAAAAGTTAAAAGCCATGTTTCTTGTCCGGTCTGCGTCAAGTCGCAGGGTGTTTAATCGGCCGTGGCGGGTTCGCCGGCCGGCTCGTCTTTCGGGTGGGCAGGCATGGTGGCGCGGCCGCCGGGATCTGGTTCCGTCTTTCGCTCGAATAGCCGCAGCTTCTCCAGTATTTGCACCAGTTCAACCTGCCATTCATGCGTGCCGCGGTCGATCTTCAGCCAGATGGCGCTCTTGCTGACTCGCACCAACTCGCCCAGATAACGTTGCAGATGATAACGATCCAGCCCGTCCAGTTCGGCGATGCGGATGCGAATCTGTCCCGCTTCGGTGACGACGGCATTGACGGCCGCCATCTGGGCCAGCGCCTTGACGCGAATCTGGTAGAGCAGATTATGCAACGGATCGGGGATGGGGCCAAAGCGGTCGGCCAGTTCGGCGGCCATCTCGTCGATCTCGGCCAATGTGTCCAGCGTGGCCATGCGCCGGTAGAGCCGTAACCGTAGCTGCGTATCCGGCACGTAGTCCGTGGGAATGTAAGTGGCCAGCGGCAGGTCGATGAGCACGTTGTCGGGTACTTCGGCGGGCACGATCTCGCCCCGCAGCACGGCTTTGCGTCGCTTGACGGCCTTGGTCAGCAGCCGCGTGTACATATCGAACCCGACGGTGGCGATGTGGCCGCTCTGCTCACCCCCCAGGAAGTCGCCCGCGCCGCGAATCTCCATGTCCCGGACGGCGATCGAGTAGCCGGAGCCGAGTTGTGTGTGTTCGGCGATAGTCTCCAGCCGCGCCTGGGCGTCGGCCGTCAGCGTTCGCCAGGGTGCGTGGAAGAAGTAGGCGTAGGCCCGGCGCGTGCCCCGGCCCACGCGGCCGCGCAGCTGGTAGAGCTGAGATAGCCCAAACTGTTCGGCCCGGTCGACGATCAGCGTGTTGGCGTTGGGGAAGTCCAGCCCGCTCTCGATGATGGTCGTGCTCAGGAGGATGTCGACCTTCCCCTCGGCGAATTCGACCATGATCTTCTCCAGTTGTCGCTCGCTCATCTGGCCGTGGGCGACGACGATACGCGCTTCGGGCACCAGGTTTTCCATCCGCTTGCGCACGATGTGGATGCTCTGGACGCGGTTATGGACCAGGAAAATCTGTCCGCCACGGTCCAGCTCACGCAGGATGGCCGTGCGCATGCGAGATTCATCCGCCTCGCCCACATAGGTTTCCACCGGCAGTCGTTCGGCCGGGGCGGTGTCGATGATGCTGATGTCGCGGACGCCGGTGAGGGCCATGTGCAGCGTGCGGGGAATGGGGGTGGCCGTCAGCGTCAATACGTCCACCTCGGTGCGCCATTGCTTCAGCTTCTCCTTGTCGGCCACGCCGAAGCGCTGTTCCTCGTCGATAATGACCAGCCCCAAATCCTTGAAGGAAACGTCATCCGACAGCAGGCGGTGGGTACCAATGATGATGTCGATCTGTCCCTCGCGCAGTTTACCGGTGATTTGGCGTTGCCGGGCGGGGGTACGGAACCGTGAAAGCATCTCGACCGTGACCGGGAAGGAGGCCAGTCGTTCCCTGAAGGTGTTATAGTGCTGTTGGGCCAGGATGGTCGTGGGCACCAGCATGGCCACCTGCTTGCCGTCCATGACGGCCTTGAACGCGGCGCGGAGGGCGACCTCCGTCTTGCCGTAACCGACATCGCCGCAGATGAGTCGATCCATGGGGTTGGATCGCTCCATGTCGTCCTTGACCTCGCTGATGACGCGCAGCTGATCTTCCGTCTCGTGATAGGGGAAGGCGGCTTCCAGTTCGGCCTGCCAATCGCTATCACCGGGAAAGGCATGGCCGGAGATGGTCTCGCGGGTGGCGTAAAGGTCTAGTAATTCCTGGGCCAGTTCATCGGCCGCGCGTTGAGCGGCCGCCTTGGCCTGTGTCCAGGTTCGCTCGCCCAAGCGGTTTAGCGTCGGGTCGGCGTCGTCAGGGCCGATCCACTTGCCCATCCGGTCGGCGTGATGGACGGGGACGTAGAGCGTGTCGCCATTGGCATACTCCACCAACAGGTATTCGCGTTCCATCCAGCCCAGATTGCGCACGACCAGCCCCTGGAATCTGCCGATGCCGTAATCCAGATGGACGACGTAGTCGCCCTGCTTGATGTCGGCGAAGAACGTCTCCGGCGCGGTGGCGCGGGGTTTGCGTTGTCGCCGGGGCGCGGGACGGCTCCAGCCGAATATCTCGGCGTCGGTCAACAGATGGAGCAAAACGCGATGGTCTTCCTGGCGCACCAGGATGAACCCCTCGGCCAGGCTGCCTTGCACAAAGGTGATGCTGCCGTCTGGCGGCACATCCGGCAGGGCTTCCAGCGGAGCGACGCCCGTTCGGCCGGTACCGGCATCAACGGCCGTCACCACCGGATCGACCGCGTCGGAGCCGGTCTGATTCGTCGGATCGGCCTTGATCAATGGTTCCAGCGTGCGGATGAGCGTGCCGCCATCTTCGCCCCAAAGCTCGGCCAGTCGGGTTGCCTGACGGCTAAAGACGACCACCCGTTCGCCCTCGCGTCGGGCCTGCTTCAACTGGTTGAGGAACGGTCGCACCTGCCCGCCATAACGTGGGCCGGGATCGAAAGCCTCACCCAGTTCGATGTAGGTCGGCTCCTCGGCTCCGTCCGGCCCTTCGGGGCGTCCTTCGCCCAATACTAGCGGTTGCCACCAGGCCAGTTCGGAATCGACGACGTCCCAAGTGTGGAGGGGGTTTTGATAGCCGGGAGGCAGATCGGTTTGCTCTCCGGCGATCTGGTCGGCATGGGCGATCAATTCCCCGGCGACGGTTTTCATCTCGTCCCAGTCATCGACGATCACCAGTGACTCCGGCGGCAAATAATCCAGCAACGTCACCGGACGGGGATAAACCAGTGACAGGTAGTACTCCAGGTTGGGGAAGGGGACGCCATCGCGGAGACCTTGCAGGTCGTCGCGCCAGGAAGGCAAGCTGTTCTCGCCGGGTAGTGGTTCGTCGGCCCATACTTCGGCAAAAGCCCGCGCGGCTTCGGGCAACAGTTCCCGCGCGGGAGTGATGATGACGCTGTCGGGCGCGCCCCAGCCATCGGCCGGAGACAAGGAGCGCTGTGTCGCCGGGTCGAAGTAGCGCATGGTATCGACCTCGTCGCCGAACAACTCGATCCGCACCGGCATGGCGGCAGCCAAACTGCCGGCGGCGGCCGCGGGGAAGATGTCGATGATGCCCCCGCGGCGGCTGAACTGCCCGGCCGATTCGACGACACTGATTGGCTCATAGCCGATCTCCTGCCAGTTGCCCAGGCTCTTCTCCCAGTCCAGCGACTGCCCGATGCGCAGCACGCGCGTGGCGGTGACGAACCGACGCCGGGGCAGGGTTTTCTGCAGGAAAGCGCGGGCGGAACTGACGATCAGCGGGGGCGTTTCGGCGGCCGGGATCTGGGGGTGTTGGCCCGCAATGAGCGCCGTCAGCACGTTCAATCGTCCCTGGCGCGCTCGGTCGCTCCACGGTCCGCGATCATAGGGCAATGGCGTGGGTTCCGGCAGCCGCAGCAACCCGTTACTCTCCGGCAGCCACGTCTCCAATGCCTGATGCCACAAAGTGGCCGTATCGACACGCGCGGAGAGCAGCAATATCGGAGCGCGACGCGGCAAGGCCACGCGCCGATAGAGTTGGGCGACGACAGGCGGCCGCGTGCCCTTGTCCAGTTCAAGCGGCAAGAGTCCGTGAGCGCCGCTGCCCTCGGCCAGAACTTGCGTCAGTTGCCGGAAAGCGGGGATGCTGTCGAAGAGGTCGAGGAGGCCGGATATGTTCATGAGTCCGATTCGCCTGGCCCAGCGGCCGGTCTGTCCTGGCGCGGGTTCGCCCGCGTCATGGCCAGATCGATCCCGTCGCGGATAAAGCTTTCGATTGCATCTCCCGCCGCCGATAACATCTCGCCTACTATCGGCAACTCGTCGCGGCCGAAATCCTGCAGGACGAACGCCGCCGGATCCATGCGACCGGGCGGTCGCCCGATGCCCAGTCTCAGGCGGGGGAAGTCGTTGCCCAAATGCTGGATGAGCGAGCGCATGCCGTTGTGGCCGCCTGCCCCGCCTTTCTCGCGCAGCCGGATGGTTGCGAAGGGGATATCCAGTTCATCATAGACCACCAGCAGATTACCTAACGGCACGCGATAATAGTTGAGCAGGGGGCCGATAGCGGTGCCGCTGAGGTTCATGAACGTCTGCGGTTTGGCGATGATGACCGGCCGTCCGGCGATGCGGCCATTGCCGACGATGGCCTTGTTCTGCACGCGCTTAAGCTCGATGCCGTGGCGCGCGGCCAGCCGGTCGACGGCCATGAAGCCGACGTTATGGCGGTTGTAGAGATGCGTGCGGCCGGGATTGCCCAGCCCCGCGATCAAATAGCGCTCGTTATCGACTGCCTCGGTGCCGTCTTCCTTCATGGTTGCCTACGGTCCGCCTGTTACCATATCCAGCTCGAATGAGTTCCATAGCTCTGATGGCTGGGTTGAATCGAGTTGGAAATTCAGTACATCGGGCGTGGTTGCCGCCAGCCGCATCCGCGTGAAGAGCGGCATACTCGGCAATTCCTGGGCGAAAATGCGCATGGCCTCCTGATGGGCTTCCATATAGCCGGGTTGGCCCGGCAACAGGGACCGCGCCTCGCGGCAAGCTGCATCATAGGCTTCGTTGGCCCAGCCGGAGACGTTGACCCCTTGCCAGCCAAAGAATCCGTCAGCAACGGGGCCGGGTATGTGGTTGCTGAGGTAGAGGCCGCAATCCGCCTCGATACGGTTGAGCCAGGCGAATTGGGCCAGGTCGAAGCGTCGGCCGAAGACCGCGCCGCTCGGACCCGGGGCAAACCAGATGCCGGCCTCATAAGTGACAGGCTCGGCCTGGATACCGCAATCGAGCAGATCCTCGCTCACCATCTCGATGATTTGGCCGCGCAGAAGGCTCTCGCTGTTTGTGCCCAGGGTGATTGAGATCGGCCGGTTTGAGCTGATTTGATTGCGAATGCCGTCTCCGTCAGTGTCGATGTAACCCAGCTCGTCGAGCAGCGCGTTGGCCGCATCCGGATCGTAGGGCCACTGGGGCAAATCATCCGGGTGCAGGGTGTGATCGTTAGGTACAAAGGTGTCCATGACCGACGCGCGGCCGTATAGCAGCTCGTCGGACAGGCGCTGGCGGTTTGTGCATTGGGTGACGGCCTGGCGCATGCGCGCATCGCCGAACCAGACGGTATGGCGTGCCTCGTAGGAAGCTGCCGGATCGACGCCGAAAATGATCTGCTCCATCACGCCGGCGGCGGCGACATGTTCAACCCATTCACCCGCGGCTGCGGCTTCGTCAATGGCCGGAATGGCGTCGAAAGAGAAGACGTCGCTGGTGATGATGTGGCAGCCTTCGGAGTCTTTCGGCAGCGAGGTGTTATCCGGCGACAGGAAGCGGAACGTTAACGATGTTAGGTGGGGCAACCCTTCGGCCGTCCGATAGTAATGCGGGTTGGGTACGAGGCGAATGGATTCGCCTTCCGTCCAGCTATCGACGACGAACGCGCCATAGCTCAACGGTTGGCGGGCCGATTCTTCGGCCGACCTCAATGTCGTCGTTTCCATGTCAGCCAGTTGATGGCTTGGCAGCGGCGTCCATACGTGGATCATGTAGGCGGGGCTGATATAGCCGGGCAGGCCCGTCCAGCGCACGGTGTGCTCGTCGACGGCCTCATACTCTGCGGTGTAGCGCACTTGCTCATCGACCCGAGCGGCGGAGCGATCTCCGGCCAGCCGGAAGCTGAACACGGAATCCTCGGCCGTGACGGATGTGCCGTCGGACCAGACCATCGGTTTGAAGGTGAAATCGACGGTCAGTTGTCTCATCTGTAGGGGTTCGCCCTGGTAGGCTACGCGCTCCCCATCGGCATCGATCACCTCGATGCCCGGCCCCAACAAAGCTATTTGCTCGTCCGCGGTGACGACCGGCGTCCCCTCGCGGACATTGACCGTCTCCAGCGCGGCATCGTCGTCGGCCAGGCCCGGCATTTTCTCCAGGCTCAACGGCTGATATTCGTAGCCGAGTGATGTGTAGGGCGATTCGTAGATCGCGTGACGAATGGCGACGGCCGCGGGGGAGTTGTCACCGTACAGGTACAGGCTCGCCGGCTCGCCGCTCGTGCAGACGACGAGGTCCTTGGGCGGTATGGGGGTCGGCGTGATAGTGGGCGTCGGCTCCGGCGTGGCCGTTGGCGAAGGGGTTGCCTCTGTCTCACCGATCTCTTGCGGCGCGGCCGCTTCTGAATCGGGGGTCTTGACAGGCGCTATCCCGGGTGTGCCGGTCATGTCGTTCGGCGTCGGGGCGGCTTCTCGGCCGCAGGCCGCCGACATTCCGGCAACAAAAATTAGCAATAACAACAATCTCTTCACGAATCGTTGTCCTCTTTGAAATAGTATTTGATGAATGGCGAAACGTCGCACAAACTATGCAATAGGCTAGTCTAGCATAAATGGGAGGCGGATGCGACCGTAGCCGCGCCGCGGAATATGATCCTTCATAATCGCTCATTACGGAGCGCATCGGAATGAGAATGGGTTATAATCCATGGAACCTGCGGTAAGTTTTCCAACAGTCGGCGTGTCAACCTGAATAATGTTATCCTGATCCTGTGGCTGTTGTCCGGAATGATTAAATGAGTAGACCAAGCTTTCGCCTTTTCGCTGTTCTGTTGATGATTGTGTCCGCCATGCTGGCGGCATGTGGTTCGTCGGAGCCTGCCAATGAACCGGCGGCCGCGGGTGATTCGATCCCGTTTATCGGCAATCTTCCCACCTCGGAAGTGATGACTCCGACGGCGGCCGCGACCGACACCGACGCGACGGAGACGGACGCCCATGGCGTTCCGGTCGGTTTCACCCCGGAGGGGCGGCCGTTTCGCGGTAATCTGGACGCCCCCGTCCTCATGGAGACTTTCTCGGATTTTCAGTGCCCTTATTGCGCCCGTTTCACCAATGAAACCATGCCCGGATTGATTGAAAACCAAATCGCAAACGGCGAAGTCGTCATGGTCTATTTCGATTTCCCCATCAACGCGATCCATCCTCAGGCGGCGGCGGCGGCCAATGCCGCTCGTTGCGCAGGTGAAAGCGGCGCGGCCGCTTATTGGGCCATGCATGACCGGTTGTATGAGAACCCGGGGGAGTGGTCGAATCGCGGGGCGAATGAGGTCTTTATCCGTTACGCCGAGGAACTGGGCATCACCGGCGACGATTTCGCCGCTTGTCTGGAAGAAGGACGACACGCCGCGGCGGTTGATGCCGATCTGGCGCTGGGTCGCAGCCGGGGCGTCGGTAGCACGCCGAGCTTTTTCATGAACGACCAGCCGATCATTGGCGCCTATCCGCTGGAGTATTTTAATCAGGTTATTGCCGCGGTCTCCGCGGGCAAAGTTGTAGCGGCGGAGCAGAATGCCGAACCGCAGGGTCCGGCGGTGAAACCGACCCCGGCGACCATCGTCATGGATGATGTTGTGGCCGAGATGGGCGATCCCAATGCGGCCGTCACCATGATCGAATACACGGATTATCAGTGTCCCTATTGCGCCCGTCACGCCATCGATACGTTCCCCAGGATCGTTACCGAGCTGATTGATTCCGGCCGCGTGCGCTATGTGGTTAAGGATTTTCCACTGGACACTATCCATCCTGAGGCCAGAGCGGCGGCCGTTGCCGCTCGTTGTGCGGCCGAGCAGGACGCCTATTGGGAGATGCACGAAGCGCTCTTCAGTCGTCAGGCGGAATGGGGCGGCCTGGGCGCGGCGGCCAATGGCGTGTTCACGAGCATGGCGGCCGAGCTATCGCTGGATGCGAACAAGTTTACCGCCTGTCTCGGGAGCGGCCGCCATGATGCCGCCATCCAGGCCAATCAGGATGAGGGCATTTCGCTGGGCGTCACGGGCACTCCGGCCTTCTTCATCAACGGTTTCCCGATCAGCGGCGCCCAGCCCTTTGAATTGTTCGAGTACGCCGTCGGCCTTGCCGAGGAAGGCACGCTGGCCGACGCTTATGTGGCCAACCCACAGGATACCCAGGCGCAGCCCACGCGCTCTCCCTCGGCTCCGGTGGAGATCGACACCACAGGCTTTCCCAGCGTGGGCGCCGCCGACGCGCCGGTCGTGATGATTGAGTTCACCGATTACCAATGCCCATTCTGTCGTCGCCACTTCATTGAGACCTTCCCCCAAATTCAGAAGGACTATATCGACACCGGCAAGGTGCGCTATGTGTTTATGGAGTTTCCGCTGACCAGTATTCATCCGCAGGCGCAACTGGCCTCCGAGGCGGCTCTCTGCGCCAACGACCAGAGTGCTTATATGGAGATGCATGATATGCTGTTCGGCCGCCAGGAAGAGTGGGCCGGGCGCGATGATGCCGGGACGATATTTGCGAGCTATGCCAGGGAATTGGGACTTGACTCGGCCAGGTTCGCGGAATGTCTGGACAATCGGCAGCATGAGACAAGAGTGCAGGGCGACCTGGAGACAGGTTCGCGACTCGGGGTAGACGGGACGCCGGCGTTCTTTCTGAACGGCCACTTCATTTCCGGGGCGCAACCTTACGCAGTTTTTCAAGAGGCTATCGAGAGCCTGCTGGCGGGGGAAGGCTGATTTTCGGTTCCAAAGAGCGATCACAGGTGATTTGGGCATATGAACCGGATTGGTTATAGTATGGTTGCAGCAGCGACGGCTGTGGAGCCTGGCTGTCGCTCGACGGCAGGTTGATAGCCTGCCTGGGTGAACTGCATATGCTTCTTCTCTAGTATGCTCAATAGGAGAAACAGGATGAGCCGAGACGGAAAGAAGTTAGTCGGATTTATTATCGGACGCGAACACGAGATGCCCGACACTGTGATGAACCTCCTGAATGAACGCTATGACGGCATCCAGGCGGAGATGGTGAAGTTGGGGGGAACGTTTCTGGATGAGCCGGTGCCCTACGATGTGATCATCGACCGCATGTCACATGAGATCCCCTATTTCCGAACCTATGTGAAGTATGCTGCCTTGCAGGGGTGTTACATCATCAACGATCCGTTTGTCTGGTCCATTGATACCAAATTCATGGCCACGACGATCATGAAAAGCCTGGATGTCCTCACGCCCCGAACGGTCGTCCTGCCCAATAAAGACGTAGATACCGAGACTGTGCCCGACAGCTATCGTAATTTGAAGTATCCAATGGATTGGCAGGCGATCATCGACTATATCGGCGGCCCGGCGATCTTCAAGGATATTCGCAGCGGCGGCCGTCGTTTTGCCCATCGTGTCCGAACCGTGGAGGAGCTTATTCAACGCTATGACGAGAGCGGCACGCGCACGATGATCCTGCAACAAGTGATTGAATCCAGTCATCAGTATCACTGCATCGTGATCGGCGGCGAAAAGACGTTGCTGATGCCCTACTCGCTGGAGACCGGTCATTATTTAGTGGAAGCTACCCCGCTGGACGATAAAATGGCGAAGCGCATGACCGACGTCGCCATACAGATCGCCAGTGTGTACGGCTATGAGATCAATATGACGGAGTTCGTCCTCAAGGGAGAGGAGCTTTACCTCATTAACGCTACCAATCCGTCACCTATTATCGGCCGTGAATTGATGACTGAAGACCAATTTACCTGGATTTGCGCCGAAATTGCCGACCTGGCCGCGCGTCGTGCCAACCATCCCGTCCCGATGCGGTTGCCGGTCGCGCTACCGAAGGCCTGACTCATACCTGTTTAACCTGATTGTGGCGTGAATTCCACGCCTTTTCCCGTGCGTTCTTGTGATAGCGCGCTATAATTGGCGGCTGATTGTTGAGGTATCAACAAAAAACCGTCATTAATTGATCGTGGGTGAGTGCAAGGTATGGCAAGTGCGACCGATAACGATGACCTCTCCCGACCGATAAGGTTAATAGCTCCCAATTCCCCAAACCAGTTATTTGAAATTGATATCCTGGCCGTATCGCGGCAAGATAGTCCCCAACAAGATGGCTGTTGTCGCCCGACTATCTGTGGAGCAATGTGGTCGATGGACGGAGAGAGACAGGAGTAAGATGAAAGACCTGGTAAATCGAATGCCGAGTAAACTACAGCGATTGCCTGAGCTGGCCTATAACGTCTGGTGGAGTTGGAACGCCGAGGCGCGCGATATCTTTCGCCGGCTTGATTACCCGCTGTGGCGACGCACGCAGCATAACCCGGTGCGAGTTTTGCGTCTGGTGAGCGAGCAGACGCTGCTGGCGCGCGCCCAGGACGCCTCTTTCTTGCGTCGCTACAACAAGGTGATGATGGATTATGACCGGGCGATGGAGAATGGTCATAGCTGGTTCCACGTCACCTATCCCCAGCTGACGCAAAAGACCATCGCCTATTTTTCCTTTGAGTTTGGACTACACAGCTCGCTGCCGATCTATTCCGGTGGTCTGGGCATCCTGGCCGGTGATCATGCCAAGGAGGCCAGCGACCTGGGGTTGCCGTTTGTGGGCGTCGGCTTTCTCTATCCGCAAGGCTATTTCCGCCAGCATGTGCCCTCCCACGGTTGGCAGGAAGCGGTCTATGAACCTATAGACTACTCCAACGTTCCCATTTTGCCGGTCCGCCGGGACGACGGCCAGGAGATGCGAATCAGCGTTCCGATGGATTCGCGCGTGGTACATGCGCGGATATGGCGCGTTCAGGTTGGCCGTGTGCCGCTCTTCCTGATGGATACCGATGTGCCGGAAAACGCTCCATGGGATCGCGAACTGTCGGCCCGGCTGTATTCGGGCGATAACGAGATGCGCATCCGGCAGGAGATCATGCTCGGCGTTGGCGGCGTTCGCATGCTGGATCTGCTGGGTTACGATCCGGCCGTCCTGCACATGAATGAAGGCCATTCCGCCTTCCTGCTCCTCGAAACCATTCGCCGGGGCGTCGCGGAAGGGCTTTCCTTTGCCGAGGCGGCCGAGCGGACCAAAGCTCAGACTGTCTTCACCACCCACACGCCTGTGCCGGCCGGCCATGATGTCTTCCCTTTCCATCTGATGGATAAATATTTCTACGGCTTCTGGGATCGGCTCGGCATCACTCGCGAGGAGTTCCTGGCTCTGGGTTGGCATGCAGAACCCTGGGGCGAGGCGTTCAACATGACCGTGCTGGCGCTGCGTTTGGCCGGCCAGTATAACGGCGTCAGCAAGCTCCACGGCACGGTATCGCGCCAGATGTGGCAACATGTCTGGCCGGGCTACACTGAAGATGAAGTGCCCATCACCGCGGTCACAAACGGTATTCATGTGCCCGGCTGGACGGCGGGAGAGATGCGCCACATCTTCAACAAGTACCTCGGCGCTGATTGGGAGGACCATCACGACGATCCGGTGCTATGGGAGCGGCTGGCCGACGTGCCCGACGAAGAGCTATGGCGCGTTCATGTGACCCTGAAAGCCAAGCTCATGAGCTATCTCCGCTCACGCGCGCGCCGATCCTGGGTGGAGGGCATGTGCGATCCGACGGAGGTGCTTGTGGGCGGCACCCTGCTCGATCCGGACGCGTTGACCATCGGTTTCGCCCGACGCTTCGCCACCTACAAGCGGGCCTCCCTGTTGTTTACCGACATGGATCGGCTGCAAAATATCCTGTTGAACATGCATCGTCCCGTCCAGGTGATATTTGCCGGCAAGGCGCATCCAGCCGACGAGCCGGGCAAACAGCTTATCCAGCAAGTGTACATGATGGCCAAGGCCAATCAGTTCGGCGGCCGCGTCGCATTTGTTGAAGATTACGACATGCATTCAGCCCGCTATTTCAAGCAAGGGGTCGATGTGTGGCTCAACACACCTCGCCGCCCACGCGAAGCCAGCGGCACCAGCGGCATGAAAGCATCGCTCAACGGCATCCCAAACCTCAGCATCCTCGACGGCTGGTGGGTGGAGGGCTATAACGGCGCCAACGGCTGGTGCATCGAAGACCGCGAGTATGCCAGCGCCGAGGAGCAGGATTACAACGACGCTCAGGCGCTCTATCGCATTCTGGAGGAGGAGGTTGTGCCTCTCTACTACACGCAGGATCGTGACGGTGTGCCGCGTGGCTGGGTTGAGATCATGCGGGAGGCTATTCGCTCCAATGCCTGGCGATTCAGCACGCGCCGGATGGTGAAGGAATATACAACTGAGCTATACTTGAAGGCGATGCTGGGCGAATCGGCCGTCGAACCGGCCTGAGACGCGCCAGCCGCATTGCTCGCAAATTTAGCCGTTGGATGAAC
>CAZZJN010000012.1:8383-14535 GCA_964654505.1 uncultured Ardenticatenaceae bacterium | reverse complement strand
AACCGGCCTGAGACGCGCCAGCCGCATTGCTCGCAAATTTAGCCGTTGGATGAACCGCCCGGCTGGATGCCAATGCTTCCAGCCGGTTTTTTGTCACCGGTCGAGGTGCCCGCCGGAGCGGCCACCGGGGTGGCCACCGGGGTGGCCTGCGACCGGGAATAAACCGAGGCTTCGCCATGAAAGTTTGGGTACGTCGTTTGTCGCTCCTGTTGTTTGCGCTGTTTTGGCTGGCGCTAATCCTGACGCCGACGCTGGCTTTTGTCCTGGCGCGTAACGGCCAGGTGCAGATCGGCCGCACGGAGAGCCGCCACTGGCGCTTGTTTTTGTTGCAAGAGGCAAATGCCGAAGGACTGGGTCTCGAACGCAGCGGGCCGGTCTCTCCACCCTTTGATGCGCCCGATGGTGTCGGTTGCCTGAAGACTTCGGTCGTGTATTGGATGTGGTCCAGTTCCAATGGCGGCTCCGGCGACAGGTTGGGGACGTCCTATTGCCAATGTACCGATTCTGACGGCAATCTGGCCGACGTGGTTCCGCCCGCTTGCATGACTATTAAGTGATGTCACTCGGGGTCGGTGGCCGCAATCCATTGCGAATCGCCTCCAGCCCCCTTATACTACGCAAGGCGACAATTTTTAAAGCAGGAGGAACGATTATGAAGGACGGTTCGCACCGATTTTCTTATAGCAAGACGCTCATCGTCGGTTTCGGTTTCCTGGGTATCAGTATCATCTGGCCCATTTTCAATCAATTCATCCCTATTTTTCTGCAGGCCGGCAACCCTCAATTCGAGGCACAACTGTTGGCCGAAGGCCGGAACATCCCTGATGTAGTCGGCTTTGGCCTGGCCCCTTCACTGGCGTTATTCATCATGACCTGGGACAACCTGGTCAATATATTTATTCAGCCCTGGGTCGGCGCGCGCAGCGACCGGACGTGGAATCGTTTCGGCCGCCGCAAGCCCTGGATCATGCTCGGCTTGCCCATCGCCGTCGTCGGCTTTGTCCTGCTGCCCTTCGCGCAGACGGCGTTGGCTTTGGCCGCCTTCATTCTGATTACCAACTTCGGCATGGCCCTTTTTCGCTCACCGACGGTGGCCTGGCTGGGCGACCTCTTCCCGGCTGAGGATCGCAGCAAGGCCAACGGCATCATCAACCTCATGGGCGGCGTCGGCGGCTTGTTGGCGTTCCTGGGCGGCGGCTACCTGTTCAACAATTACGGCCGTGAGGCGCCGTTTATCGCCGGCGCCATCCTCATGATCGTCGCTTTGGGGATCGCGCTCTGGCGGGTGCGGGAGCCGGAGATCCTTCGCGACGATGCAATTGAGAAGCAACAGCCGTTGATGGAAAGCCTGCGTCAGGCGTTTGGCAAAGAGCATCGTGGCGGCCTGTTTTATATTCTGCTGGGCATCCTGTTGTGGTTCATCGGCTTCAACGCCCTGGAGGCCGGCCTGTCGTCGTTCGCCGTTTTCACGCTGGGGATCGCGCCCGGTTCGGCGGCCATCTATTCCGCGTCCATCACCCTGTCCCTGATCATCTTCGCCCTGCCGGCAGGACTGCTGGGCACCAAGTTCGGTCGTCGTGGCGTCATCCTGGTCGGGCTGACCGGTCTGGTGATCATCCTGGGAGTGGCCTACTTCGTGGTGCAGAATGCGATCACGTTTATCATCGTCCTGGCCTTGGGCGGGATATTCTGGGCGATGGTCAATGTCAACAGCCTGCCGATGGTTTATGATTTTGGTGACGAGCGCCAGATTGGCGCATTCACCGGGCTGTATTATTTCTCTTCGCAGTTAGCGGCTGTGCTCGGGCCGACGCTTGGCGGCGTGGTCGTCGAGTCCATGGGTTCCCAATATCGCTGGTTGTTCCCCTTCAGCGCCTTTTTCATGGCCTTGGCCTGGCTGGCGATCACGCGAATTCGCAAGAGCGACGTCAAGTCGGCGACTGCATAGTTGAATGAGACATGGACGGATCGATGGCGCTTAGGAGGCGTAGACCAGCGTCAGAACAAAGCTGCCCATGATTCGCCAGCGGCCGCTCAAATCAGGCATCGGCCGCGTGATGCGGTCTTCGTTCCATACCACCCGCATGGGCAGCCATTCGGGATCGACGGCCATCGTTGGGTGGGGCAGGCATGATACCAGACGGGTGTCTTCCGCCAGGCCACGGCGGATGGCCTTTAGGGCCGCCTCCTTGCCGCTCCAGATGGCATTGATGAGCGCGTCAGATTGATCCTCAGCCGCAGCGACCAGAAATTGTTGTTCCAGAGGGGTGAAATACTCTTCGGCAAAGGCGGGCGATCGTCGCTCGATCCGCTCGATATCCACGCCCAACGGCCGGTCGGGGCCTTCAAGGACACCGCAAAACGCTCGCTCGTGCGAATGGCTGATGGACAGAGTTACCGCGGGCGACCTGTCGCCGAGGGTGGGGATGATCACCATCGGCCAGCCGTCGGCATGGGGCAGGATGGCGATCTGATCGGGCGCTAATCTGCGGCCGCTCCGGTCGAATATTAGTTCGATCAGGAGTTGTTTTGCTGCCCGACGGCCGAGCGCCCAGTCATGACGGCGCTTGTCCGTTTTCAGCGCTCTCCATAACTTTACCTCGTAGACGCTCAGCCATGCCGGAGGCGAGCCAAGCCCCGGTTGAGGAGGCATGCCGTCATGCTGGACCAACCAATTCAGGGGGCCGCCAACCGTATCTAAAACACCGGATAATGGGTCGAGCATTGCCTCCATTATAACCGGTTGGTAGCGGAAAGCAGGCCACCCGCCGGAGGGTGAACCGGCGGGTGGTCTTGAGGAGGGTAGAGATGGCTTGGCAGCGATGCGGATCGTCGCTTGTTAAGCCTTCATCATCTGGAGATCTTCGCTAAATGATACGTTACCCGGCAGAGTGACCGTCCGATAGCCCTTCAAATCGATATAGACCGCGCCGCCTTCGTCGACGACCTGCGCGTGATAGGCTTTTCCACCGTTCAGCGCGGTCACCAGGGCATAGAGCCGCTGCCCGCTGGCCTCGACTGGCTGCCGATAGGCCGTCACCGATTCCAGTCCGAGAGGCAGCGCCATCGTGTTGTTGGTCTTGATGTCCCACACTCCCGCAGTCTGGAAACACAGCTCGACCAGACGCGGGGCCATGATCGATGCAGCATCTTTCGGATTGGTATTCGGCGGCAGGTCGGCCGTCATCAGGCCGATGGCGGTGTCATCGGTGATACCGGCGCGTTCCAGAACCTGGTAAGCCGGACCGTGGAAGTAGATGTCGTAGATAGACTTGGCGGTGATGGGCATTGCCTCGGCCGACGGTGGGGTGAAGTCGATGACCGGATGATCGATCTCGTTCGATAACCTCACCCGGGCAGTAAAGTGGAGCTTCTCCTGTGGCGGCAATCCCTGCTTGCCAAGGTCACGCACTGAGTTCAGAGTGAAGTGCGCAACCCGGTCGCCATTGGCCAGCGGGGTGACGATGCCGTTCAGATGCAAGGTCTGGTTCTCCATCCGGTAGAATTTGAACGGAGCGTGAAATTGCTCTTCGAAGACGGTCGCCATCTTGTAGCCGGGGGCCAGTACCATCGCCAGCTCGCCGAAGGCTTCGGTGCCCATGACGCCCGGCAGCAGCGGTGTGCCGTCCATGGCGTGGTCGTAAAGGAAGGGTTGCACGTTGGGATCGAGTGTCGTCTCGACCTGAAGGCCGCCATAGAGTTTGGCGGCGGTGATGCGGCCGACCATCAGGAAAGATGGCGTTTGGGCCGCCAGCCACTCATTGGCTTTGGCGATGTCGAGGCCGCCGGTCTCGTCCCACTCTTCAACCAGCATGCCCAATCGGCCACCGACGACGATCTCGCCCCGGTATGAGCCGGCCACAAGTTCGCGGCGTACGGTGGGGATGCCTGCCGACGGAGGGAGCATGTCGATGCCGGCCATCTCCATGATCTTCGGGATAGAGCCGCGCGTCGCCATGCCGATCTCGCCCCAGGCCGTCCAGTCGATGACGATGCCCTTGGTGTCCGGCCGCCGGCGGCGCAGACTGCTGGTCAGCTTGCACAACAGGTCGTTGGCCGCGCTGTAGTCGGTCTGCCCGTTGTTGCCGAAGCGTCCGGCCACGGAGCTAAACGCCACCGTCGCGCCGATGGGCATCTCTTTTGCCGCCCGCAGGAGGCTGAAGAAACCGTCGGCCTTGATGTCATAGACCAGGCTGAACTGATTGTAATCCTTGTCGGCCAGCGAACGGCTGATCTCGATGCCGCCGGCGTGAATCAGGACGTCGATCCGGCCGTGTCGGTCGCGAATCTCGTCAACAACGGCGGCCAGCGCCGGGCCGTCGAGCAGATTCACGCTGCGATAGTAGGCTTTGCCGCCCGCCGCTTCAACCGATTCGACGGCACGCAGGGCTGCTTCGTTTCGCTCGACGGTCATGATCTGCTTGTCGATCTGGACCGGAGTCGCTTTTTCGCCGGCAGCCTTGGCCGTGGCGATCAGATGTTGCTTGAGCGTGTCCTTGCCCTGTCGGAACAGAGCGATCTGTTGATCGTCGCGAGCCGGTTCGGGTACGAGGTCGAGCAGATAGAACGAGCCGCCGCCACCCGCAGTGGCCAGGTCGCCAATGATGGCGCTGGTGATGCCGCCGGCCGCGCCGGTGACGAGATAGACGCTGTCGGAGCCGAGCGTCAGACCGGGTTGCCCGTCGGCCGCCGGTTCTTCCACGAGGGTGACCGTGTAGCGATTATCCTGATAGTAGCCGACTTCGACGATGCCCGGATCGAGCAGCGTCTCGGCCAACAGGGCTTCGGCCGGGGGTGTGGTCTTGCGTCCCGACTCAAAGTCGATGACCTTGACCAGGGCATCGCCGCGCTCGCGCTTGAAGGCCTTGGTAAAGCCGCTCACCGCGCCACCGAGAGGGGCCGTAGCACCATCTTGGCCGTAGCCGTGGAGGCCGCCGAATCGCGTGGCCGAGATGAGGAATGTACCGCTGTCTTTCACCGCATCATACAGAATGCGCATCGTGGTGTAGAGGTTCTTGACACGGATGCGGTTTTGCTCGCGCCACTCATCGAGCGTCATGTCCTCCAGTTCCGGCTCAGTGTCGAGAGCCGGTAGCCAGTAGACGCCCTGAATGGGGCCTTCGGCCAGCCAGGTACGTAGCTGGGTTTCCAGTGCTTCGGCCGTTGGCGGTTCGCTGATGACCAGGGGCGTCGCGCCGAGCTTCTCCAGGCGGGTCACCAGGGCCTTACCCACACCGCCCCGATCGAGCATGACAACGATGCGGCTGTTCGCGTCCAGGGTGACGCCGGTCGGCTTGCACAAGTCAAGTGGCGGCCGCAACGAGGGCACGGGGATTCGGCGAGGCATGGCGTCGGCGTCGGCCAGGGTGTAGGATGGAGACCGGGAGACTGGAGATTGGGAGATTAGTGTTTGAACAGGCGCGTTGCTGCCGTTCTCCTCTGCTCCTCTGCTCCCCTGCACCCCTGCCAGGTCGGGCCGGCTCTGATGAACGAAACCGATGACGGCGCCCAGCGTCGGGTAGTCGCGCAGCTTCAGGTCGTCGCGGCGCGGGATATCGAACGCTTGCCGGATGGCCAGGAAGGTCTCGGCCTGCTTGACGGTGTCGATGCCAAGGTCGGCCTCCATGTCAAGGTCGAGTTCCAGCATCTCCTGTGGGTAGCCGGTTTGCTCGGCGACGATCTGGAGCACCTTTTCGACGATGGGATCGGTCGACAGGGATTGGGGAATTGGCGATTGGACAGGCGTGTTGCTCCCGTTCTCCCCTGCTCCCCTGCTCCCCTGCTCTCCCGCCAGGTCAGGCCGGCTCTGGCGCACGAAACCGATGACGGCGCCCAGCGTCGGGTAGTCGCGCAGCTTCAGGTCATCGCGGCGGGGGATGTCGAACGCTTGACGGATGGCGAGGAAGGTCTCGGCTTGTTTGACGGTGTCGATGCCGAGGTCGGCTTCCATGTCGAGGTCCAGGTCGAGCATTTCCTGCGGGTAGCCGGTCTGCTCGGCGACGATCTGGAGCACCTTTTCGACGATGGGATCGGCCGACAGGGATTGGGGAATTGGCGATTGGACAGGCGTGTTGCCCCTCTTCTCCTCTCCCCCCCCGCTCCCCTGCTCTCCCGCCAGGTCAGGCCGGCTCTGGCGCACGAAACCGATGACG
>CAZZJN010000012.1:0-8283 GCA_964654505.1 uncultured Ardenticatenaceae bacterium | reverse complement strand
GGTAGCCGGTCTGCTCGGCGACGATCTGGAGCACCTTTTCGACGATGGGATCGGCTGACAGAGATTGGGAGACTGGAGACTGGAGATTGGGAGATTGGGGAATTGGTGATTGAACAGGCGTGTTGCCCCCGTTCTCCCCTGCTCCCCTGCTCCCCTGCTCTCCCGCCAGGTCAGGCCGGCTCTGGCGCACGAAACCGATGACGGCTTCCAGGGTCGGGTAGTCGCGCAGCTTCAGGTCGTCGCGACGCGGGATGTCGAATGCCTGCCGGATGGCCAGGAAGGTCTCGGCTTGTTTGACCGTGTCGATGCCGAGGTCGGCTTCCATGTCCAAATCGAGGTCGAGCATCTCCTGTGGATAGCCGGTCTGTTCGGCGACGATGGCCAGTACCTTGTCGGTGACCGGGTCGGTGGCCGGAAGCTGTTCGACGACTGCCGCAGGGATGGGGCTCCTTTCAATGATTTGTGGTGGCTCGCTGACGGGTTGAGCCGTTGGCTTCGCCGGTTCAGTGACAGATACCGCTTCGACGACGGGTCGGGGTGGTTCCACGGCGGCATGGCCATTGCCTGGCATTTGTTGGGCGGCAACACGAGCCGGCGGTTGGCGGTCGACGATCGGCGTGATCATCCGCGCCGGCAACTCAACTGCCGCCATTTCACCGCCGGTTGCGGCGCGCACTGTCGGACCTGTGCCCGGCTGCCAGCGGTTGGGCATCGGCGGGCGGGCGGGCGCGCCTTGGGCGACGACGCGCAGGGTGCGCTTGACGACCTCGGTTTCGGCCGTGTCGTAGCCGCTGACGTCGGCCAGCCAGCGACGATACATGGGGGGATTGTCGACGCGGTCGAGGCTGCCGGGGATACGCCGGGTGAAGGTGAGCGAGATCTGTGAACCGAACCCGGCCGCCAGATGAATGGCGTACTGCACGGGATAACGGCCGCCGCGGCTCAGGTTGAGTAGCCCCAGCTCCGGATCAACTTCGCGGAAGTTGGGCACGGGCGGAACGATGCCGTATTCCAGAATCTTGACGGCGATCACGTCCTCGACGCCGACGCCCATCGGGTGACCGGTGAAACCCTTTGTGTTGGCCATGATGATGCTGTTGGCCGCCTCGCCGAAGGTGTGGCGCAGGGCCATGACCTCGGCCGAGGCGCTGCCGCCGCGAGCGGGCGTGTAGGTCTCGTGGGACATGAAGACGGTCTGGGGAGCGATGGCGTGACGATTCAGGCCAAAGCGTCGCTCGGCGGCGGTGACTAGACTGTTCATCACCATGCCGATGTGGGACACATCCAGCCGCGTGCCGTGGAAGGCGCTGTTGTTCGTCTCGCTGCTCAGCAGCTCGACGATGCCGCGCATGCCGCGCTCGCGGACGGCGTCTTCGCTCTCGACAACCAGAGCGCAGGCACCCATGCCCATGATCGTGCCGTGCCGCCGTTTGTCGAAGGGCAGGGCGGCTTCGGCGACCTGATCCTTGGTCGTCACCGCGCCTACGGCCAGGAAACCCGCGCCGACCCATTCCATCAGGTTGTCGCCGGTCACATTGTCGGCGCCGATGACGACGACGCGACGGCAGCGGCCGCTGTGGATCCAGTCCTCGGCGATGGCGATGCCCTGAGCGGTGCTGGCGCAGGCGGCGTTCACTTGGGTGTTGGGGCCGCGCGCGCCGATATATTGGGCGAATTGGCTATGGCCCATGGCCAGGATGCGGAACAGGAAGCGACGATCGAAGGAATAAGGTTCGCGCTCCAGCTGGTCACGCAACTCGTCGATGCGCCGGTTGATCTCGTTTTGAGCCGCCAGATCGGATGCGTAGTTGCGCAGATCCTCCAGCATTTCCAATTGCTGGATGCGATTGGTGTAGGTGTAATACCGCTTGAACTCATCGGCGAAGCGGTCGCCGCCGGGGAAGGCGCTGGCAAAAATCACGCCGGTGTCGTCGCGCAGGGCTTCGGGCAGCATCCAGCGTTCGGGCAGATACTTGCCGGTGCTGGTGCGCTTGTAGGTCTGCACCAGCGGGATGCCCGCCTCGCGCAGGGCGTCGATTCCCGCGGCCATCGCCAGTTGGGTGGTGATGTCGAGGGCCTCGATCAAATCGTTCGGCACGCCGTATTCCTCTGCAAGATCGAACGATCCGGGACGGCCGGCCAGCTTGATGACCTCGGTCGGGTCGCCGATCGTTTCGAAGCGGCCGCTGCCGTCCTCTCCCTTGACCAATCGGGTGATCCGCTTGTTGACGATCAGGTTGCGGAAGCGTTCCGGGATCAGATCGACGAACTGCTCGCCGCGCAGGATGCGCATGGCGTTGTCGGGATCCATGACCGGTTTGTTGGCTCCGGGCAGGCCCAGGCCGGTGCCGCTGATGACGATCGAACCGAGAGGTGTCTCGTTGCGATCGTAGACATGCCGGCCGTTGGCCTGACTGGATGCTTGCAAGGATTGGGCTACAAGCTGAGCCAGGACGTCGAGAGACGGCACGACGGGCGTCGTGGCAGGCACTGAGGGTTGTGTGTTGTCGTTCATAGCACTCTTGTTTTCCGGCAATGCAATCGTAGGTGCCGGAGCAGTTAACTCAATAGGTACCGGCCGGGCTTCCACTTCCGGTCGCGGCTGGTTGGCGGCTTCCTCGGCACCGAATCCGGCCGCGTAAAGCCCGCACAACGCCTGATTGAACGTCGGCAATTCGCCACCCTTGGGATGGTTGGTCATGAGGGCGACAACATCCTCGTGGTCGCCGAAGACATCCTTGACGAAACCGCGCAGGGCGCGCTTCGGGCCGACCTCAACGAAGACGCGGACGCCCGCGTTGTGCATTGTCTGGAGACCCTTCACCCATTGCACCGGAGAGGCGATCTGCTTTTCCAGCAAATCCTTGATCTCATTCTCGCTTGCCGGATAAAAACCACCGGTGACGTTGGCGACGAGGGGCAGTCGTGGCGGAGCGATATGCATCCGATCAAGCATCTTGCGCAATGGCGTGCTGGCCGGGGCCACGATCCGCGTATGGAAGGCGTGGCTGACCGGCAGTTGCATGGCCTGGTAGCCGCGTTCCTGGAAGAGCTTGATGGCCGCTTCAACGGCCAGGCTCTCGCCGCCGATGACGGCCTGGCTGGTGCTGTTGATGTTGGCCGGGACGACGTAGCCGTCGATCTCCTTGAGGGTCGCCTCGACGACCTCGAAAGGAGCCAGCACGGCGGCCATCCAGCCATTGTCGTCTACCTTCACCTTGGACATCTCGCGGCCGCGTCCGGCGGCCGCTTCCAGCGCCTCGGCGAAGGGCAGGACGCCCGCCGCTACCAGAGCGCCGTACTCGCCCAGTGAGTGCCCCATGACCATGTCCGGCTCAAAGCCGTAATCGGCCAGGAGGCGACGGAGGGCCTCGTCGAGAGTCAGCATGGCCGGTTGGGTGATCTCCGTCTGCATCAGGTCGAGGTTGGCCTGGCTGACTGCGGCCTTGTCGGCGGCATCGATGAACAAATAGGAGGTCAGCGGCTTGCCCAGGATGGGCTGCATGATAGCATCAGCCTCGTCGAGGGTGGCCTGTACCGTGGGTGACACGGCGGCCAGGTCGCGACCCATATTGACGTATTGACTACCTTGGCCGGGGAAGAGGAAGGCCAGCTTGCCCGGCTTGGGGCCGCGGCCGCGGAAGATACCCTGGGCTTCCATCGCTTTCCAGGCTTGGGGAGTGTCGAAACCCATCACCTTGCGCGCTTTTTGCAGCCGGTCGAGCAGTTCTTCATGGTCGCCGAAATCGATGACCAGCCGCTCTTTGGCGCGAATGTCGACCGGCCGGGGCAACGCAAGTGGCGGTGTCCAGCCCGCTTCGACGCGAAGGTGCAGTTCGTCGAGTTTGTTCTTCAACTCATCGGGCGAGTTGGCTCCCAACGCCATAATGCCGCGGACGGGAGCGATGGGTTCGGGATTTCCCGCCGGCTTGACCGCAGTTATGCTGCTCTGTTCCCCGGCCGCATGGCCGATCGACGCGCCAGCGAATTGCCGCGGCCGTTGGGTCAGCATCCCCGGCACATGTTCCTCGAGCACCAGATGGAAGTTCGTCCCACCGAAGCCGTAGGCGCTGACGCCCGCGCGGCGCGGCGTGCCGTTGCTCTTTGTCCATTCCCGCGCATCGTGGAGCGGGTAGAAAGGCGTGGTCGTGAAATCGATGTTGGGGTTGGTAGGGTTGGCGTGGAGGGTGGGCGGCAATATCTTGTGATGGAGGGCCATGGCGGCTTTCATCAGGCCGGCCGCGCCCGCCCCCGCCTTCAGGTGACCGATGTTGCTCTTGGCCGAGCCGAGGCCGATGCTGCCGCGGGCCGCGCCGCTGAACATTTGGGCAAGGCTCTCGACTTCAACGACGTCGCCGACGCGGGTGCTGGTGCCGTGGGCTTCAACGAGAGTGGCCGTGGCCGGATCTAGCCCGGCGGCTTCCCAGGCGCGCTGCACGGCGAGTTGCTGGCCGATGGGGTTCGGCGCGGTGATGCCTTTACCCTTGCCGTCGCTGCTGCCGGCCACGCCGCGGATGACGGCGTAGATCTTGTCGCCGGCGCGCTCGGCATCGGACAGACGCTTCAGGAGGAACGCACCCGCCCCTTCGCCCATGACAAAGCCGTCCGCGCCGTCGCCGAACGGTCGCGTGCCGGTGGCGCTCAGCGCGCCGATCTTGCAAAACTTGACGTAGGTCGTCGCGCCCATGTTGCGGTCAACGCCGCCGGTGATGACGGCATCCACCTTGTATTCGTTAAGCATCTGGATGGCCGCTTCGACGGCGGCGAAGCTGCTGGCGCAGGCGGCGTCGGTGATGAAGTTCGGCCCGCGCAGGTTGAGCATGTTGGCCACACGCCCGGAGACGATGTTGGGCAGTTCGCCGGGCATCGAGTCCTCGGTGATGGGCGGCACATCCTGGTCGAGTGCGGCGTGGAACTGTTCGATGAGCGCTTCCTGGGTCGCCGGAGAGAGCTTGGCAAACTCAGGCGTGCTGCGCAGCCAGCGGACATATTCCGGGAAGACGATGCGCTGCGAGGTGACGTAGTGTAGCTCGCCGCCCATGGCTGTGCCCAGGATGACGCCGGTTCGCTCGGTGTCGAGTGGCCGGTCGGGATAGCCATAATCGGCCAGCGCGTCGGCGGCGATGGTGACGGCCCACTGTTGGCCTTCATCCATCGACGCGGCCACTTTGGGCGGCATGCGGAAGCGCTTCCAGTCGAACTCATAGCCCCGCACCCAACCGCCGATCTTGCTATAGGTCTTGTCCGGGGCTTTGGGATCGGAGTCGTAGTAGTCGGCGATACTCCACCGCTCCGGCGGTGTTTCGGTGATGCTGTAGCGCTTGCCGACGATGTTGTTCCAGAACGCGGTGGCGCTTGGCGCGTCGGGCAGTATGGCCCCCACTCCGACGATGGCAATTGCGCGATCTGTTGAATCCATGATTATTATTCCTTCAGGATGAAATGCATCCGTAGGTTTCACGAGTCGCACGGCCTTATCCGCGCAACCTGTGAAGCCAGCGATAGCTCCGTTAGCTGAAAGCGCGATTCAGTTGGTCGCGCGCGAAGTTCATGTCGTCAATCTGCCCGACCTGCGCGGCATAAATACCGGGCAAGTTGAGCGATCCGGCCAGGTTCGGGTCAGTTTGGCCCGCGCCGATGGCCCATTGCAATCCGTCGGCGGCGACCTTGAGCGCGGCGTTGCGGCCGTGGATGCGGGCCAGCGCCTGTCGGGTCGCCACATCGAGATGGATGGCTTCTGTCGGATGGGTGGCAACCCGCTCGGCGAAGACGGCCGCCGTCTCGGCCCAGGCGATCAACTCGCCAAAGCGGAACAGCACGTGCTGGTTGCGCGTCAGGCGATCGATCCGGGCGCGTTCCAGAATGACAGCCAGGGCGCGCATCGCCAGTGCGGCAAAGTTGGCGCCGTTTTCCGGATCGGCGGCATGGAGCTTGTCCAGTCGCGCCGCCCAGTCGTTGTAGAATGCCCCTTGGGTCTTCAAGTGTTGCTGCCAGCGGTCGCGGGCGATGGTCCACTCCATGATCTCCGAGGTGCCCTCGTAGATGCAGGTGATGCGGACGTCGCGCTTGATCTTCTCGACCATGTATTCCTTGGTGTAGCCGTAGCCGCCAAGGGCCTGGATGGCATCCTCGGCCGCCTTGTTGCCCGATTCAGTGGCCATGTACTTGGCCACTGCTCCCTCGGTCTGCAACCCTTCTTCGCCGCTGTCCAGTCGTTCGGCCACCCATTCGATGTAGGTGCGGGCAGCTTCGAGGCGGGCAGCGTTGGGGACGATAAGCTTGTGGGTGTAGCCCTGCTTCTCGCTGAGAGGCGCGCCGCCCTGGATGCGTTCGTGGGAGTAGCGGATGGCGCGACGCAATGCTTCCCAGCCCGCGCCGAGGCCGAACGCGCCGACCATCAGCCGGGTGTAGCCGAAGACGGCCTGCGCCTGAGCCAGACCTTGTCCTTCGACGCCGCCGATGAGGCGTTCGGCGGGGACGTAGACGTCCTCAAGGAAGAGGGCGGCCGTATTGCTGGCGCGAATCCCGTGCTTGTCCTCGCCCTTGCCGTGGCCGAGGCCTTCGGCGCCACGCTCGACGACGAACCACGACGGGCCGCCGGGGGCTAGGGCGAGAATGGTGTACAGGTCGGCCACACCGCCGTTGCTGATCCACTGCTTGCGGCCGGTGATCTTGTAGCCGGTGACGCTGCCGTTTTCCTCAACGGGTACGGCTTTGGTGGTCATGGCGGCCAGGTCGCTGCCCGCCTGCGGCTCAGTCGCGCCGTAGGCCATCAGCAACGCCTCATCGGCGATGCGACCCATCCAGTGCGCTTTCTGCTCCGGTGTGCCGCCGACGCGGATCGGGTCGGATCCGAGGAACGTCGCCAGGACGCCCGTGGCGATGCCCAAATCGATTGCGGCCATCAACTCGGAGACGCGATAGATATCATACGCGCCGCCGCCGAGACCGTTGAACTCTTCGGGGATGAACAGGAGATGCAGGCCCAGTTGCGTCGGGTCATACAGCTCTTTGAGGACCTCTTCAGGGAAGCGGTCTTCGTGGTCGAGTTGCAGCAAATAATCGGTCGTTAGCTTACGCTCGGCATATTTCCGCAGCGTATCCAAAATCATATCGCGGGTTTCGCTGTCCAAACCTGCACCAGTCATCGTTTTCTCCTACAGAAAGGGTCTGGGCAACGCATTACAAACCCACGCGGCGGCTAATGGGATTGCCGCCGACGATCAGACGCGAATATCGGGTTGTTCTGCGTTCCTGGACTACATTCTAAAGGAGGGGGCTTTTTGCTCTTAGTGACAAATGTAATGGGATTTAAAGGCAAAAGGCATAATGCAGTGAGTCAAACAGTAGAGGGACTGATCATGTGCGAAGAGGCTTATGTTTCAATAATCCTTACATCATAAAGGCGTATCCTTTGATCGTGAGTAACGATAGTCAGGCGCTCCTCCTGTGCCTGGGCGATGAGCATTCGATCAAACGGGTCTTTATGGTGTGGCGGTAAGCTCTCGACTGCCAAGGCGTGCTCGGTCGTGATATTGAGTGGTGTGAAGCGGTGTAATCTAAGCTCCTCGAGGTAGTCGCTGGAGGGAATATTCAGTTTGCCGATCCCGCGCTTTATCGATATCTCCCACGCGGTAGCCGAACTGACATATACGATATTTCGACCGTCCAGGATCGCGGCTCTCGCGGCTGGTGAAAGGTTGGGAGCATCATCGACGGCCCACAGGAAGACGAGGGTATCAAGCAAGAGATTCATCTTCGCTCTCCTCGTCCGTAAATTGGCGCAGTATATCCTCCGGCAAATCGTCAAAATCTTCCGCGACCCAAATCTGACCCCGCCAATTGCCGGCGCCTAACCGGCGCGGACTTGATTCGAAGTCATAAGGAATTAGCTTAACGATCGGCTTGCCCGCCTTGCCGATGATCACCTCTTCACCTTTCAGTGCCTTTTCGATCAACTTCGACAGGCTGGCCTTCGCCTCAGATATGTTCGTGATTTGCATATTCCTCACCTTGAATGGCAGTATGCCGTTATTATAGTCTGGTCTGGTCTGGTCTGCAAGCATAGGGATAAAAAACGCCCGACATAGAGCCGAGCGCAGGGATACGCAATGCCCCCGACAGGACTCGAACCTGTGCACCTGGCTTCGGAGGCCAGCGCTCTATCCTCTGAGCTACGGGGGCGAATCGTTCAAATTGTCCCACAGGCGGGGGAGCCTGTCAATTTCGACCGCCGTCCCGCAGCCGTGGCTATCCTCCAAACGGTATCGCGATAGCCACCAG
>CAZZJN010000011.1:21746-37150 GCA_964654505.1 uncultured Ardenticatenaceae bacterium | reverse complement strand
TGTATTCTTAACCTTCTTTCCAAACATCTGATATTCTTAACATAGTCCATCAGACGGAGGAATGAAGTCATGAATGCTGAAACCAAGATCGCCTATCAACGATTGAGCTTGCTGGAGTTGGCCCAAAACCTGGGCAATGTTGCTGAAGCTTGTCGGCAGCGAGATGTCTCCCGAACTCAATTCTACGAGTACAAGCGACGCTTTCAAACCCACGGGGTGGCGGGATTGAAAGACCTGCCGCCCATCCACCATAGCCATCCCCAAACCACATCGCCCGACATCGTTGATAAACTGCTGGCTTTGAGCATCGATAACCCTACCCGCGGCTGTAACTGGTTGCATGATCGGTTGCAACTGGAAGGCGTTAGCGTTAGTGCCCCGACCATTCAGAGCATTTTGAATAAGCATGGCATGGGGAGCCGCTATGATCGCCTGCTGAAATTGGAAGCACAAGCCATGGAACAGGAAATCGAGCTCACCCCACAGCAAGTTGCCTGGATCGAGAAGGCTAATCCCGCTTTTCGGGAGCGGCATGTCGAAAGCAGCCGGCCGGGTGAATTATTGAGCCAGGATACCTTCTATGTCGGTCGGCTTAAGGGCGTGGGCAAAGTCTATTTACATGCGGTGGTGGATACCTTCAGCAGCTATGCCTTCGGTTATCTCCACACCAGCAAACAGCCGGAGGCGGCTGCGCTCGTCGTCCATAATGATATAATGCCTTTCTACCAGACTCATGACTTGACGGTCGGGGCCATCCTGACCGACAATGGTCGTGAGTTTTGCGGGACCGAAACCCATCCCTATGAGCTCTATTTGAGCCTCAATGAGATCGAGCATCGTCGTACCAAGGTGCGCTCGCCACAGACCAACGGTTTCATTGAGCGGTTCAACCGTACGGTGCTGGATGAATTCTTCCGCATTGTTTTTCGGACGACTTTCTACGAAAGTGTTGAAACTTTGCAGGCTGACTTCGATGCGTGGCTGGAGACTTATAACAACGAACGACCTCATCAGGGCTACCGGAATATGGGTCGCAGGCCGATCGAAACCATCATGCTATATCTTGAAACTGTAAAGAAAGAAGATTAAGAATACATATAACCAATGGAATGAACCTGTTCATCCAGTAAGAATCCAGAGGTGGCTTTATTGTTCTATACAGGATAATAGTCTATCATCTTCGTGACAGGTTAAGCTTGCTTTCATGATGTTGTGGGCCTGTTTAATTCCTTAATACTTTGATGGTGGAGGAACTCATATGAAATATCTGATTGCCTTATTGACTGCGGCGACCGGCATCATGCATTTGCTGGTTGGATTCCATTTGATTGCCGGTGGTGGATCAGGGCCTGGAACCAACTTGCCTCTGGTGCTCAACGGTATCGGCTACCTGGTCTTGTTGGTGCTGTTCTGGAGGGCGTCCGGTAACGGCGGAACCATACGATGGATTCTGTTAGCCTATACATTGATCACTCTTTTTGGTTACTTTTTCATGGGAGCGGGCTTCGCTGGCGGAACCACTCCGCTGGTCATCAAGGCTATTGAACTGCTTCTGGCCATCCTTCTGCTCCTTTATCGCGGCCCGGAACCGGCGGTGAGCGCTCAACCTGCTATACGCGCCGCCACTCCCAAGGTGGACAGCAGCGCGGCCGACCTGTCGGGTGTGGGTAGTCGGGCGGGTGGTGCGGCGGTTGATCTGGCTGGTGATGCCTCAGCGGCTGCGACTGCGGCGGCCGTCGGAATCAGTGCAACAGCCGACCGCACTGGTGATGCCGTAGCTGCAGTGGTTGATGACGCTGTAGACGCAGCCGCCGATGTAGCCGATGCGGCGGGTGATGCCGTGGATACCGCAAGCGATGTGGCCACTGACTTGGCCTCTGACGTAGCCGATGCGGCCGGTGATGCTGTTGATGCAGCATCTGGCGCGGCCTCTGGCGTAACCGATGCGGCTGGTGACGCAGTGGATGCCGCGGCCGGCGCAGCCTCCTACGTGGCAGATGCGGCCGGCGATGCTGTGGACGCTGCCGGAGATGCCATTCGCGGTGGAGCGGCTGCTGTCGTTTCAGCTGCTGATGATGCAGTAGAGGCCGTTGCTGATGCCGTCGATGGCGCTCAGACCGAAAGCGAGCCTCATGGGGAGGATTTCGCCGCCGAATTGAGGGAATACTTCCGGACGTCCTTTGGCTCCGGCTCGGAATATAGTAAGCCTATCGAATACATCGAGGGTATTGGCGCGGTCTACGGTCAGAAGCTGCGTGCTATAGACATCAGCACCGTGTTGGACCTGATCGTCAACGGCGCGACCCGTCGCGGCCGCAAGGACCTGTCCGATCGCTCCGGAATCTCCCCAAGCCTGATTTTGACCTGGGTCAATCACGTCGATCTGTTCCGCATCAAGGGTGTGGCTCAAGAGTATGCCGACTTGCTTGAGGAAGCCGGCGTTGATACCGTGGTCGAACTTGCCAAGCGCAACCCGGCCAATCTCCACAAGCGCATGATCGAGGTCAACGAGCAGAAGGCGCTTGTTCGCCGTACTCCCCATGCCTCCGAGGTGGTGAAGTGGATCGACCAAGCCAAGGAGTTGCGGCGCGTAATTCACTACTAATATCAGGTCATATAGAGGCCGACCGGCGACTCTGTTCTGCCGGTTGGAAGTCAGTTGATCGATTAAGTGGGCCTCCTTCACCGGAGGCCCATTTATGTTTAGTGACGAACGACTTGTTGGTTGGGTCACGCTCTGATAAACTGCGAACAATATGGTCTCCAGGCAGCGCCTGTTTTTCGTTGTTAGCTTGATGGTGTTGGTTGGGGTCGCCTCGCTGGTTTGGCGGCCGACATCCTCGGCCGTCCTCTATTCAGGCTATGCTCGCGCCGATACCGGGCCACTCACCCTGGAAATCACGGTCGATCCCCCCATCGGTTCGCCCGGCGACACCTTGCGAGTCAATGCGCGAGTCACCAATCATAGCCCTCAACCGCTGACCCCGTCCATCGTCATCCAATTGCCGAGTGGGCTTTCGGGCAATGTTTACGCCCTGCCGCCGGGCGCGACCTTTAATTTGCAGGAATCTCGCATCGACTGGCTACCGGTTGTCCCCAATGGCGCGGCCGTTGAATTCAACCTCGATGTGGTTGTTCAGTCGGCCGATGTCCTGACACCTGAGCGTGACGTTATCGGTATTCTGCGACATCAGGGAAATGAGAGCCGGACAGCATCTCAGGTGTGGCTGGGAATTCCGCCTCTCGTCGGCTCCGTTCTGGCCCAGGAGCAGGCGACTGTCGGACGGCCTGTTCGCTTGCATGCCGATATCGCTGGGCCAGGCCCATTGACTGTAGTTTGGGATTTAGGTGACGGCCGTCGCCTGCCGATAGCCGAGCCTGAAGTGGCCTTTCCCGCCCCCGGAAACTATAACATCTCTGTCGAGGTCTCCAATCCCGGCGGAAGCGTTACTCGCCAAATCAACCTGATTGTCCTGCCCGTGCCTTTGGCTTCCTTTCGCGCTGATGACGATACGCCGGCCGTTGGGCAGCCGGTGACGTTCATCAACAGAAGTGGCGGGCAACCCCCGCTCAATGTGTTTTGGGATTTTGGCGACGGCACGACACTCGTGGGGCAGCAAGAACCCACGCACACCTATAGTCGCGGCGGCGCCTATCGGGTCAGGTTGACCATTGAAAACGGTGTCGGCCGTTCGGAAGCCGTCCAGGATATCGTTGTGGGCGTGGCGCCTATTGCCGATATGGTCGTCTCTGACCGGACGGCCGTCGGCCAACCTCTTGTTGGACAAGCGTTCAGCGAGGACGGCGCCACGCGCATCACCTGGAATATGGGCGACGGCCGTCGCTATGAAGGCCCGAACGTCAGCCACCTTTATCGGCGGCCGGGCGACTATTACGTCACAATGACCGCCGATAACGGCCACGGGCAGACGCAAGTCGGAAAATGGGTCCATGTCGATCCTGGCACTTCAACCCTGTTTCTGCCGCTGGCGACCTTGTTGATCGGTGGTGAACCCGCCGATCAAGGCGCGGTTGATCCCGCCAAACTCGTCCTGGATCCGGCTGTGGAGAGGCTGGACGGCGTGTTCGCTCTCGACCCTATCCCGTTCCCCAACGGCACATCCCCGGCTGAGCAATTGTTCGCCTATTTAAATGCTGCTCGCGCCCGTTTTGAATTGTCGCCGTTGACCTATAACTATGAACTGAGTAGCGCGGCTCAGGATCACGCTCGCGACAAGGCTCGGTTCCCCGACAACCCCCACGTCGGGACAGACGGCACGACGGCCGCCGAACGACTGTTGCGAAGCAGCTATCGAGGCGGCTATGCCGGTGAGGCGACGGCCTGGGGATTCTCCGACCCGCGTCTGGCCGTCGAGTTCTGGATCAATAGCGACTCGCACCGACCGATCCTGCTCAATCGCATCACCAATGATGTCGGTGTCGGCTATCTGGAAGATTATTCTTCGGCCAATGTCTGGCACTGGACGGCCGAATTTGGCGTCAGCTATGGCGCGCCGATTCGGGCCACGTTGCGTGCCCAATGGCCGTTGGCCGGTCACAACGCGCTCGATACGGACATGGTCAATTATAGTTGGGTTTGGCCTCTTCGGCCGGCTTCCGGGGAGCGTTTCACGGTCTATCTCGTGTCGGGAGAGCGGTATGTTTCTCTTGGCAGCGTCGTCCAGCCGGTTTATGGCAGCCTGTATACTCTTTCCGTTGATGCTCGTCGAGTCATCGGCGCTCAGGCGACTGCCACGACGCGGGCGACCGGCTATGATTGGGTGGTTCGCCTGGAAAGCGGAACGGGGCAGGTTCTTGCCGAGAGCGAGCGACGACTGGTCTCCTTCATGCCTGATCCAGCCGTGGTCTTGCCGGTAGCGACAGCCGTTCCCACCTTGCCGATTGTCACGGCCACGCCCAATGCTGCCCCGCCGACCGTATCGCCGTCGCCGGTTCCAATTGACGTGCCACCTACCTCTGAGCTGCCGCCAGTCATCATCACTGCCACTCCAAGGCCTACAACATCACCGTAACATCACCGTAACCGAACCAGAATAGCGAGCGCCAAAAGGCAGCCCTTGCGACAATACCGCCACCGTTCTACAATTCAAACTATATGACGGAAGAGCAAATCGTCCTCAATGGACGTTATCGTCTTATCGATCGCATCGGTACCGGCGGTATGTCGGTGGTCTATCGAGGCCAGGACCTGTCGCTGGGCCGGATCGTGGCCGTCAAGGTCCTGCACGAGAACTTGACCGACGATGAGGGCTTCCTGCGTCGGTTCCAGCGCGAGGCTCATGCTGCAGCGAATCTGTCTCACCCCAATATCGTCACGGTGCATGATATAGGTCAGGACGGTAACCGGTATTACATCGTCATGGAGTTTGTTGACGGCCATACCCTGAAGCAGTTGATTCGCTTGCAGAATCAGCAAGGACGGCCGCTCACCATCGACCAGGCTCTCGACCTTGGGATACAAACCTGCGCCGGTATCGGTTACGCCCACCGCGCCAATTTGATTCATTGCGACGTCAAATCGCAGAATATCCTCATTACCCGTGATGGTCGCGTCAAAGTGGCCGATTTCGGTATCGCTCGCGCCATGAGCGAGGCCACCCAGCACACTCTTGACAGTCAGATATGGGGGACGCCCCATTACTTTGCGCCCGAACAAGCCGCGGGACAGGGCGCTACTCCGGCCTCGGATGTCTACGCCATCGGTGTGGTTCTCTTTGAATTGTTGACCGGTCGCTTGCCTTTTCAGGCCGAGACGCATACCGCTCTGGCGCTGAAACATATTCAGGAACCCCCACCCAGGGCTTCCGAGTTCAATCCCTTGGTTCCGCCGCAGCTGGACCAAATTCTTCTGAAGGTCATGTCCAAGGAGCCGGCGGCTCGCTACCGAACCGGCGACCAATTTGGCCGAATCCTCAGCGCCTATCGTGAGAGTAGCCTGCAAGTGACCGGCCCTGTTTCTCTCCCCGATATTGAGACGCCCGCCTATGAGCAGTCGACGGCCGTCTACCCTCGACCGCACGGCGGCGCCTATCCCGCTGATGCGGAGATCGTCATTCATCCCGGCGCAGTCCCCGCCGAGTCCACCCGCCCCGGTGTTATCTTGCCCCCCAGATATGAGACCCAGGAGCAGGCAACCGAGCGGGATTGGTTGGCGATAGCCCTTGGCGTGTTGGCGGTCGCCGCCATGCTGGGTCTCATCCCCCTGTGGTACTTTGTATTCCTGGCCTATCGTGGTTAAAATATTCAGATATACGGCGGCAGGCCGGAGGAACGCATGAATTCAACTCGATTGACAAGATGGCTCGTCTATCTCCTGATTGGAGCGGCCATCGCGGCCGTCATGTGGAGTTATAGTTCAGCCCCATCCGTACAAAACGACATTCCAATCAGTCGGGTGGCACAAGAGGTTAAGGCCGGCGAGGTAGCCGAGTTGATCGTCTCCAGCAGTGGCGACGAGGTCATCGTCAAATATACGCAATCCAACCGTCCCCCCTCTCGCGCCAGCATCAGCAGTGTAAGCTCGATTGAGGAGCTTCTGGCCACCTACGGCGTCGGCAGCGAAACTTATGAAGACGGCAAGCCCATTATCACCTACGAGCGGCCGAGCCAATGGAGCGGCATACTAAATCTCGTCGGCATCTTCCTACCGGCCATCCTGATCATTGGTTTCTTCTATTTCATCTTCCGCCAGGCACAAGGCTCGAACAACCAGGCCATGGCTTTCGGCAAGAGCCGCGCGCGCATGTTCACCGGCGATCACCCCACTGTCGGCTTTGATGATGTCGCCGGGTGCAACGAAGCCAAGGAAGAACTGCAGGAGATCGTTGAGTTCCTGAAGGAGCCGGAAAAATTCTTCACTTTCGGCGCGCGTATCCCCAAGGGCGTGCTGCTGGTCGGCAGCCCCGGCACGGGCAAGACTCTGTTGGCCAAAGCCGTCTCCGGCGAGGCGGGCGTGCCGTTTTTCTCCATTGCCGGCTCGGAATTTGTCGAGATGTTCGTCGGCGTCGGCGCGAGCCGGGTGCGTGATCTGTTCGAACAGGCCAAGCGCAATAGCCCCTGCATCATATTTATTGATGAGATAGATGCTGTCGGCCGTCAACGTGGCGCAGGCCTTGGTGGTTCCCATGACGAGCGCGAGCAAACCCTCAACCAGATACTGGTCGAGATGGACGGCTTTGATACCGACACCCATGTCATCATCCTGGCAGCTACGAATCGCCCGGATATCCTCGATCCTGCCTTGTTGCGACCGGGTCGTTTTGACCGCCGTGTCGTCATCGATAAGCCTGATATGCGCGGCCGAGAGGCTATCTTTCGCGTCCACTTGCGCGGCAAGCCCGTGTCCAGTGGTTTGGATGTGAACGCCTTGGCTAAAGCCACCCCTGGCTTTGTCGGCGCCGATATCGAGAATACGGTCAACGAAGCCGCTCTTCTGGCCGCTCGCCGGAACAGGAAGAATATTTCCATGAGCGAATTTCATGAGGCTATCGAGCGCGTTCAACTTGGGCCGGAGCGCAGAAGTCGCATCATGTCGGACGAGGAGAAGCTGCTGACCGCCTATCATGAAACCGGGCATGCGATGGTAAGTCACTTCCTTCCCCATGCACAGGCTTTGCGCAAGGTTACAATCATACCGCGCGGCATGGCCGGGGGCGTCACCTGGTACATGGATGAAGATACCAGCTTCCTGACCCGATCGAAGTTCGAGGCGATGATCGCCACGGCGCTTGGCGGTCGGGTGGCTGAGGAGATCGTGTTCGGCGAGATCACCACCGGCGCCAGCAATGATCTGCAACAGGTGACCCGCATCGCCCGGGCTATGGTTACCCAATACGGCATGAGCAGCGAGCTTGGCTTGCGCGTCTATGGCGAGAAGCAAGAGCTTGTCTTTCTCGGTCGCGAGATCAGCGAGCAACGTGATTATTCCGACGCCGTTGCCGAGCAAATAGACGTCGAGGTGCGCCGGATCATCGATTCTGCCCACCATCTGGCCACGAAAATATTGACCGATAATCGTGATAAGCTGGACACGGTCTCGCAACACTTGTTAGAGGTCGAAACGCTGGAAGCGGTGGAATTCGTCGCCCTTGTTGAAGGTAAGGATCTGCCGGCCGCTCAACCACCATCTTCGGGAAGCCCCAAGGTTGGCCAGATGAAGCCGGCCGAGTCGGGTGAACGAACCCGGCCATCTCCTCTTGATCGGCCGCCGTCACCCTCACCGGCGTGATCGTCCCGCCGTCGAGCGGTATTCACCCTATCTGTTGTTATGTCTGTGAACGGCGATATGGCGCAACTATTCGGCTATGTCAATGATGTTCTTCAATCCATCATTGTCATATTCGGTACAGCGGTTGTTCTCTATAATGTGCCGCGGTTTTCCCGGGGAAGCGTGCCGCGGGCATTCTCATCCCTCGTTGGGCTGGTCGTCCTTGTTTATTTGACCGAGTTGCTTGTCAGCCGGGCGATCGTTCCCGACTCCACTGAACTTTTACTTCGGCTGGGCTGGATCGGTGTAGCCATAGTGCCGGCCGCTCAATTCCACCTGTCTGATGCTCTCCTGGCGACGACCGGCAAGCTCTCTCGACGGCGGCGCATTATCGTCATTATCGGCTATGTGATTGGCGCGGTGTTTGTTCTGCTGGGTTTGTTCAGCGATTTTGTCGTCGGGCCACCTTCGCCGCTTGCTCCAACTCCCCGCCTCACCAGCGGCCCACTATTCCCGTTCTTTGCTGCCTATTATTGGGCTGTGACCGCAGGCAGTGTGTACAATGTTTGGCGGGCGCGCCAACGATGCCTGACGACTACGACGCGGCGTCGAATGACTACCACCCTGTTGGCTATTCTGGCCGCGCCGCTTGGTGTATTCCCGTATACCGTGTGGGTGGGCGACTCGACGGCCGACATCCCCGTCCTCCTGTGGCCTGTTCTGATTATCGGTAACTTCATCGTCAGTTTTCTCTTTGCCGTCCTGACCTCACAACTCGTTTATTTTGGTTCGACCTCACCCGACCGTGTGGTTCGGGTGCGCCTTTATAAATATATGGCGCGCGTGCCTTTGGCGGCCACTATCGTCCTGTTGGTCTTTGTTCTGGTAAGCCGGGCGCCGCCCATCTTCGGCCTGCCCAACCAGGTTATACTGGGGTTTGCTGTCGTGGCTACGGTCATGGTCGTGGAATGGATCATCCACCAGTATAAAAAGACCTTCGAGCGCGCCTTCCAGCTCGACGATGATCCGGACGTGCGACGTATCCAGGCCCTGAGTGAACGTCTACTGACAACCAGCGATCTTCGGCAATTCCTGGAATCCGTTCTGGCAGCCACATGTGAGGCGGTTCGCACGCCGACAGCTTTTGTTGCTGGCCTTACCCCCGCCGGGCCCAGGCTTGAAGCCGTGGTCGGCCCTCTGGAAGATTTGCCGAGCGAGGAACTTCACAAATTGTCGTTGCCGGTGAGTGGCATCGAGGAGGCGGCCAACGGTGGCGATCCTATCGACGATTTCTTCATCTGGGGCAATTACTGGATTCAGCCTCTCTATAACGAGAACAGCAGCCTGCTTCTGGGCATTCTGGGCATGCGCGCCCGCGCACCCGAGCCGGACCTGACGCCGGGCGAGCTGGAACTATTGAGCCGGCTGCGCATTCAGGCCGCGGCCGCGCTTGAAGATCGACTCTTGCAGCAGGAAGTATTTGCGGCCGTGGAAGGCATCCTGCCGGAGATCACTGCCCTGCAAGAGCGTCGCAGCGCGGCAACCTACGGCGGTTTGCCGGCGCTGACGGCGCAATCCCAGATCGTCCATGAAGAGATATTGCAGGACCCTGAATTCAGCAATATGGTTCGCGAAGCGCTGACCCACTATTGGGGCGGGCCGAAATTGACCGAAAGCCCTCTCCTGCAACTGGAAGTGGTGCAGCGAGAAATGGGCGAACATGATAACAACCCGGTCAGCGCCCTGCGCGCCATCCTGGCCGAGGCGATTGAGCAGCAAAAACCGGACGGCCAGCGCAGCCTGACGACGACGGAATGGATTCTCTACAACATCCTGGACCTCAAGTTTGTCCAGGGTCGTCGGGTGCGCGATGTCGCCCGGCGGCTGGCGATGAGCGAATCCGACCTCTATCGCAAGCAGCGTGTAGCTATCGAAAACGTAGCCCGAACCATCGCCACGATGGAACGCGCCACCCTTGATGAGAGTGAGGAATCCTTTGAGCATCTCGTCGCCATCGACTCCGGCGCCGTTGCCGGCTGATTTTCCTTTTGCCTACCACTCCGGCGAGCTATTCTGCGAGGGTGTGCCGTTGACCGCCATCGCCTCGGCCGTCGATACCCCCGTTTATGTCTATAGCCAAGCCGAGATCATATCTCGTGCCCGGGCTTATTTGGATACGGCCGCAGAAGTGATTGGCGCGGACGCCCTCGTTTGTTATGCGGTAAAGGCCAATGCCAATCCGACCATCCTGAAACTGTTGGGTCGGGTTGGGGCTGGAGCTGACGTGACCAGTGGGGGGGAGTTATTCTTGGCACTCCACGCGGGCATCGATCCGCGCAAGATCATTTTCTCCGGTGTCGGCAAGAAATCGGCCGAGATCGTCGAGGCTTTGAGCGCCGGCATTCGGGCGATCCATGTCGAATCGGAGATGGAATTGTCGGCTGTGGCGACCGAGGCGGAGCGACTGGGCATTATTGCGCCTATCGGGATTCGCGTCAATCCCAACATCAGCGCGGAGACGCATCCCTACATTAGCACAGGACTGCACGGCCACAAGTTTGGCGTACCGCGCGAGCGCGCCGTAGCCATGTTGCGCTGGGCCGCGAGCCACTCCTGGTTACAGCCGGTTGGCCTGGCGTCTCATATCGGCTCGCAAATCACCGACCTCGACCCGTTTGGTCAGGCTGTTCGCTTTCTGGTCGAGTTGGCTGATGAAATGAAGGTTGAGGGAATCAGTTTGGCCTACATTGATGCCGGCGGCGGGTTGGGCATTGACTATGACGGGCCCGCGCCAAACGCGGCCGACTGGATCCGCGCGATCGGTCCCATTGTCGGTGAACACGGCTATGGACTGGTGGTTGAGCCGGGCCGCTCCATCGTCGGCCGTTCCGGCGCGTTACTTACCCGTGTCGTCTATCTCAAGGAGCAGGGGGCGAAGCAGTTCGTGATCACCGACGCGGGCATGACCGACCTCATTCGACCGGCACTCTATCAGGCCTATCACCCTATCTTCCCGGTGGTGGAAACCGAAGGAGAATCTGTGACGGTTGATGTCGTCGGCCCGGTATGCGAATCAAGCGATTTTTTGGCTCGGGAGCGTGTCTTGCCGCCGGTTGAACGCGGCGACTTGTTGGCCGTTCTCCATGCCGGAGCATACGGATTCGCCATGAGTTCCAACTATAATGGCAGACTCCGACCGGCTGAGGTGCTGGTTGAGGGAGATACCTTCCGGGTTATTCGCCGGCGCCAGACGTATGACGCGCTGCTAAGCGACGCTTAAGCGGTTGCAGCTCGCTTGCCTGCGTGGATAGTCGCATCTCCGTTTGATGTCATTCCTCGAGGCACGCCTCGTAGAGATAGTCCCAGCTGTAGATGCCCGAATCGTGCCCGTCATTCCAGACGAAATTGATGGCATAGCTGCCGACGGCCGTCGCCGCCTCTAGGTTGAGCTTGTCATTTTTTGACTTCGCCAGCAGCAACTTGTCGGCCGGCCGCCCCATATGGTCATGGCCGCCCTGGCAAAGCACGCATGGGCATACGGCTCGTAGTCCGGCAAAGGTGTATCGACATTCCCGACCATTGTTCCATTGAATCATTAAGATCCGCTGTTCCCGGTCGGCGGTCACATTAGTAGGTCTGATTTTACTTGTCGTCATATCCTCATCATGCTTGTATTAGGGATTCAGGTAACCGGCACAATGCCGGCTACCTGAAAATACTTATTCCAGATTCGCCAGCCGCTCCAGGATCTCTCGTCGACCTGCTTCCAAATCGGCCAGCTTTTCCCGTTCCTTTTGAACCACGGCCTCCGGCGCTTTTTCGGCAAAGGGGCTGTTCAACAAACCGATCAACCGATCAATTTGCTTGCCCAGTTCCACTCCCTCTTTCTCCAGCCGCGCTCGTTCGGCCGACAGGTCGACCATCCCCGCCAGCGGCAGGTAGCAGGTGGTGGAACCCAGGGCCAATGTCACTGCATGCGCCGGCGGAGTGACTGAGGCTGCGATCGTCAACTGGTTATCATCCAGCCGCGCCAGGGCGGCCAGCAACGGCCGCTGGGTTTCTATCAGCTCGAACTTCTCTCCCGCGGCGATGATGGCTGGAATGTAGCGCGCCGGCTCCACATCTTGTTCGGCGCGGGCATTGCGGATGCGGCGAATGAGTTCGCGCAGTAATTCGAAGTCGGCTGTCGCCGTCGGATCGTCCAGAATTGGCTGCGGCCAGTCGGCTACGATCAGGGCATCAGGCCAACTCCCGGCCGGGTCGATGCCGGCGCTGGTGGCCGCGGAGCGTAATTGCTGCCACGTCTCCTCTGTCACGAACGGGATGAACGGATGCAACAGGCGAAGCGTGTGATCCAGCGCCGTACTCAGCACGGATAAGGAGGCCCACGTCGCCGCGCCACCCGAGTTCATCTGCACTTTGGCGATCTCCACATACCAGTCCGCGAAGTCGTTCCATAGAAAATCGTAGATTTGTCGCCCCGCCTCGCCGAATAAATAGCCGTCCATTAGCCGGTCGACATTGGTTATCGTCTGTCCCAGACGGCTCAGAATCCAGCGATCGGCCGTGGAGTACACGGCCATCACATCGTCCGGGCGTGTCGTCGCGTCGGCTCGCTCGAAACTGCGTGCGATGAAGCGGGCCACGTTCCAGATCTTGTTGCCAAAATTGCGGTTGCTTTCCACCCGTTCAATGGCCAGGTTCAGATCATGTCCCGGTGTGCCGCCAGTGAGCAGGGTGAAACGCAGCGCATCTGCGCCGAATTGGTCGATGACGTCGAGCGGATCGGTCACGTTACCGGTCGTCTTGCTCATCTTGCGACCATTCCCATCGCGCACCAGTCCATGCAGATAGACGGTATGGAACGGGATGTCGTTGGTAAACAAGGTCGCCGCCATCACCATGCGAGCCACCCAGAAGAACAGGATGTCATAGCCGGTTTCCATCACATCCGTCGGGTAGAACCGGGCCAGGTCGGCCGTCTGCTCCGGCCAGCCGAGGGTGGAGAATGGCCAAAGGCCGCTGCTGAACCAGGTGTCCAGCACGTCGGGATCCTGAACCAGTTGTGTGCTACCGCATCGTTCACAGGCCAACGGATCGGTTGTGGCCACCGTTTGGTGCCCGCAACCATCGCATGTCCATACCGGGATACGGTGACCCCACCACAATTGACGGCTGATGCACCAGGGGTGGATGTTCTCCAGCCAATTGTCCCAGGTCTTGATGAAGTGGTCGGGCACGATAGTGATGCGCCCGCTATGAACCGCGGTCAGAGCCATATCGGCCATCGGCTTGGTATTGACGAACCATTGTTTGCTGATCATCGGCTCGATGATCTCGCCGCCGCGCTGGCTGCGCGGGACGTTCAGAGTGTAGGGTTCGGTTTTGATCGTCAGCCCCGCCGCTTCCATGTCGGCCCAGAGCTTCCGACGTGCTTCCTCGCGCGTCAGCCCGGCATAAGGCCCGGCAGCCTCGCTCATCGTCGCGTCCTTGTTCATGACGTTGATGATCGCCAGGTTGTGACGCTTGCCGATCTCGAAGTCGTTCAGGTCGTGTCCGGGCGTGATCTTCAACGCGCCCGTGCCGAAAGCCATCTCGACGTAACTGTCGGCGATAACCGGTATCTCGCGATTCAACATCGGCACCAGGGCAGTCCGCCCCACAAGCTCGGCGAAACGGCCGTCGCTTGGATGCACGGCCACGGCCGTATCCCCCAGGATCGTCTCCGGCCGCGTCGTCGCCACCGGCAGGTAGTCGCCACCGGCTATTGGGTATTTGAAGTAATAGAGAGTGCCTTGCTCTTCCTTGTATTCCACTTCCAGATCGGAGACGGCCGTTTGCAGACCGGGCGACCAGTTGACAAGGTATTCATCCTGATAGATCAGGCCCATGCGATAGAGACGCACGAAAGCCTCGCGCACGGCCGCCGACAGACCCTCATCCAGCGTGAAGCGCTCCCGATCCCAGTCGCAGGAAGCGCCCAGTCGGCGTAATTGGCGGGTAATGTGGCGGCCGTATTTCTCTTTCCATTTCCAGGTGCGACGCATAAACTCATCGCGACCGACCTCCAGGCGCGATGTTCCCTCGCTGCGTAATAGCTTTTCCACCTGTAGCTGGGTGGCGATTCCGGCGTGATCGACACCCGGCACCCATAATGCGGCTCGTCCCTGCATCCGTGCGCGCCGGATCATGAGATCCTCAAGGGCGACGAACATCGCGTGACCCATGTGCAGCTCGCCGGTGACATTGGGCGGGGGGATGGAGATGACAAATGGCTTGGCATCGTCCGGCCGTGCCTCTGGCTTGAACCAGCCGTTTTCTTCCCACCATTGATAGAGACGCTCTTCCGTCGCGTTGAAGTCGTAGGTCTTCGGCATTTCACTCATGGCAAAATCCTCGATACATGATTCTTTCTATCCACGATTATTATTAACAATAACCAATGCAATAATTTATTAATCCCTGAAAACAAAAAACGCTCTCGCCAATCAAGGACGAGAGCGCGACGCTCACGCGGTACCACCTTGCTTCCGATCCATCCGGATCGACGCTTGTGTCAGCGCTAACGGGCTGTCCCGCTTCCGCTTACTGGTTTCGGCGGAAGAACTCCCGGGCGACTTCGACCACTTTGCTCCGGTCAAGGCTCTCAGTCAAGGCCATGACTCTCTGTCGGGCAGGCGAGCGGCTTACTACTCCCGTTCACAGTCATTCAACTATATGATTATCAGCCTGAGTATAATCGGAATGAGGTTGGTTTGCAACCGCCTGAAATACAGCCACTGCCAGCGGTGAATACAGGATGACGCGCCATAAAATCGAAAAACGCTCCACACGCCAATCCATCAAGGGAATACGGCCGAGAATATTTAACGGCAGAATTAGCAGGCAGGCGATGTTTAACGGCCGATGGTTGAGATCTGCCAGCTTGTGCGGATCGGCCAATCGGCAAGCCACCCAGGCGGTCAATAAGGCGACAAAAATCGGATAGGTCCATATCCGAGGCGTGTCCCAGGCGATTAGATGCAAGATCAACGGCAAGAAGGGAAGGAGGATGCCCACGACTCTGAGCCTGCGGGAGGCATTGCCTTCGCGTAGGGCGGCGTGGGTGAAAAGGCCGAGAGCGATGGTGACAGGCAAGATGGTCATCATCAGGTAGGGATCGAACAGTCGCCCCCAG
>CAZZJN010000011.1:0-21736 GCA_964654505.1 uncultured Ardenticatenaceae bacterium | reverse complement strand
CAAAATTGTTTTGGCTAACGAGCTAGGTACTATGACTTCCTGGTCTTATCGGATAAACGGGAAGGTTTTGAGATAGGTGACGAGCGCGCTTTCCAGGCTTCCGGCATCGACGGCAAAGGATTGGTAGAGGAACAGGGCGATAAAAGCGACCAGTGGCAGTAAAAATGGTGTAAGCTGCTTCCAAACGATCTGCGTTTTCTTGAACCCGGTGACCATTAGCCCGGCCCAGAGTACGGCGGGAAACCCGATGAAAAAGATCGTCTCGTGAATGAATAAACCGATTGTAAGAGCGAGCGCGGCCGCCCACATTCGGCCGCGCAAGACCAAGGCCGTGGCGACGATACTCAACAACATGATCTGGCCGTCCGAGTAGCCGTTGAGATGGCCACTCATGACGATGAAAGGTGATGTGAGGAAGACAGCTACAATGAGGACGGCCGTTGTCGAGAACGCGCTTCGCTGCAGGATGGACCAGCATAATGCCAGCAGAGCAATGGAGAAGAGAGCTGTGATGACAAACGAGGCGGTAGTTATGATCGACTCAGCCTGAGTCGGGGCGAGCGATATCAGCGGTTTCAGCAATGTCCCTGGCAGGCCACGTTTGATTAAACCGAACTGATAGCTGATGAGCCAATGAGCTTCGGCCCAATCATTTGGCCGCCGCTGACCGCGCATCATTGTCACGCCGAATGACCACAACAGGACAAGGGCGATCAGATAGCGTGTTCGGCGTTTTTTGATCATCATCCACCGGATTGATGAGTGGTTTCTTGCAATGGCCGATCCAGCTATTGCTCGAGAATCACGATCTCATCGATGATATCTCCCGGCCCGGTTGCCGATCCCGGATCGCGTAACGTGATGGCGCTCAGCACGTCGTCACCCTCTACCAGTTCGCCGAAGATGGTATGAGCGTTATTCAGGTGTGGCGTCGGCACAAAGGTGATGAAGAATTGGCTGCCATTGGTATCAGGGCCGGCGTTGGCCATCGCCAACAGGCCGCGCCGATCGAATGTCAGGCCATTGTCCGTTTCGTCCTCAAACATATAGCCAGGGCCGCCGCTCCCCGTGCCGGTCGGATCGCCTCCCTGGGCCATGAAATCCTGCAGCACGCGATGGAAAGTCGTCCCGTCATAGTAACCCTGGTTGGCCAGGTAGATGAAATTGTTGACGGTCATGGGAGCGGCGTCATCAAACAGATCGAAGCGCATCTCTTTGCCGTTCGCCATGCGAAAGATAGCCTGGAAATCTTTCGTTGTGTCGATGGTCATCTCCGGTGGCTTGGTGTAATAATTAGCGCGCTCGGTGGGCTTAAGGGAGGTCAACGGCCGATCCCCGGTGATTTCTGTTCCGGTGAATTCATTGGCTGTCCCATCGCTACGGCCTCGGAAGAAAGCGAGGGCCAGCACAGCAACAAGCACAGCGATGATTACTCCGCCAATGATCATGTTGCGTTGTTTGACCTGTTGGCGCCGTTGCTCTTCTTGCTTACGCCTCTCCGAAACGGAAGGAGTTTGTCCTTGTTTTTTAGTCATACCCGCCTGTCTCCTCAAAATATGCCTGGTAACTTGTAAGCCATACTGATTGCGTTTTATTAGCGGCCGCCCGTCCAGGGGATGAAATTAAGATTGGGTGCGGGAAACTCAGCTCTGGCTACCACTTCCGGCGGACTTTTACTGTCGTCCCATAGTTGCCACAGAGTCTCCCCATCGGCGCCGCCCATCTCGCGCAGGAAATCGATGTAATCACTGGATGAGGTTTGAAAATAGAGCGTCACGACAACGCGTTTTGTTTCGGGTGGCAGGTCATACTGGGTGTCGTCCCAATATTGCCCGTCGACGTATGTCGCGCCTACCGGTCTCAAACCTGGACGATCGAACGCCGCTACCATATAGCCCCGCGGCGGGATGCGGGTATCCTTGATGGTCGTGTTATTCAGTGCGAAATGGAATGTTGGTCCCGCTTCCATGCCAACCAGGTCGGCCAACTCCGGCGTCAACCCTTGCTCCACCTCGTACACCTTGATGCGGGTATCCTTGATCAATAGGCCGGTCGACTCGTCGTAGGCCCCCGATTCATAAATGGGGGCCTCGCTTGCATCATAAGCCCGAACATTGAGCCATAGGCGCCGCCCTTCGGGATAGCCGGTGGGGAGTTTGTGGCCGGTTTCGTTCGTCACCCGTACCGTGAGAACACCGTCCTCGACGTTCAGATCCAAAGAAGCTGCCCGAGCCAACATGCTCCGTGCTTCCAGTGTTGTTTGATTAAGCGCATCCATCTCATTAGCCGGAGCATTCAATCGCCAACGTTGATCCTGTAAAATTTGAGGTACCCATGAATTGCCACCGGCGAAAACGTGGGCGGGCAGGCAGCCGTTGGTATTGCAGTCGCGAATGACGGGGCTGATGATTGATGCCTTGCCGACCTGCCGTACCATATGGCAGTCCTGGCAAGAGGAGACCATGCCGTCGAGTTTGGCTCCGGCGAATTGCGGCGCGAAAACACCACCATTCGCATAATCACTATTCAGCCATTCTTCATACGTTCTCTCAACGGGGAACAAGTCGTCCTTGCCGAATGATTCCGCTGGTGCGTTTGTTTCATTGGGCCAATATTGTGGATCACCACCGTTTGGCGGGTTCTCGTTCCAGCTCAGCAAGGGGTTATCGACATTGTGGCAGCTGCCGCACAGGCGCGAGGTAGTCAGCGGATCATTCTGTCCCTGAAATTCGGCCTGGTATGCGGTATGAGGGCCGAAGTTGGGCAGAGAGAATGGCCCGCGCCGGTTGTCTTCGGGGTCGAGGATCAGCATTGCCGAGCCGAAGTGATCGGTCGGCGGTGGGTCCGTCAGTGCCGCGCGCACGACTTCGTCGCGCTCAGCCGCCTCGTCGTCGGCTCCGGCAACGGGATCGACCATGCGATGGCATACCTCGCAAGCCAGTCCCGCACTGATGTCGTCCGGCAAGAGCGCGCTGCCGTCGGCCGGGTCACTGCGACCTTCGTACCAGCCCTTGGGCGTGTGGCAGCGGAGGCAAAACTCTCCGGCGTCAACGGCGTCATTCTGGGCCACGGCGAAAGCAGCCCAGAACACGGGATCGCGCCCTGCCTGGCCCATCATGCTGCCGCGCCAGCCTTTGTAGATAGAGACTCCATTAGGATTGCCATGACACCCGTTGCATCCATCCGGGTTGACGATAGGATGGTCGAGCGTCCCGGGTTGGGTGCCCGGCAAAAAGAAGTCCTCTCGAGTCGTGGGTAATGGCAGATTTGCGGCCGCGCGATGTTGGGCTGGAGTGGCGTTCTCTTTTTCTTCCTTTGCCGCCACCCGACCGATGACAGACGCCAATATGATTAACGCCACCAGGATGAGCGCCGGCCCGATAACAAGGCCGTTACGAACCGGACGGTTTTTATAATCAGTGAGATTATGGGGATTATGATCTTTGTTCATTTAATTCTCTCTTCTTCCACTGACGCTCCAGCCATCCAATGGCTCCCAAACCCAGGATGATGGCGGCGACACCGACGGCATAACCCTCGAGGATCGTCGCTCGGGTTATGAACAGCGCCATCATACCCAAAATGCCGCTGAACAGGTAGAGGATGAGGACGGCCTCCCGCGATGAGAAGCCCAGTTGAACGAGACGGTGGCTTGTATGATCGCGGCCGGCCGTTGCGGGGCTGATGCCACGTCGCAGGCGGGACAGAAAGACAAGACACATGTCGAATATAGGCAGGCCGAATAAAAAGATCGGCACCATCCAGGTGACAAAATTGGAATTGTCAGGAAACCGCAATTGGATGCCCATCACGGCCAACAGGAAACCCAGGAACATCGTGCCGACGTCGCCCATGAAGATTTGCGCGGGGGGAAAGTTGTAGCGCAGGAAGCCAAGGCAAGCGCCCAATACGCCGGCCGCCAGCGCCGAGACAAGGAATTGGCCGTTGAACAGGGCCAGTAACAGGATGAACGAACTCGTCACGGCCGATATTCCCGCGCTTAGGCCGTCCATATTGTCCAGAAAATTGATCGCATTGGTAATCCCCAGCACCCAGAGCAGGGTGATGGCATAATTGACCGGCTCTGGCACGGGTAATCGGACGCGGATGCCAAAGTAGACCAGGATTAAAAAGCCCAAGACTTGGCCGCTCAGTTTAGCCCAGGCGGGCAGGGGCCGGTAGTCATCGATCAACCCCACCAAGGCTACGACGGACGTTGCCAGCATTACGCCGATAACGGTGGGCTGAGGATTGCCGCGATAGTAGAGGAGAATGCCGATGATCGCCCCCAGGAATATCGCCGCTCCGCCCAATAGGGGGGTCGGTGTTTGGTGGGCCTTGCGGGCTGATGGTGTGTCGACGAATCCGAGGGCCAGAGCTGCCCGCCTCACCCAGGGGATGCTAATGGAGGTTGTCGTCAGGGCGATGAGAAAGATGACGATGAAGGCCAGCATAATAGTCTTATTGCCCTGCCGGATGGGTTAGGATAGGGTGGGCCTATTCCTCACCCAGGCTGCTCAGGAATTCCTCGATTTGCTTGGCCGTTGTGTCCCCCGCAAGCTCCAGAGCGCGCTGGGCCAGTTCGCGAGCTTCGGCCGTGTTGCCCATTCCGGCGGCGATCTGCGCCGCCAGGAAATCGAGCTCCGACGTCGGCACGACCGGCGGATCGTTGTGGGCTTGTGCACTTTCCATGGCGGCCTGAGCTTCGTCAAATTGACCGAGCTGGCGATAAATCTCCGCCAGTTGAATCCACGCCCGGACGTTGCCCGGATTGATGTCCAGAGCCATGTCCAGGCTTGCGGCCGCTCGCCGGAAGTAGTCATCCCGATTCGCCTCCGATTTACTGCCACAGAAGGTCAGAGCATCAGCCCGAGCCAGATGGGTCTGCGCATAAAACGGGTCGATGGTCGCCGCCTCATCGTAGAGCGCCAGCGCCCGGTCGCAATCACCCATCACGTCGAGTATCAGGCGAGCATATTCGTTGCGAATGACTGAGTTTTGCGGGCTGAGCGTCAGAGCCGTCTCGTAGTATCGGGCGGCAAGGTTCAGTCGTTCAGTACGTTCGGCCGTGTCGTCGATGGCCGCGTACCAGCGTGTATTCAGTCGGGCCAGATTAGCGGTGTGGTCGGTGTTGAGCGGATTGATAGCCTGTGCTCGCAGCAATAATCCCTCGGCCCGTGTCAACAGTTGGGTTTGTTCGGCTGGGGCTTCGGTGATAGCCGCTCGTTCCAGATAGGCGCGACCCAGGAAGAGGTCGTAGAAATCTTCGTTGGGTGCGCGGCCGATGGCGGCCTCGTAGATGGCGATGGCGGTGTCCCACAGTTCGCGCCGAACGGCCGGGTCGGCTCCCACGGCCCGCGACGCCTGATCATCAAAGGGTTTGGCGCGCTTGAAGATCATGTCCGCCTGAACCGGCCGAATGTTCGTCTGTGAGACAAGGAATAAGGCGGCGAGTAACATCGCGGCCAGGCCGGCGAAGGCTAACGCCGGTTGTGCGACGGTTAGCGGCAGCCGTCCACCTCTCAATCCTGACCAGCCGATAGCGAAAGACAGTAAAACCGTGATCAGGAACAGAAAGATATAGAAGTAGGTGAGCAACTCGCCTACCTGAACCGATTCCAGCACTCGCAAGGTGATCGTTGAATCAACCTGTCCGCGGCCGCGATAGAACAATAATGTCTTGTAATTGAAAGCGTGGATGTAGATGGCCAGGAAGCCGCCGAGTAAAGAAACCAGAAGAACACCGGCTGTGGGCAGCAATGATTGCCGCCAGCGACTGTCCCAAAGCAGCCACAGTGCGACCGCTCCTCCGGCGAACATAAGCGCACCCGGCAAGAAACCACCGGAGATGAGGACGGGCACGGCCATGCTCATGAGGATAACCGACAAAATCCCCCCGATAGCCCTTGCGGAGGGTCTGCGGGCAAGCAGCAGAACGGCGACGATGGCACACACAAGTGCGCCGATCAACCCCAGGCTGAGACCCAGCGCGATCGTCGTCGTGGTCGCAGGCATCAGGAATCGTGCGGCCACGACGGTAAACGCCAGGGCAAGGAAAATCCCGGCCGCGGAGAGTCTTTCCTTGTCGGTCAGGCCTGAACTTGAGGTAGGGAATCGCAATTCCCCGTATTTGACCATCTCCGCCAGAAAAACCAACCAGGCAAGCGACCAGGAGAGGATGATCACCAGCATGATGAACGGCCAATCGACGAAATCCTGACGTGCATTCTGAAGTAGCGATTGACGGAATACCTCGGTTGCGGACAGATCCCCGGGCGAGGCAATTGTCTTCCCCGGTGGCAGGGCGTATGAGATGAAGCCATACCCCAGCGTGCCCAACATGAGAATGATCAGCAAAGCCGGAACCCATAGGCTCTGCCATCCGGTGCGTGCCACCGGCTCCATCGTGGATGTGGCGCGACGCTTGCGTTTCCCGCTTTTGGCTGCCGAGACCGGTTCGGGCGCTGCCTCTGCCTCGATCTCGGCTGTCGCGTCCTGCCGGTTACCGAGCGCGACCATTAAGGCGACAAAGGCGAAGAAATAGAGCCGTGTGATCGAGATGGCAATGCCGAAGTGAATCTCGACGTAATGAGCCAGCACTGAAGCGATGAGGGCGTTCATCAGCAGTCGGCCGGGGGCGAAAGGCGAGCCTTGGGCTTCCGGATGTCCGGCGGAAAACTCGCCTGGGCGGCCGAACAATGCGTGATAAATGAGGTAAATGACGACTCCCAGGATGACACCGACCGGCACAGCCACGCCCAGGTAGACGGGGTCAACGACTAACACCGCCAGGAGAGAGGCCAACAATGCGCCGCCCATCCAAAGGCCGATTAGAATCCACGTGTCACGCCTTGAGCGAACCACCCCCAAATAGCGAAAGGCGAAGAGCATGACCGTCAAGTACAGGACCTGCCAGGCCAACAGTCCAACCGGCCCGGTGATCACCAGGGAATCGAAGGTCTCATTATGCGAGCGGTCGGGTGAGGCGTTGCGCGACTCCACAGTCGCCAATTCCGGCGGATAGACCTTGTTATAGGCGGTATACATCGTCTCCGGGCCGTAACCGAGTATCGGCCGCAGCCAGTTGAACGGATCCGTTGATCCATCGGGGTATTGCAGCGGTTCGTGGGGGGTGATGAGATCGATGACCCCTTGCCAGATGAGCACTCGCACCCGGCCGCTTTTCTCGCGGCCGGTCGCGTTGCTGGGGTCGAGCATCCGACCGAAGGTGCCAATAGCCGGCAGATCGCGCCATTCATCCAGCACGTCAAACAGGCCCCCGATAACGGCGACATCGCGCAATCCTGTGGTGCGCTCAGCCTGTAAATTAAATAGCAATAGCCACCCGGCCATCAGGAGAGTCAGGAAGATCCAGCCCATCCAAAGCCATTTCCAGCCCCGGCCGGCGGCAATCAACACGAATATCGCTAACACCGACAGGGCTACGACCCCGAAGAAAAAGCCGAAGGCGACCAGCGGCCCGGCTGCGTTACTGATCGGCTTGCTGACTAGCAGGGCAATCAGCGTCGGCGCAAGAAATAACAGGGCGGGCAATGCTTCGCGAAGATAAATCCTGCCGGTTCTATCCTCCGAGACGCGCGAGTTGCGCAGCGACACGAGCAGGACGAGAATAAAGGAGAATAAACCCACCGCCAGACCGATCAGCGGCCCGCGACTGCCTGACCAATAGAGCGTCAATAGCTGGATGGCCAGGATGAAGATATAGACCGAGGCGCGAATGACATCGGCCGCGTCCAGCTTCTCCTCGCCAAGGATATTGTTGAAGGCATCGATAATTCGGCTCAGCGTCAGGGGAATGACCATGATCAGGTAGCCGGCGATGAAGATGGCGTTGCCCATACTCCCGGCCACTCGATCCTGGACATTGCCGCCCCATGGTAGCGGGTCGTGGCCGAAGTGCTGAACCATGCCGTATAAGGCTACAGGGATGCTGGCGGCTATGGCTGTGTTGATGACCCGGCGCACCTGTTCGGGTCGGCGGATGGTTGTCGCCATGACGCCAAAGAAGGCGATATAGCTGAGAGTTGTATAGGTTCCTTGTAGACGCTGATAAGAGCCTGACCAGCTGACCCAGGGGTTGATGGAGAAAATTGTCGATAGCAAGTAGACGAGAACAAGTCCGGCCACCGGCAGCACGAATGGTTTGTGCCAGACTGCATCGGGATTGGAGAAGCGGAAGCGGCCGATATTGCGCCAGGCCTGCTGTTCAATAAGCCGAACGATCCACACCGCTACCATCACTAACGCGATTGACCTGAGCAAGGCGATCTTGTCCGGCTCGAAGACGCGCTCGGAATGAATGTTGAAAAACAGGGGGGTGACAAGGATGGCGACTAGCCAGCAAGCTTCCAGAAAGGCGTCGCACCAACGAGTGAGTCTGGAGTCCATTGAGCCGTAGAATAGCACAGATTTGCGCGTGGGCGAAATAAAAAGCAGGAGTGAGTTGTGGGCGGGGGAATTCTGGCCTTATGCCGGAGCTATCTTCTCTTCGATCGCGTTCACCCGGTTAAGGACATCTTCCCAGCGGTAGTTTTGCAGAACGAAATTGCGGCCGGCGCGGCCCAATCGTCGTCGCTCTTGAGGATCGCGCAAGAGGGCGAGAATGGCCTCAGATATCTGATCGGCATCGTCGGCGACGATAAGATGCTTTCCGTGTTCAGCCTCGAGCCCCGCGTTGACGTAACTTGTCGTCACCACCGGTAGTTCGGCCGCCATGGCCTCGAGCACCTTGTTTTGGACGCCCGCGGCGAAACGAAGTGGGGCCACAAACACAGCCGCATCATTAAGCGCTGCGTTCAGGTCAGCTACATGGCCCAGCACGCGCACACCTGGCGCACTTCCCAAAGATAGTACTTGGGCAGCAGGTTCCGCGCCAACCAGATTCAGGTGTACCTGAGGCATGGATTGGCGGATGAGGGGGAGGATATCGTTAACCAGATATTCGGCCGCGTCTATGTTGTGGGGTACGCCCATATGACCGACGAATATCAGGCGCGGATCGTTCGCCAGCCGCCCTGACGGTCGAAAACGCCCGGAATCGACTCCATTCGGAACGACCAGCACTCGCTTATCTTCCTCATCGCGCAAGATTTGCCGGCGTTCGGCTCTGGAAATGAGCCAGGTCTCGTCAAAATGGTCCACGATATCTCGCTCGTAGCGACGAATGCGCGGCAACTCCAGACGATAGATCAGCCGCCATTTGGGGTCGCGATAGGGTAGCGAACGCTCGATCTCCGTGGAGATGGCGTCCGTCAGGTCTAAAATGCGATAGGGGTGACGGCGGCTGGAGACGAATTGGGCCATGCGGAACAGGTGAACGTAAACCAGGTCAAATTGACGACGGGACAATAATCGGTCGATGGCTCCCTGCATCACCGATGAGCGGTAGTAAAGCGATTGGAAGGGCGCCGGTCGCCAGAGGTTTATGACGGTCGTCGTTGTCGATTGCAACTGCCCGTGATGGACCAGTTGAATATCCTCGCAAAACTCTCGCAGAGGGCCTATGTTTCCCGTCTCCCGGTCGTCGGCGATAAAAGAAAGTAACGTGATTCGGTGTTGGCGGGACAGCACGCGCAGAAAATGATAGGCGCGCAGGCGATCGCCACGCGTCGGCGGGTAGGGTAACCGGCCCGTCAGAAACAGAATACGCATACCGTCCTCGAAAGCTCGCTCCGTGATACTGGCCTGAACGACGTCGACACGAGTAATATACCTCCCATATGATAAGATCGCCAATCCTTATCGTCGGTTGCGCCCGTTCGGGAACTACCTTGCTTTATAACATTTTGTCCGAGGTCGCTCCCTTATGGTCTATCGGCATTGAAAGCAAGGCGATCATTGAACATTTTCATCATCCGTCAGTCAAAGGCTGGGAATCAGGTGAGTTGACGGCTGCCGATCTGACGGCCGAGTCGCGAGCTTATATCCTCGATGCCTTCGAAACCGGAGCAGCGCCGGGCGACTTCTGGCGGCGAGTCAATCGGTTTCGCACCCGGCTTAACAATAGCGCCACCTATGCTGCACTCAAGCGTCGCGGTCGAACTACCTCGACCGGCTCCGGCGTAAGTAGCGGGTTGCCCGAGGGCGGGCTGGGGATCGTTCGCGCTTTTGTACGGATACGCAATCGGGTAGCGTCCGCGCCTGGGCCGCTGCGCTTATTGGACAAGTCGCCTGAACATTGCCTGCGACTGCCATTCCTGACGGCGCTTTTTCCCGACGCTCGGGTGATTTTCATCACTCGCGACGGCCGCGCCAACGTCCATTCCTTGCTGGAGGGCTGGTGCCAACCCCACCTTTTTCCCGGTTATAATACCCCCGTGCCGGTCACCAGCCCGGGATATACGCGCGGCCGTTGGGCTTTCACCCTTATTCCCGGTTGGCGCGAATGGGTTGACCGACCGCTGGAGGAGATTTGTGCCCAACAATGGGTGGTGAGTAACGTCGCCATCCTGGATTACATCGAGTCCCCCCATGCCCGACGGGTTCTCACGCTGCGCTATGAGGACCTCATAGCCAAATCCGACGTCATACTCAGGCAAATCGCCGAATTCCTGGACCTCGCCCCGGAAGATATTCCAGCCTTTGGCCACACATTGCCGGAGGTCAACGTCGTCTCGCAGCCCGGTTTTGAGAAGTGGCAGCGTGAAGAGACGGCCATCAGCCGCATCATGCCCATGATCCGGCCGATGATGGCGCGGTTGGGTTATGAATCAGATCGCTGATCTCGCTGGAGAATTTCATCGTAGAGTGATAGCAGTTTGGGCGCCATCGCGTCCCAATTATAGCGAGACTCCACCAATCGTCTGCCGGCGCGCCCCATTGCCGCAGCCTCGTCGGGGGTATTCAATAGCTGGAGGAGCGCGGCCGCGTGCGCCGAAGAGTCAGCGGCATCGACCAGCAGGCCATTGATCCCTGGCTCTACGAACAGCCGGGTTGAGGGCAGGTCGCTGCTGATCACCGGCAATCCGAAGGCCATATACTCGAACAGTTTGGTGGGAATATTCTTCTGGTTCTTGGGAGCGGCTTGCCAGGTGACCCAGCCCACTGAAGCGCGTTGCAAGTATTGTCCGATCTGTTCGAAGGGCACCCGCCCGGTGATGGTGATCGCGTGGGCTATTCCCCGAGTTGCAGCATCCGCCCGTAGCTCGGCTTCCAAATCCGGAGGCATAAAGTGACCGACGATCAATAATCGGGCTTCCGGCATTCGAGTCAAAACCTCGGCGAAGGCGGCGATCATCACTCTGGCCCCGCGATTGGGCTCCATCCCGCCTAAATAAAGCACCACAGGTTCGCGTCGGTCGCGTCGGACGATCGCCGCAGCCCCGGCCGCGATGAGTTCGTCGCCCGGAAAATTGAACAGTGTCACCTTGGGGCCGTCGAACCTGGCGAAATCGGCGGCGATGGCGTCGTCGGCGAAGATCAGCCCGCTCTCGCCTTTTGCCAGTAGCGGCTCCAGTCGCCGGAAAATACCGGCCAGCGGCCGCCGTATATGCGCGGGTAAGTAGTCCTTGACGGCGATGAAGTCCGCGTTGGCCTCGTGAATGTCATAGATCGTTGGCCGCCCGGTCTTTCGTCGCAGCCAGGGGGTCAACATCAATAGCTCCGGATCATGGATATGGAAGATATCGGCGTCGGTCTCCGCTGCCAAACGCGCGATCGTTCGCCATAACCAAGGCCTTCGACTGCGAGACACGCGCGGCAAGGCGCGGATGCATACACCGTCCTTAACCTCATCTCTGTCATGGATGGCGATTAACGTGACCTCGTACCCGGCCTCGGCCAATGTCCGGGCCTCGCGATAGAAAACGCGATTGTCCAGTGCCTGATGCACCACCGACAGGATAGCGACTTTGCAGCCTTGACTCATGAACTCAGGCACCTCTCGTAGACGGCCGCCGTTTGCCGGCCGATGGTCTTCCAGTCAAGGCTTTCAGCGATGCGGTTGGCGGTGGCGCGCATCGCCTGCAGGTCTCGCCCCTTTATTTCGGCCAGAGTGCGAGCCAGGTCATCAGTATCCCCGGCACGATAGATCGATCCCGCCTCCCCGCCCAACAGTTCCGGCAGGCAGCCGAGGTTCGGGGCGATGACCGGCAGCCCGTAGGACAACCCCACCATCACCGAACTTGATGTCAACACCCTGTCGAACGGAGCGACCATCACATCGGCCGCTAACAGGTATCGTTGCATCTCGTCATCGGGCACGAATCCCGCATGGAGCCGGAGGCGAGGATCAGCGTCGGCGGCCGATGCCAGACGTTCGACCAGCGCCGGGTCTCGATTCCTCCCGGCTATCAGGAGTGCATCGGCCTCTTCGGCCGCGCGGGCAAATGCCTCGACAAGTCGTTCCAGCCCCTTATAGGCGGCGATGTTTCCCAGAGCCATGTAGACGAATTGGGTTTCATCCAGGCCGAAGGATGCTCTAGCTGCCTCGCGGGTAATCGTCATCGGGTAGACATTGGTGTAATTGCCTAACGGTATAACCGCCACGGGACCACGTCGTGGGAATCGTTCCAGCAACTCCCGGCGGCCGGCTTCGCAATGAACGATTACCGCTGTAGCATCGCGCATCATCAATCGCCGGATTACTACGTCCAGCGGCCGGAACGCTCGCCTGTGGGGCAGGATGTTGTGGGCTGTCCAGACAACGCGATAGCCCAACCGACGCGCCAGTCTGATGCGCGCGACAAATCGGCCTATCTGCAGCGGGGTCCTCAACCGGTCCATATATAGCCCATCGAGCCAATGGAAATGAAGAATGTCCATTTCGGCGCGTCGGGCGTGCAACCAGCCGGAATCCGGCAACCTCTCCAGGAACTCGACTTCCACGCCGTTCGGCCGCAAGCCGTCTCGCAAGAGGCGCTGGTAGGGATTGGGGTAGACCGGCAGAAAGGCGACTTTCATAACCAGTACCTAACGCATGTACATGCCATGCAATAACCACTCGGCCGCCAGCCGAGGCAGCGAGAACGGCAGGCGAATGACGGCCGCCCATAGCTGCGGCCTGTTTCCTGTGATCTGGCGCCCTACGGCATCCCATCGGCGTGTTTGTTGGACAATGTGATTAGGATACCACCAGGCGCCATAGCGGCGTGTAACCCGACCATGTTCCAGTTGCCGCGCCAATCCGCCCGTGCGTGTCAACGCTTGTGGCTGGACGCGATAATAAGCCAGTGAGCGAGGCAAATAATGAAAGGTGGTTCGTTCATGTGCCCGAATGAACCATTCCCAGTCAAATACCCAGCGCAGAGATGTATCGAGCTTGCCCGTATGTTCCAAAACCGAGCGCCGCCAAAACGCAGCCGGTTGCAGGATGGGATCTTTGTTCACCATATAGCGGCGGTTGAATGTTCGACGTACGAAACGGCACGGTTCGATTCGCGCCCCGGCCTCGTCAATATACCAGCCCTCGCCATAGATCAGCCCGGCCTGGGGATTGGCGGCAAACGCCTCGGCGATAGCATGGAGCGTGCCCGGCAGATAAAGGTCGTCGGCATTGAGCCAAGCAAAAATATCGCCTGTCGCTGCGGTAAAGGCTTTATTGAGGGCATCGGCCGGCCCGGCATCCGGCTCTATCGTCACTTGTGACAAGTCAGTCTCATATCGGCGTAGAACGTCGATGGTTTTATCCGTCGAGCCTCCATCGCGCACGATATACTCCAGGTTGGGGTAACCTTGGTCCAGCACGGATCGAATAGTTGCCTCGATATAACGCCCCTGATTAAGCGATGGTGTGACGACGGTGATGCGCGGTAACACATTCCCATCCGATGATTTTTCAACGGCGTTTGAACCGGGTGAAATGTTTTGGTTCCGCGATTGGGTATCCTGCCGTTCCGTCATTTATCCACCAGTAGCCGGGCGATCTTCCGGGCAGTGTCGAGCGGCCGTTTTTCTTGTCGCCCACCGGCGACGATCAAGCGCAACCGTTCCGCGACCGACTTGTTATCTTTCATGAGCTGTTCCCACCGGACAGGGGCTTTGCCGGGCAGTCGATTGACTTCGGATAACTCGCTCGACAATTGGTTGGGATCGTAGCCCATTGAGGCAAGCTGTTCTGGTCCCAGCGTGTCGAGATAAGCCGAAAGTATGTGGTGGACCTGCGGATCTTGGGCATGCTCGAGCCAGGCGTTCAGGCTATCGGCCGAAGGTCGTTGATGCTTCTCGACGCCAGTCGGGTCACCATAGCGCCCCTTGGGTCGTGGATGTTGCCCATATTCGAGCAGTTCAGGGTGATAGGGTATCTCCAGCCATTCGCATAATGAGCGGATCGTGGCATCCGGCTCCAGTATCAATGATTCATAATGAATGATCCGGATCCGTCCGGCTGGTTCGGCCGCGAACTCCGTCAACGAACGCGGAGCAACTAACAAATCGTCCCCGAAGTAATCGAGGCGGTTCCAATCGCCCCTAATCCAAGTGTGGAGGATGGACGACAGGACGGCCGCGGGATTACGCATCAGAATAATGAAACGCGCCTGCGGGAAAGTTCGCGCCAACTCGGGCAGGATCTTGTAGTATCGGGGGGTCTTATCCAGGAAGAGTTGTTTGTCTGCCTCGCGGCAAGCCTGGCCGTATAATATTAGAGCCATTGTCCGCGCGGCTTGGTAATACGCCTCCTCCCCCTCGATCAGCGTGCTCAGAAAGTGTTGCAGGGCGCGAGCGGCTACGGTGGCATCATAGTCGGCCGAATGCCCTCTCTCACGCAGGGCGTAAAGCATGTGGAGCATGAACCACGGCTCGGCTGTGGTGTGTATCGCCTCGCTGCCGGCCAGGATGGTTTGCAAGAGAGTCGATCCCGCTCGTGGTTGGGACACGAGGAAGATCAGGTTAGCATCTGTAAACTCCATCGACGTTGGCATGGTCATGCTTGATCCCGCCCCAAGTTTCTGGCGTCGGCGATCATGCGCGCGATATCATCCCGCTCGATGGCCAACAGGACACCGCCGAAGACGGCCGCGAATGTCAACCCTTTGGCTGTGCCGGTGATCCAGTCGTTGGGGCAACTCCCCGTTCGACACATCAGCCACATGATAACCAACGCGGCCGAGGCGCCGGCGATTAGCGCTGCGATCGGGCCTGTGAAGAGGCGCCATGCTGAAAAATCAACATGTTCTCGCGCCGCTTGAATGAGCGGGATCAGGCCTAATAGCAGCACCCCGTTGACCACAAGGGCCACGCCGATGATACCCCAGATGCGACCGAACAGAAACAGTCCAATGATCAGCGCCGCTAACTGAATCAAACGGATGCGAACGACACGCTCCGGCCGCCCCGCGGCTACGAATATCTGGCTGACCGTCACCCGTACGGGATCAAGCAAGGTGAAGACTGCCATCAATCGGAAGGTGGGGATCATTGGTAGCCATTTTTCCCCCAGGGCCAGACGCACGAATTCGGGGGCCAGCAGCACCAATAGCCCGCCGAACAAAAACCCGCTGCGAACCAGCAAGGCATTGGTGCGAAAGAAAGCCTGGGAAAGTTGATGACGTGCTTCCTTAAGTTCGGCATATGTCCCTCCGGCGACCAGGTTGACTGGAAAGGCCAGGATTCGCCGCGGATAGGTGGCGAAGGTGTAGGCGCGGGAATAAAGTCCCAGGGCGTTATTGCCCAAATAAGCTCCAGTCCAGATATCATCCAGATTGTCGATAGCTTCGCTCAGCGCGGATTCGGCCATGGTGCGGCTGCCGAAGTGAAGGTAATAGCGAACCGTATCGCGCAACCAGAGAAACTTTGGCCGCCAGACAGGTCGCCAAACGAATAGCGCCAGCCCGGCCAGCACGGCCGTCGCCACGTCAGTCGCAAGCAATGCTGACAAGCCATATCCCCGCCATGCCAGGTAGACGGCGATGATGGTCGTGATTACGGCTATCAGAAGGTCGAGGACGGCCAATCGTCTGTGGACGACACGCCGCGTGAGGATGAACCGTGGCGTGTCGGACAGGTGCAACGCGGCAAAAGCAGGCGTGAGAACGAATAGCGCCGTTTGCAACGATCCTGAGGTCAACAGGTGGGCGGCTCCGAGCAACGCCAGCATCCAGAACGATAGCAGTACCAGTCGAAGGGTGAAATGCACGGCCGCAGACTGATCTTCATCGGCCGTTTCCGGCGCCCGATGGAGAAACGCTCCGCCCATGCCCCACATAGGCAGGATGCCGCTGAAGGTGACGATGGAAGTGGCCAGCGCGTAGACCCCAAAGACTTCGACAGGGAGCAAACGGGCCAGCAGGATCGACCGCACCAGCAGGATAGCGATCTTGGCCAAATTCGTACCGGCGTTCCAACTGACGGAGGTGATACTCCGCTGAGCCAAACTCATAGGGGTATATCCCCACGTCTCGTGTTAATGGGTCGGGACGGTGCCGTTTGCTTGCTTGTCGACCAAAGTTTGCCGGTACCAGTCGATTGTGCGACGCAATCCCTCGTCAAAGTCGGTTGTCGCGCGGAAGCCGAAACGCTCGAAGGCGCGGTCGGTGTTCAGCGCTCGTCTCGGTTGGCCGTTGGGTTTGGTCGTGTCCCAATCAATAAGACCGGAGTAACCGGTGTGGCGGACGATCGTCATCAGCAGATCCTTGATGCTGATCTCATTGCCCGAGCCAAGATTCACCGGGTCGCTTTCGTCATAACGCTCACTGGCCAGCACAATACCCTCGGCCGCATCTTCGACATAGAGGAATTCCCGTGTCGGCGAGCCGTCTCCCCAGGCCACAATAGTCTCATCGCCCCGCTGTTCGGCTTCCAGGCATTTACGGATCAGCGCCGGTATGACATGGGAATTTTCCAGATCGAAGCTGTCCCCCGGCCCGTAGAGATTCACCGGTAGCAGAAAAATGGAGTTGTAGCCATACTGCTCGCGGTAGGCTTGGCTTTGCACCAGCAGCATCTTCTTGGCCAGCCCGTAGGGGGCGTTGGTTTCTTCCGGATAGCCGTTCCACAAATCCTCTTCATGGAAGGGGATGGGGGTATATTTGGGGTAGGCGCAGACCGTGCCGATGGCCACAAATTTGTCCACCCCGGCTCGCCAGCTCTCATGCAGGAGTTGCGTGCCCATCATGAGGTTATCGTAGAAGAATTCGGCCGGATGGGCGCGATTGGCTCCGATGCCGCCAACCGAAGCCGCCAGATGGATGATGAGTGTGGGTCTGGTGTCGTTCAATAAGTCCAGGATGGCATCCAGATAGCGCAGGTCATAGGTTTCTCTGGTGGGTGCGAATATCTCGCCCGCGCCTCGTTGGCGCAAAACGTTGACGGTGTGGCTTCCCAAAAAGCCCGTGCCGCCGGTGACGACGACGCGTTGATCTTGCCAGTTAATCATGGGTTCAGTTCCTCTTCCGCATGCTCCTCGCGAACTCGCAGGAGCATATGCAGCCGGCTCACTACCATTTCCATCGCCACCCGATTGTGGCCGCCGCCGGGAATGATGATGTCGGCGTATCGCTTGCTCGGCTCGACGAATTTCAGATGCATCGGCCGCACGGTGTCGAGATATTGTTCGACGACGGAATCGAGCGAGCGGCCGCGTTCATTCATGTCCCTCTCCAGGCGGCGGATGAAACGCACGTCAGGATCGGTATCTACGAAGATTTTGATATCCATCAGATCGCGCAGTTTGCGCTTGGTGAAGATGAGAATGCCGTCCACCAGGATGATGGGAGCAGGGTCGACCAGAATGGTGTTGTCGGTTCGTCGATGTGTGGTGAAATCATAGACCGGGACGTTGACGGGCACCCCGGCGATCAGATCTTTGATATGGCGGACCAACAGCTTGGTTTCCAGTGAATCCGGGTGGTCGTAATTAAGATGCGCTCGTTGCTCGAACGGAAGATCGTCCCGATCCTTGTAGTAGGCGTCGTGAGGCAGATAGGCTATCTGTGACGCACCCACAGCGTCCAGCACGGCCCGGGCGACCGTCGTCTTGCCCGATGCTGTTCCGCCGGCCACGCCAAAGACAATAGGCTTGAACTTGAAGGGTCTGGTTCTCTCCGGGTTCATTTCCATCAGGCCGAACGTATCCTGCAATAAAAAAGCCCTGGCTCCTCCAGGGCTGAACCGCTAGAGCCACCCATCGGAGTTGAACCGATAACCTATCGCTTACGAAGCGATCGCTCTGCCGATTGAGCTAGGGTGGCATTGTGGGGTGAATTATAGCAGGAGTTACCGGAGTGGCAAGCCGCACCAGGTTGAAACTCGCAGGGTGGTTTGACAACTCACATGCCCATAGTATCATCATTTAGGGAGATGTTAATCATGGAGATAGCCGTTTGCATAGCGCGACAGGACCGGATGCCATGACTGAGAAAACTTTGGCGATGCGTGCTCTGGACGGCAAGCGAATCGCCTATGAAGTCCTGACCTACCCTGATGATCTCCGCGACGCCGAAGAGATCGCCTTGCTTCTTGATCTCCCGACGAGCATCGTGTTTAAGACCCTGGTTGTGTTGCCTCCCGAATCCGGGAAAAAGCCGCTTCTGGTGATGGTCCCATCTGATGCCCACCTGGATTTGAAGAAGCTGGCCGCTGCTGCCGGTGCGAAGAAATTAAAGATGGCGACCCATCGAGAGGCGGAGCAGTTGACCGGCTTGCAGGTGGGGGGAATCTCAGCCCTAGCCCTTCTGAATAAGGGTTTTGCCGTCTATATCGATGCATCAGCCCGCGCGGAAGCCAAGATATGCATCAGCGCCGGGAAGCGGGGAATCCAGTTGAAGGTGCCGACCGAGGCGTTAGTTAAATTAACGAATGCCCGATGGGCCGATGTGGCTGAACGGGAACTAAACTAAAACAGCCCCCAATCGCCCCCTGCGCCTTCCTCCATCATGGAAGGATCCCACAACTCGGTGCCGATCTGAACGTGTACGCCACCAGGCATCACCTGATTACCGACAATCCGCACCTGTTCGATTATTTGGGGGCCGTAGGGACAGAATGGCGTGGTCAGGATCATGGTGATGTCGGCGTGTCCGCTCTCTTCATTGACGTCAAGGTTTCGCACCAGGCCTAACTCGACGATGTTCAGCCCGATCTCCGGATCGATTACCGAGCGCAATGATTCCAATAGCTGTTCTTCTTGATTCGCGATCATCCCAGTCCTCTAGATAAACATTTTCAAATTAATTTGGTCGACAGAAATGCTACTGCTTAGTCGTTGCTGTCCCATTTTCGATGCTAAAGCGACAGGTGTTGGCGCCATGTAAAATGCAGCTCTCCTGGAATACGTTTAATTGCAGGATGCCGCTCATGAGCAGCCGATCGAATTGGCACACCTCGTCGTGGGTGCTGCCGATGGACATATAGGGGCAACTATACTCCGCCAGCTTGTAGCCGTCGATCGTATGCTCCCAAGTGGATAGGAACCCTTCTTCAGACAGCAAAGCCGTCAGATAGTCGAGACGCTCTTCCAGCGGCAAGTGCTCAAATTCCCCGCGGTGTTCATCCAGCACGGTCTCGACGACCCCTTCAAAGATCTCCCCGATAGCTTCCTGGGGCAATCGATCCTTTAATTCGTCGAGGAGGCGGCTGGTTAGCTGGACATAACGCTTGGGGAAAAGTTCTTGGCCATGCCGACTAAGGGAATAGACGTAGTAGGGGCGGCCGACTTTCCGCCGGATTGTTGTCGTCTCGATCGCGCCCTCAGCCAGTAAGGCGTTGAGGTGGTGCCGTACCGTGACGGGAGAGACATCGGCGATCTCAGCCAAATCCTCAACGGTTGACTGCGGCGATTGCTTGATGCCATGCAGTATTATTTCCCGGGTGGTGCGTTTCCTTCGACCTGTGTATTCGTCCACTCAAAAGCCTATAACAGGGATGGGGTTAAAAGCGGGTCTTAATCTCGCTGAGAACCGCCTCGTCCCTTTGATTTCGCCTATTCAGCATCATGCATCCCGTGAAAAATTATAGCAATCAGGGTATAGGGAGTCAATTTACCCTATATTTATCATTATTATCATAAATATTGACGGGTGTCAATGGTCATGCTATAATTTTGCCTGTCTGATATTGCCATCGGACTGCCTAACCGTGACACCATGGGCGGGAGCCCGCCTATTACTTTCTAGGAGCATACTTGACGATGACTGTTGCATTGGAAATCAACAATCTCCATGTGAATATCGGGGAAAATCGAATCCTTAAGGGGATTGACCTAACGGTGAAACAGGGTGAAATTCATGCCCTGATGGGGCCGAACGGTTCCGGAAAGAGCACGCTGGCGTATTCGCTCGCCGGCCACCCTCATTATGACGCCTCGACCGGACAGGCTCTCTTTGACGGACAGGATTTACTCGAGCTGGAAGCGGACGAACGATCCCGCGCCGGTCTTTTCCTGGCGTTCCAGTATCCTGTCGCCGTGCCCGGTGTGACCGTGGCTAAGTTCTTGCGCCAGGCGATCAATTCGCGTCGCAAGGCTACGAATCCCGAAGACACCGGCATGCCCATCCCCGAGTTCCGTCGCTTGCTGCGCGCCAAGATGGATGTTCTTGGCATTGACCAGAAGTTTGCCGGTCGCTATCTGAACGAGGGGTTCTCCGGTGGCGAGAAGAAGCGCGCCGAGATTCTGCAGATGGCCATGCTGGAGCCGAAGATCGCCATCATGGACGAGACCGATTCTGGTCTGGACATCGACGCCTTGCGCATTGTTGCCGAAGGCGCCCAGCGCCTCCATGAGATGAACAATATGGGCGTGCTGGTCATCACTCACTATCAGCGCATCCTCAACTACATCCAGCCTGATAAGGTTCACATCATGCTCGACGGCCGTATTGTCGAGAGCGGTGGCCCCGAGCTTGCCTTGCACCTGGAAGAGAACGGTTATGATTGGCTGCGCGAGAAGTATGGTACGGCGGAGGTCGCATAAATGGCTGATCAAGTAATTGAAAAGATGACCGAAGAAGAGCTGCTGGCCGGTGTTCGTGATGACTACGCCACCAAGTACGGCTTTTCTGACGTCGAGAATTATGTCTTCAAGGCCGAGCGTGGGCTGAACGAGGGCGTCATCCGCGCCATGTCGGCCATGAAAGGCGAGCCTGAGTGGATGCTGGATATCCGCCTTGAGGCTTACCGCCACTTTCTGGCTCGGCCGATGCCCGAATGGGGCGCGGATCTGTCCGAGATCGATTTCGATAATATCTACTACTACATCAAGCCGAGCGAGAGACAGGAAGACTCCTGGGAAGATGTGCCTGGTTATATCAAGAACACATTCGATAAATTGGGCATTCCTCAGGCTGAACAGAAATTCCTCTCCGGCGTTGCCGCGCAATACGAGTCCGAGGTCATCTACCACAACATCAAGAAGGACCTTGAAGAGAAGGGCGTTATCTTCCTGGGCATGGATGACGGCCTGGCCAAGCACCCCGAACTTGTCAAGGAGTATTTCGGCAGCATCATACCGCCCAACGATAACAAGTTTGCCGCGTTGAACACGGCCGTCTGGTCAGGCGGAAGCTTCATCTACGTCCCGCCCGGCGTTCATGTCGAAATGCCGCTGCAGGCCTATTTCCGTATCAACGCCAAAAACTCCGGTCAATTTGAGCGCACGCTCATCATCGTCGACGAAGGCGCGTATGTCCATTACGTCGAGGGCTGCACCGCGCCGATCTACTCATCCGACTCGCTGCATTCGGCCGTCGTGGAGATCATCGTCAAGAAGGGCGGCCGTTGTCGCTACACGACCATCCAGAACTGGTCGAACAACGTCTTCAACCTGGTCACGAAACGAGCCGCC
>CAZZJN010000010.1:0-38891 GCA_964654505.1 uncultured Ardenticatenaceae bacterium | reverse complement strand
ATGAAATTATTAGGACCGTCCCAAAAACGCCTTGAGCGGACGCCGGAAGCGTTTCGCCAGAACATGGCCGATGCCCTCTACTACTCGCGCGGCACGAACGCCCAATCGGCCGGGGACTATGATATCTACATGACCGTGGCCCGCACCGTGCGCAATTATCTGATCGAACGCTACCGTCGCACGGTGGATATGCGCTACGCCGATAACCCCAAGTTCGTTTATTACCTGTCGGCCGAATACCTGCTCGGCCGGCAATTGCCGCAAAACCTGCTGTACTCCGGGACCGAGGAGATCGCTCGCGCCGCGCTGGAGGACTCGCAATTCCCCCTGGACAATATGATGGCCTTCGATGTGGAGCCGGGCCTGGGCAACGGCGGTCTCGGCCGCCTGGCCGCCTGTTTCCTCGATTCGCTGGCCACGATGGATATCCCCGCCATCGGCTACGGCATCCGCTATGAGTACGGTATCTTTCGGCAGGAGTTCCGTGACGGCGTCCAGGTGGAGCAACCCGACGACTGGCTGGCTCTCGACTATCCCTGGGAGTTCGCCCAGCCCGACGACATGGTTCCCGTCGGCTTTGGCGGGCACATCGAGATCTATGCCGACACCGACGGCAACCATCGCCGGCGCTGGCATCCGGCCGAGCAGGTCATGGGCGAGCCGCATCATATCCTCGTGCCCGGCTACGGGACGACGACGGTCAACTTCCTGCGGCTTTGGCGGGCGCGAGCCACATCAAATTTCGACTTTCGCTTGTTCGACATCGGCGACTACGCCAGCGCCGTCGAGCAACAGGTGCATAGCGAGACCATCTCCAAGGTGCTCTACCCCAACGACAGCACGCCCCAGGGGCGCGAGCTGCGCCTGCGCCAGCAATACTTCTTCGTGGCCTGTTCCCTGAACGACATCATCGCCCGCATCAAACGCTGCGGCAATCCCGTCGATGATTTGGCCGAGAAGGCGACCATCCAGCTCAACGACACCCACCCGGTCATCGCCATCCCCGAGCTGATGCGGGTGCTCATCGACGATTACAACCTGGAGTGGCATGAGGCCTGGGAGATCACCCACAAGACCTTCGCCTATACTTGCCACACCCTGATGCCCGAGGCGCTGGAAAAGTGGCCGGTGGCCTTGTTCGAGCGCCTGCTGCCGCGCCACATGGAGATCATCAACGAGATCAACCGCCGCTTCCTGGTCGAGGTCAGCGCGCGCTTCCCCAACGACTACGACCGCATCGCCCGCATGTCGCTCATCGAGGACGGCGGCGAGCGGCAGGTGCGAATGGCCCATCTGGCCGTGGTCGGCAGCTATTCCGTCAACGGCGTGGCCGCCCTGCACTCGCAACTGCTGCGCGACCGCGTGCTGCATGACTTCTACGACATGTGGCCGGAGAAGTTCAACAACAAGACCAACGGCGTCACGCCGCGCCGGTTCATGCGGCTGGCCAACCCGCGCCTGTCGAAACTCATCACCGACCGGCTGGGCAACGAGGATTGGCTGCGCGATCTTGATCAGATCGCCGGACTGGAAAAATTCATCGACGACCCCGACTTTCGGGCCGAATGGCGCGCGATAAAGGCCGCCAACAAGGTCGATCTGGCCACGGTCATCCTCATCCACACCGGCATTCGCGTCAATCCCGACTCGATGTTTGACGTGATGGTCAAGCGCCTGCATGAGTACAAACGGCAATTGCTCAAGGCGCTGCACATCATCACCCTCTATAACCGCATCAAGGACGACCCGACGCTGCAGATGACGCCGCGCACGTTCGTCTTTGGAGCCAAGGCCGCCCCCGGTTACTACATGGCCAAGCTCATCATCCATCTCATCAACTCCATCGCGGCCGTGGTGAATGCCGACGACGAAGCCGGCAAGCTGCTGCGGGTCGCTTTCCTGCCCAATTTCAATGTGACGCTGGGCGAGGCGATCTATCCCGCGGCCGATCTGTCCGAACAGATATCTCTGGCGGGCAAGGAGGCATCGGGCACGGGCAACATGAAATTCGCCCTCAACGGCGCGCTGACCGTGGGCACGCTCGACGGAGCCAACGTGGAGATTCGCGAGCGGGTGGGCGAGGATAATTTCTTTCTGTTCGGTCTGCGGGTCGAAGAGGTTTTCGCCCTGAAGGCAAAAGGCTACAAACCCGGGGATTATGTCGCCGCCGACGCCGAACTGCAACGGGCGATCAGCCAGATCGGGGCCGGTGTCTTCGCCAACGGCGATGCGACGCTCTTCCAGCCGATCATGCGATCGCTGCTCGACCGCGACGAATTCATGGTGCTGGCCGATTATCGCGCCTACGTCGATTGCCAGGACGGGATCGATCTCGCCTATCGCGACGTGGACACCTGGACGCGCAAGTCGATCCTCAACGCGGCGCGCTGCGGCTTTTTCTCATCCGACCGGGCGATGCGCCAGTATTGCGACGATATCTGGAAGGTGAAGCCGATGCCCGTCCGTTGATTACGGCGGCAACATGGCGCAGCGGAAGCCCAGCGTGGATTGCGATACCGTCGGGTCGAGGTTGTCGCGCATCACGTTGCCGATTTGGCCGGGCGGGGTGTACCAGGAACCGCCGCGGATGACCTTGAATTCGCCGTCGACCGGCCCGCGGGGATTGGTCTCGGTGATCGTCCGATAGGCGCGGAAGTCATACCAGTCGCCGACCCACTCCATGACGTTGCCGAGCATGTCATAGACACCCTTTGGGGAGCGGCCGTCCGGATAGCCGGCCACCGGCGCGGTGTCGCGAAAGCCGTCGTCCCATTCGAAGCCGCGATCGTCGCGCTGGCAGTTGACGTCGCAGAAATTGAGCCGGTTGCCGTCGAAGGTATCGCCCCACGGGTATTTGAATTTCACCCGCTCCAGCGGATCGAATGAGGCCGCGTACTCCCATTCGGCCTCGCTGGGCAGCCTCGCGCCGCGCCAGGTGCAAAAGGCGTCGGCGTCATACCAGCTCACGTTGATGACCGGGTAGTCATCGAAATTGGGGTCGCCGAAATAGGTCTGGTAATAGGTCGCCCCGGCGCGATCGGGTCGCGGGCAGGCTCCGGCATCCACGCATTGGGCGTAGGCCCCGTTGGTCACCTCGGTCTCGTCGATGTAGAAGGAGTCGAGGGTGATCATCCGGGCCGGTTTCTCGTCATTTTGCTCGCTGCTATCGTCGCCGATGTCGAACGTCCCGCCGGGGACGTAGATCATGCGCGAGCCGGTTTCGGTGATGAAGGGCACCGGCGTGGGCGTGGGCGGCGCGGTCGGCTCCGGCGTCGGGCTGGGCGTGGGGGCCAGTTGGGTCAGCGCGGCGATGACGGCCGATTGCAGGGTGGCCGTGGCCGCCGGGCCTTGGGCCTGCTCCGGCCGTTCGAGATTGGTCAGATAGAAGAACCCGATGGACGCCAGCACGAAGGCCAGCAGCCCCGCCAGCCCGATGATGATTCGGCCCTGCACCTGGCGACGAGCTTTGGGTTTCACGCGGGGCGGAACGGCCGCCGCCGTTGTGGCCGCCGGTTCAGGCCCGGCGCGACGCATGGGGCTGACGACCGGCGCGGGACGACCGGCAGGCCGGGCCAGCGCGCGGCCGAACTCCTCGGCCGTGTCATAGCGCGTGTCGGCCCGCAGCGACATGGCCCGCCCGGCCACGAGGGATAGATAAGGCTCGATGTCGGGGTTGGCCTCGCGGGCCGGGATCAGATCGCTCAACCCCGTCTCGCGGCTCAGCGGATTGGGTGGCACGATGCCGGTCAGCAGGGAGTAGAGCGTCGCCCCCAGGCTGTAGATATCGGTCGTCGGGCCGACATCGGCCTGTGCTTGCTGCTCCGGCGAGCCGTAGCCGGTGGCATTCGGCCGCACGCCCAGCCCCGGCAGGCCGGTATCGACCAGATAGACCTCGCCCGATGGCGTCAGCCGGATGTTGGCCGGCTTGATATTGAGATGCAATCGCTTTCGGCTGTGGAGATAGGTCAGCGGGACGGTCGCCGCCTGCAGCCAGGGGACGATGAGGTCCGACGGCAGCGGGCCGTACTGATCGAGCAGGCTTTGCAGATCGACGCCGTCGATGAAGTCGCTGACCAGGTATTGGCCGTTGTCCAGCGCGAAGTGGTCGAGTACCTGCGGTATTTGGGGGTGACTCAGGGCGGCCAGTTGCCGTGCCTCGGCCCTGAAGCGCTTCTGGATCTCGACCGACGGATCGAGATACTCCTTGAGAGCCACGTCGCGCCGATCGGTCACGTCCCAGGCGCGATAGACGGCCCCATACGCGCCGCGGGCCATGAGGCTGACGATGCGGTAGCGGTTGTGCAGGAGTTCACCGGGTAACAGCGGCATAGGTTAGGGCCTACTTAACCATAAATCGGTGGGAATGGCACGTGTTGTCGGGATCGTCTCATGCAATGAGGGCGAGGGAGATGAGCGTGTCAAGGTCGCCGCTCGTTGAAATAGTCCAGCAGCAGGGCGTGAACGAAGGTATAGCCGCCGCCGACCTTGCGCAGCAGGTTTCGCTCGGCCGAGAAGTTGAGGAAGTTGGCCGGCTCAGCGGGGAACAGCTGCCGGTCGTCGAGGACGTGGCGCAGCCGGCGATGCTGCAGCCAGGCCAGCAAGCCGAAGGCCAGCCCGCCGCCCATGCCCAGGTAGAGCGCGGCCCATAGCAGCCAGGCCGAGACGGGCACCAGAGGCCGCGGACCGCCGACCAGCGTGGCAATGACGACGGCCAGCGCGCCGATGAGTCCCGTGGCGACGCTCACCAGACCGGCGACCATCAAGCCGTTGCGGCGCGACTGTTCGACGCCCTGACCGGGCGTGGTGCGCAGACGCAAATCGCCGCGCAGGAGGGCGTATTCAACCATCATCTGCACCGCTCCGGCTGTCGCCAGCAACGCCGGCCAGGGAACGGAGGTCCAGCGGTCGATCCAGGCCACCAGCGCGCCCAGCCCCAGCCCGACTCCCGCCCCGACGCCGGCGCCCAGGGCCGCCCAAGGCCACGACCAGCCCAGTGATTCGACCGTCTCGATGCGTCGAACGGGCAGGCGGGGACGAATCAGAAACCGGCCGGTCAGCGCGGGCAAGGCCGCGGCCAGGACGCCGCCGGCCAGCATGGCCGCCGCCCCACCCCAGCGGCCGTTGAAAAGCAGCCACAAGATCGACGGCAGAGCCGTCAGGGTCAGCAGGGCGAAGACGAGCGTGCGGGTGTAGCGGCTGAACCGGTCCCGGTCGGTGTCGGGCAGCCAGCCGGGCTGCATGTCCTCCAGGAAAAACGTCGGCTTGCCGGCGCGGGCCATTTGCTTGGCCAGCCACGACAGCCAGTTGATCGTATCGCTGGGCGCGTAGCTCATGTCCTTGCTGCGATAGCGGGCCATGCGCTCCACGTAGACATCGAACAGGTGGCTGCGGCTGAGATGGCTGCCCAACGCGGCCGAACCGCTTTCGGGTGGCCGGTTGGCGGCCAGGGTCATGATGGACAACATCAATGGCGTCTGGGCCAATTCGCGCAGGGTGCGGTCGGCGGCCAGCGAGGCGCGCAAACCGTCCAGTCGCTCGCCCCGCCGCGCCAGATAGGTGTCGATCTGTTCCGGCGTGAGGGCCTGCAGGATGATGGCCTTGTCCATATTAAGACGCATGGCCAGGGCCTGATAGTCGCGATTGCGGGCCGTCACCAATAGCGAGACGCCGGGATGCCGCTCCCGGAATTCGTTGATGGCCTCGGCGCAGGCGGGACGGTGGCCGGGTTCGACCTCATCCAGGCCATCCAGCAGGGGGATGAATTGGCCGCTCTCGATCCAGGCTTCGCTGAGCTTGCGCGGGACCTGGTAGTTGTTGGCCAGTTGTTCCACCAGCCATTGGGCCAGCGTGCGGCCGTCGCTGTAGGCGGCCAGGCTGAAGACGGCCGGCATGGGGCGGGATTCGTCGGCTTCGGCCTCGGCCATCAGATGGCTGACCAGCTGCAGCAGCATGGTCGTCTTGCCCGCGCCCGGCTCGCCCAGCACCAGCAGCACACGATCGGCCGCGGCGAAGACGTCCTCGATTTTGGTCCCTACCGGCAGGAGATAGTCGTATTCAGGGGCCTGTTGCCAGCTCGGCACGCCGCTGTTGCCCAGCGCGGCCGGGCGATAGGCGAAACCGAGGTCGATGATCTCCCCGCCGTGGAGCGACTCTTCGAGGACTCCTTCCAGCCAGACATCGCGCACCCGGCGCAACATGACTGTTCGGTTGTGACGTTCCTGCTCGTTCATGCCGATTGGATTGATGCGTGATCTTGTTTGCGGATGATCCTCGATAATGATTGCGCTTGACGATTGCGACAGGGATGACACTAACTCTCACGGATTATACCCTCAAGCGCGTCGAGGTTATAATAAAGGAGGCTTCGATCACGACATTCCCTAAATCACAGGAGCAACATCATGTCTCTAACTCACATACCAAGCCGCAGCGAAGTCGATATTCGCTACACCTGGAACAATACGAGCGTGTTCGCCACCGTTGAGGCATGGACGGCCGAACTGGCCACGCTGGCGGCCGAACTGGACGGCATTCGCCAATGGCAGGGGAGATTATCCGAAGGGCCGTCTGTGCTGGCCGACGCCTTCCAGGCCATGGAAGCCTATCAGATGCGGGTGGAAAAGGCGCTGGTCTACGCCATGCTGACCGAGTCGGTCGATCGTACCGATCAGGCGGCCACCGCTCGCGCCGGGCAGGCCGGCAGCTTTGCCGGTCAGGTTTGGGGGGCGACGGCGTTTCTCCAGCCCGAACTACTGGCCATCGGCCGCGAACAACTAACCGAATGGATGGCGGCCGAGCCGCGCCTGAAGCATTACGCTCATTTCTTCGACGACCTGTTTCGCCGGCAGGCCCATGTCCGCTCCAAGGAAGTGGAGGAAGTGCTGGGCATGGCGGCCGACGCCTTCCAGGGCGCGAATTCGACCTTCTCAAAGCTGACTGACAGTGATTTCAAATTCGCGCCCGTTGTCGCCGGCGGCGAGACGATGCCCGTCACCCAGGGGACTATCGATGACTTGCTCAACTCGCCGGATCGGGCAATTCGTCGCGCCGCCTGGGAGAGGTACCACGACCAGTATCTGGCCTACAAGAATACGCTAACCGGCAATCTGGCGACATCGATCAAGCAGAATGTGCTGGCCGCGCGGGTCCGTCGATATGACTCGACGCTGGAGATGGCTCTGTTCGACGACAATATTCCGACGGCGGTATTCCACAACCTGCTCGACACCTTCAAGCGTCACCGCCCGGTATGGCATCGCTATTGGGAAGTGCGGCGCCGGGCGCTGGGCGTTGATTCACTCCACACCTACGATATCTGGGCGCCGTTGACGACCGAAAAGCCACACGTGCCTTATGAGCAAGCGGTGGAGTGGATCGCCGCCGCTCTGTCTCCGCTGGGGGAGGAGTACACTGGCCGGCTGCGTCGCGGCTGCCTGGAAGATCGCTGGGTGGATGTCTACCCCAACGAAGGTAAATCGGCGGGGGCGTTCTCCTGGGGTTGTCCGGGAACGCATCCGTTCATCGTCATGAGCTACACCGATGACGCCAACAGCATGGGCACGCTGGCCCATGAACTTGGCCACTCGATGCACTCCTGGCTGTCGTGGGAGAACCAACCGAGGGTTTATGCCGATTACTCGCTTTTTGCGGCCGAGGTGGCGTCGAACTTCAACCAGGCCATGTTGCGGGCCTATCTGCTGGAACAGGATATCGATCCCCAATTGAAGATCGCCGTCATCGAAGAGGCGATGGCCAATTTCCATCGCTACTTCCTGGAGATGCCCACCCTGGCGCTGTTTGAATGGGAGATGCACAAGCGCGAGGAGACGGGCGGAGGATTGACGGCCGATGACATGATCGCCTGGCTGGCCGACTTGTTCGCCGAGAGCTACGGCGCCGCGGCCGTCGTCGACCGGGAGCGCGACGGTATCCGTTGGGCCACATTCGGCCATCTTTACGCAGATTATTATGTCTACCAGTATGCGACCGGCATCTCCGGGGCCAATGCGCTGGCTCGCCGGGTGCTGTCGGGTCAGACCGGCGCGGCCGAGGATTATCTGGGCTTTCTCAGCGCCGGAGGCTCGCGCTATCCGCTGGATGCCTTGCGTCTGGCTGGGGTCGATCTAACTCAACCCGAGCCTGTGGAGACGGCGTTTGAGGTGCTGGAAGGTCTTATCGATCGGTTGGAGAGTTTGGTCGGATAGGGCGCGGCCTGATTAACCAATTGCGGAGATTGCGAAACCCGGCCGTTTCATCCTTTTGGCCCACAATCCGCGCACGTCCCGTACAGCTCCAACAGATGCCCGCGTACCTCGAAGTCGAACCGTTGGGCGATCCGGTCGGGCGCGTCGTCCAGGTCACACTCGTCGAATTCGACGATCCGGCCGCAGCCGGTGCAGATGAGGTGATGGTGCCGGCCGCCGTGCATCAGGATGTAATGCGCCGCGCCGGTGCCCTGATAGACCGGCCGCAGCAAGCCCAGGTCGCAGAGCAGGTCGAGGGTGCGATAGACGGTCATGCGGCCGACGGCCGTCGAGCGTTGCCGCACCAGCCCCGTTAGCTCGTCGGCCGTCAGATGCCCGCCGCTTTCGAGCAGCACGTCCAGAATGACGCGCCGCGCGGCCGTCAGCCGGTAGCCGCGCGCCACCAGAACAGCGGCCGGATCGTTGTTCGGATCTGTCCCGGTCATGGAGCTTCCGGCCCTGCCTCCAGACTCGATGCCGGGAGGGAGCGGCGGTCGCGCAGGGCCGCCAGCCCCAGCACAGCCAGAAATACCAGCGTGGCCACCAGCACGACCGCCGGGCCGGAGGCGATATTGAGGTAATAGGAGGCGTAAATCCCGGCCACGCCGGAGAACACGCCGATGGCCGCCGAGACGATCATCATCGACGGCAACCGTCGCGTCAGGAAAGAGGCGGACGCGGCTGGAGTCACCAGGATGGCCAGCATGAGGGCCACGCCGACCACCTGCAGGGCGACGACGATGGTCACGGCGATGAGCAGCAGGAGCAGGTAGTTGAGAAACCTCGTCGGCAGGCGGAGCGTCTCGGCCAGCAGCGGATCGAAGGACAGGACGAGGAACTCCTTGTAGAACAGGTAGATGAGCGCGAGGACGATGAAGCCCAGCGCGGATGTCAGGATGAGGTCGCCCGCGGAAACGCCCAGCATGTTGCCGAACAGGAAGTGGGCCAGGTCGATGCTGTAGCTGCCGCGAGCCGAGAGCATGGCCACGCCCAGCGCGAACAGCCCGGCAAAGATGACGCCGATGGCCGTGTCCTCCTTCAGCGACGTGCGCTCGGTCAGCGCGCCGATGCCCAGAGCCGTCAGGACACCCATGATGAGCGCGCCGACGGCCAGCGGCCAGCCCAGCAGAAAGGCGATCACCACCCCCGGCAGGATAGTGTGGGCCATGGCGTCGCCCAGAAAGGCCATGCCGCGCAGCACAATATAGACGCCCAGGATGGAGCAGACCAGACCGACGACGACGGCCGCCAGCAGGGCGCGAACGATAAAATCATATTGCAGGGGTTCGAGGAGCCAGTTCATAGATAGGACGAATGACGGAAGTTTTATTCTCCGTCGCAGCAGGTGTCGGTGATCAGCAGCCCGTCGCCGTCTTCGACGCGGTGGAGATGGCCGCCATAGGCGTGGAGCAGATTGCCGGATTGCAGGGCCGCCTCCGGTTTGTCGAAGGCCACGACGCGCCGGTTGAGCAGCATGATGCGGTCGAAGCGCTCGGCGGCCAGATCGAGATCGTGGGTGGCCAGCAGGACGGTGACGCCGTCGCGCCGCAAGTCATCGAGGATGCCGATGATCGCCTCCTGAGTGGGGATATCCAGCCCGTTGAGCGGTTCATCCATCAGCACCAGCTCCGCCTCCTGGGCCAGGGCGCGGGCCAGAAAGACGCGCTGCTGCTGGCCGCCCGACAGCTCGCCGATTTGCCGGTGGGTCAGGGCGGCCGCGTCGACCCGCTCCAGGGCGGCATGGACAGTCGCCCAGTCGGACTTGCCCGGCCGCCGCAGCAAGCCGATCTGCCTCACGCGCCCCATCATGACGACGTCCTCGACGGTCACGGGGAAATTCCAGTCGACCTGATTGCGCTGCGGCACGTAGGCGATGCAGATATGACCGGCCGGGCCGTGGCCAAAGATGGTCACGCGGCCGCGGTCGGGGCGCAACGTCCCGGCGATGACCTTGAACAGGGTGCTCTTGCCCGCGCCGTTTGGCCCCACGACAGCGACGCGCTCGCCGCGCTCCACGCGAAAGGTGACGGCTTCCAGCGCGTGTCGCGCCCCGCCGTTGCCCGGCGACAGGCGGCCGGTGTAGTTCACCCAGACATCGCGCATTTCGAGCGCCGGCGTCCCCGGTTCGTGAGGCATATGGATCGTTCGTTTCATGGATTTAACCCCTTGACCAGCGCCGCGGCGTTGGTTTGCATCATCCCGATGTAGCTCTCCGCGCCGCTTCCCGGCGGGCCAAGCGCGTCGGCGTACAGCAACACCAGCCGGACCTCGTCGCAATCGGTCAATTCGTTTTTCAGCGTTCGGGCCACCTGTCCGGCGGCCGTCGCCTCCAGGATCAGGGTGCAGATGCCTCGCGAGCGCATGGCTCCGATCAGTTTGGCCAGTTCGCCCGCGGACGGCTCGGCCAGCGAACTGATGGAGGGGATGATCGTGCCCGCCACCTCGAAGCCGTAGGCGTCGGCGAAGTATCCCAGATTGTCGTGGTTGGTCACCAGGACGCGCCGATCTTCGGGGATAGCCGCCAGCATGGCGCGCAGGTCTTCGTCCAGTTGTTGCAGGCTCCGGCTATAGGCGGCCGCGCTGGTCTCATAGCGTGTGGCGTTGGCCGGATCGGCCGCGCTCAGCACCTGCCGGATGTTCTCGACCCAGCGGATCACGTTGGGCACGCTCTGCCAGACGTGCGGATCGACCGGCCCGTGGACGTGACTCCCGCCGTCGTGCTCGTCGTCGTCTTCGCTCAGGAGGCGCGGGGTGATGCCCGCCGAGACGGGGATCAAGGTCGCCTCCCGCCCGATGGCGACCAGATCGCCAACCAGCGCCTCCTCCAGGTTCCAGCCGTTCATGAAGATGAGGTCGGCATCGGCCACGGCGGTCAGGTCGGCCGCACCCGGCTGGTAGCTGTGGGGGTCTTGTCCCGGCTGCATCAGAACGGTCAGGTCGATCGCCTCGCCGCCCACCTGCCGGACGACGTCGCCGATGATGCTCGTCGTCGCCACGACCTGCAGCCGCTCGCCCGCGGCCGTCATCGGTTCGACAATCGGCAACCGGAGCGGCTCGTCGCCGGTGTCGCTGGTGGTCGATGCCGGGGAGCAGGCGGCCGCGAGCAAGGCCAACATGCCAATCAGCAGCGCCGATATGGCTGGCCCCCGTCCTGTTTGCCTTGTCACCTTGTCGCTCACTCTATGCTCGATCCTTCATCTAAAGGGTGCCGTAAATGATACTTTGTATCAATTATAGAAAGCGGATCGGCCGAGGTCAAGGTCGCGGGGATCGCGCATGGATGATTTCAATGGCCGGATGCAGGTGCGTTCGTCGACTTGCATCGTGCAGATGACGGCGAATGGCGGCTCCTGACCGAGGTCGTTCCCGCGCCTGCCGGATGGATTGCGGCTTGCTGATTCAGATCCCTTGCAAATCCCGAATCGTAAGCTGTTGTGTAAGAGAAAACCGGTAGTATGACCCGTGGGGATTTATCCGGTTCGGTTTGGTGAATGGCGCAGAGATTACCGGATTCCAAATCTTATCATATGAAAACGAGACACGATATAAAGCCCCCGCAGAGGCTGGACACAACAATCATCGAATCGGAAATCCTGTCCGAATACATTAAGCGCTTCGCTCGTGATCGGGGGCGGTTAGAGATTCTGGAAGCCGGATGCGGCCGCCATTGGCCGATCGATCTCAATGGCCTTGATTACTCACTGACAGGCATCGATATTGATGAGACGGCGCTCAAACTTCGTGAGGAAACTCAGGGCGATTTGAGTTTAATCGTTGTCGGCGACTTGCGAACCGCCGGTTTCGATAACAGTAGCTTTGACATCATCTATAATGCCTTTGTGCTTGAGCATATCAGTGGCGCGGCCCAAGTGCTGAACAACTTCACCCAATGGCTTAAGCCCGGCGGCATCATCATCCTGAAGATACCAAACAGGGATTCCGTCAAAGGTTTCATAACGAGATTGACGCCATTCTGGTTTCATGTCGCCTATAAGAAATATATTCGAGGGATCAAGACGGCCGGTGAGCCTGGATTTGGGCCTTACCCCACCCCATTCGACGAGGTTGTTTCGAGGCAAGGAATCCACAGTTTCTGCCGTAACCATGGCCTGGAAGTGGTTGGGGAGTACTATAATGCCTTGACCGAGCAGAAGGATTCCATGAGGTTAGCGCGGCGGCTGGAAACGGGATTCTCTACCTTATTGCAATGGGCGTCATTTGGACGACTGTCCGCGGATTACATTGATATGGTTTATATCATTCAAAAGCCATCACATTAAACCGGGTCGCTCGGATAACTCCTTGAACATCGCTAAAGACCCCGCCGCTTCCTGAGCCGGGCGGCAAGCGGCTCAATGTCAGGCGGTGGTGCATCCGGGGCGGATTCGGTCGTCTCCGGCGCCTCCGATTGAGATGCCTCCGCCGATGGCGGCGCGCTTTCCGTCACCGGTGCCTCTTTCTTCACTCGTAATTCGTCATTCGTCACTCGTAACTCCCCTGCCTTTCGCTCTTTGGCTCGCAAGAGCTGTGCCATCCCCTCCGGCCGCATCTCCTCGGCGGGTTCCTCTTGATTCGTCTTTCGTAATTTGAAATTCGTCATTCTCTCCCAGTCGCGACGCGTGAATGTGAGGCGTCGCGCGGCCACGTCCAGCGGCAGGAGCAGGACTGCGATCAGCGTCAGCCACGGCCAAATCGGCTGCGAGGCCGGGGCCGCGTTGAGGTTATGGTCGAAGACGGCCGCCATGCCGCCGGGCAAATCGAGCACACGACCGCCGGTCCGCTCGGCCAGCGACGCCAGCAGGGCCGGATCGCTCTCAAGCGTGGCGTATTCCGGCGAGTAGCCGAGGACCCATCCGGCGGTCGTCTGGAAGCCGCCGTCCGCGCTGCCGACGCCGATGAAGTAAGCCCCCTCGGCCGACGGCGTGAACGTGCCTTCGTAGCGTCCGGGGCCGACGGGCTGTAAGGCGATGGTCTGGGTATTCCCCGCCGGATCGACGACGTTGGCCGTCAGCGCGAGGTCGTTCAGATATTCACCGTTGGCCTGGGCGTCGACGATCAGCCGGACGGTCTCGCCCTCGAGCCGGACGGTGGCGGCCAGCCCGCCTTGCGCTCCGGCGCCGAACGTCCAGCGCACCGCCTGATTCCAGAAGGTGGCGAAGCCGTCCCAGCGCACCCAATCCGTCGCCCAATGGCTGGTGGCGTCGGATGTCCAGGCCAGCGAGCGGCCCAGCCCGTATTGCCAGGTGGCCAGCAGGGGATCGCGCAGATGGGTGATCAGCGAGGTCTGGGCTGTGGCCTTGGCGCTCGTGCCCACATAGCCATGCAGTGGCGGCGTCTCGCGGATGCCGAGCAGGACCGGCCCGGCGGCCGCTTGCGCGGGAAAGAAGGTCTCCTCGATGACATAGTTGCGCTGGATGGCCACGGTCTCCTGGGTGAAGATCTGCGGCAGGTTGGCGGCCTGGTCGGTGAAGTGGAAGCGGCCGTTGCCCAGCTCGGCCATCTGCTGCAGCCAGGCGGTATCCGGCCCCGCGCCGATGCTGACCATGGAAATGGTGACGCCTTCGGCCGTCAATTGTTCGATGAGTTCCGGCACGCCCTCTTTTTGTTCGGAATCCGCGCCGTCGGCCAGAACGATGATGTGCCTGACTTCGTTGTCGCTGGCGGCCAGCGCCTTGGCCGCCGCCTCCAGCCCGGTGCGGACGAAGATGCCGCCGCCACCGGCCCCCATCCGGCGCATTTGCTCGATGGCTTCCTCGCGGTTGGCGGCCGTCACCGGGCCGATGATCGCGTCGGGAGCTTCGTCGACGGGGATGATGGTCATGTCGTCGAAGTCGTTGAGGAGTTCCAGCGCCCGTATCGCCCCCTCGGCCGCCAATTGAATCTTGGTCACCCCGCCCTCGGTGGCCGCCATGCTGCCCGAACGATCGATGACCAGCGCCAGGCTGACGGCCGGGAAGCGTTCCTGGTCGTCGATCTGCATGTTCACCGGCAGCGTTTCTTCCAGTGGGGTGCCGAAGTAGCCGCCCATGCCGAAGCTCTGCGAGCCGCCGATGGCCACCAGCCCGCCGCCCAGGTCGCGCACATAGGTCTGCAACGTCTCCATCTTGCGCGGCGACAGCTCGCGGGCGTTGACATTGACCAGGATGACGGCCGCATAGTTGATCAGATCGGCCGTCGCGGGCGTCAGTTCCGCGGGCGTCACGCGGTCGACCGATAGCCCGGAATCCGACAGCGCCCGGACCAGCTGGACGGCCTCGTCGGGCAGCGGTTCGCCGCTCTTGTCGGCCCCGGCGGTGGCGACGACCAGGACACGCGGCTGGCCGACGACCTCCGTATAGGCCGCCAGTTCGTTGTTTTGCGGGTAGGTATCGAGCGCGCCGACGGGCGTGAGTTGCACCCGATAGCGCGTGAAGGCCGGCGTATCGGCGCGCAGCCGCACGGCAAAGCTGTTCGCCCCCGGTTGCAGGCGCACGATCTCCTCATAGATGACGGTTCCATCGCCCAGCACACGCAACGTCGCCTCGGTCGCGGCCGTGCTCCAGGCGTCCACATCGAGCCGGAAGGTCTCGCCCTGGCCGACGCGGGCGGGCGCGCGTACGTCGCGCAGGATGATCTCGTCGCCGGTCTCCGGCCGCGAGAGGGGGATGACGTCGATGGCCACGCCGGACGCGGCGGCCAGCCGGACCGCTTCGGCCGTGTCGCCGGTCGTGACCGCGCCGTCGCTCAGGACGACCAGCCGCCGGGCGGCATCGGACGGCAGCAGCGCCAGGCTCAGCCGGATCGCCTCGGCCAGATCGGTGGCGATGCGTTGCGGCCGGGAGGTGAATGGCGGCAGGTCGCCGGCCCATTCGCTGCCGCGCAAAGGCTGTTCCACCAGCGCGTCGCCACCGAAGAGGATGATCCCGGCGCGATCGTCAGCCCCCATCGACTCGACGGCCTGCCGCACGAATTGCTCGGCCGCGGCGGCGTTCTCGCTGCCGATCGAATCGGAGACATCGACCAGAAAGACGACGGCCAGATCGTTCACGGCCCGCACGAGTTGCGTGCCGGCCAGACTGAGAACGACGAGGGCCAACACAAGCAAGCGCAGCCCCAGCCCGAGCCGGCCGGAACGGGGTTTTGCGCCCCGCCGGCGCGACGCCGGCCACACCAGCCAGGCGGCCAGGGGCAACAACAGCAGCAGAATGAGGGCGAGCGGGGTGGTGAAGCTCATATCCCGTTCGGATCCAATCCACATATCCCAACATATCCCAAATTCGGGTTTGGGATATGCTGGGGATAAAACAGGGTTAGTCCGGTAGAGAAGGCCATGGGCGGGGTGGGCCAGGTTACTTCAAAATGTAGTAAGTGCCCTTCTTGGAGCCGATCTTGAGCAACACGCCGCGGTCGACCAGATCGGCCAGATCGAGGCGCAACGTCTCCGGCGATACGTCGGGGCAAAGCTGGCGGTACTCACGATTGGTGATGCTGCCGCTCTCGCGGACGAAGTGAATGGCGCGTGTCTGTCGCTCGTTCATGCTGCGCGTCCACTTGGGCGCGCTCGGCCGCTCGCGGGTGTTGGACAAAATGACGGTGAACGAGTGGGGCGTGGCGCGGAACTCCGGCGGCGGGTGCCCGGCCTGCATCATCTCCTCGATCATCTGGTCGATGCCCAACCCCAGCTCCTCGATGAAGCCCCACTGGAACAAACCGTTCACCAGCCGCGGGTTGCGCGAGAAGTGCTCTTCCACCAGGTTATCGACGGTCATGTAGCCGGGCAAGCCGCCGGGGCTGATGATCTCCAGCCGGTCGGCGTACATGCGAATCTCAATGCGACGGCCGGCGATGCGATAATCCCGATGGGCCACGGCGTTGACCAGCGCCTCACGGACGGCAAAGCGCGGGTACTCCAGCAGCTCCTCCCGCTCCAGGCCGTTGACCGTCGCCCCAATGCGCATCTCGTCAAACACGATGGCCCAGGCGCGTTCGATGATTCGCGCCACGGGGCCGGTCAGTTCGTCGCGACGGCCGTAGCCGATGCCGCCATCCTCGCCGCGCGGCTCCGTGCCCGAAAAGCGAACGAAGACGACTCCGCTCTGGGGCAAAAAGGCTTGCGGGTTACGGCCGAACAGCAGCATGCCGATCAGCGTCGGGTTCCCCTCCCGGTCGGTCGCGCCGATCTCGTGCATCAGTTGCGATACGCCGGTCGCGCGCGGGCCGGTGCGGTGTTCGCGCTTCTCCAGGTATTCGCGCAGGATCTCGGTGTCCAGATCGTCTGGCTTTGCGCCGGGGATGGTTTCGGTCTCGAAATCGATTGAGGGACGGCCGGCGGCCAGCGCGCGGATTTCTTCGCCGCTTAGCGGACGGTTCTCGTCGCGCCGCCGCACCAGAACACGGCCGTCGGCCAGACTGTGCAGTTCCAGACTGCGCGGCACCTGAATGCCGATGAAGCTGCCCGACGGCAGTTCCACCGCCTGGAGCAGGCTGGGCACGGGCGGCCGGCAGAGAGCCGCCGCCTCGCGCAGCGCCAATTCGGCCTCCTCCTCCCAGATTTCGGTCGTCGGCCGGCCGTTAAGATCCGCGCCCAGAACGATATAGCCGCCGTCGCCGTTGGCCAGCGCGACCAGCGATTCGGCCAGTGCCGACGTGGATGTGTCGGGCAGGTAGACCGTTCGGGGTCCGGGTCTGAGCGTCGTCATGCGGGCGGGTTCTCCCACAGGACAATGCGAGAACATGGGGGCGCTCCCCTTCTCCTCTGCTCCTCCGCTCCCTCGCGAGCGCGTCTTGTCATGGCCCTACGCCTCGCTATGTCCCGCGCCCGGCAGCTCCCACGGTTGGGGGACGTAAACATCCATCGCGGCCATCGCCGCGCCGATGATGCCGGCTTCGTTGCGGAGGGTGGCCGGCAACAGTTCGGCCTTCACCTTGATGTGCGGGAAGAACTTCTCGTACTTTTTGCTGACGCCGCCGCCGATGATGATCGCGTCGGGCCAAAAGAGCGATTCGATATATTTGAAATATTTGTTCAGGCGCTCGCCCCACTCCTTCCAGTCGAGTTTCTCTTCCTCGCGAACGCGGTCGGAGGCGATTTGTTCGATTGTTTTCTTGCTGCCGGGAGGGTATACGCGGCCGAGTTCCGTATTGGGCACGATCTTGCCGTCGATGAAGATCGCGCTGCCGATGCCGGTGCCGATGGTGAAGACCATGGTCACACCGCTTCGCCCCTTGCCCGCGCCGAAGTACATCTCGGCCAGGCAGGCGACATCGGCGTCATTACCCACCGTGGTCGGGCAGCCGGTGGCCTTGCTCAGCAGTTCGGCCAGGTTCAGCCCCACCCAGCCGGGGAAAGCCAGCGCCGTGGGCGGGGTTATCACGGTGCCGTGCATGACCACGGCGGGGAAGCCCACGCCGATCGGGCCGCTGTAGTCGAATTGTTTCACCAGTTCGGCCACGACCGCGGCCACTTCGTCCGGCTGGAACGAGGGAGGGGCCGGAATTCGCTGTCGTTTGGTGACGAGTTCGCCGGTGGTTCCGTTGACGATAGCCCCTTTGACGCCCGAGCCGCCGATATCGATACCCAAAAGTTCCATCGATTGCCTCTCCTCAATTGTGATTTTGCTCGCCGTCGATTGTGCCATAGAACAGCGGCCGCGGCGGCACGGGGGTGTCCGAGACGGTGATGGCCGCCGGGATGTCGCGCTGCGCCTGTTGCAAGGTCATGTCGTCGTCGGCGTGGATCTCGCCGATTGGCTGGCCGGCCTCGATATAGTCGCCGATCTTGACCGGCAGCAGGAAGCCCACGCCGGGCGAGATTTCGTCGGACTTCACCAGCCGGCCGCCGCCGCAATGCACGCACACCCAACCCAGCGCGGCCGTGTCCATGGCGGCGATGTAGCCGCTTTTTGTCGCCTCGACCGGTTCGGCATAGCGTGCCTTGGGCAGCCGATCGGGATCGTCCACCTGTCGGCCATCACCGCCCTGGGCGACGACAAGTTCGCGAAACCTGGCCAATCCGCGGCCGTCCGCCCGCGCTGAGGTAATGAGCGCCTCGGCTTCGGCCAGGCTGGAAGCCTTGCCGGCCAACAGCACCATGTGCCCGGCCACGACCCGGCAGTGATGCCAGAGGTCTTCGGGACCGCCGCCACGCAGACAGTCGATGGCTTCACGCACTTCCAGCGCGTTGCCGACGGCATGGCCGAGCGGCTGGTTCATGTCGGAGATGAGAGCCACGACGTGCCGCCCCGCGTCCTCGCCGATCTCGACCATCAGCCGGGCCAAATCTTCGGCCGCCTCGACGGTGGGCATGAATGCGCCGCTGCCCGTCTTGACGTCGAGGACGATCGCGTCTGTTCCGGCGGCCAGCTTTTTGGACATGATCGAGGCGGCGATGAGCGAGCGATTGCTGACGGTGGCGGTCACATCACGCAGGGCGTAGAGCTTGCCGTCGGCCGGGGCCAGGTCGTTGGTCTGCCCGGCCAGCACCACCCCCAGGCGGCCAAGCTGGTCCTTGAACTGTTCCAGCGTCAGCGAACTCGACCAGCCGGTGAAGGATTCCATCTTGTCCAGCGTGCCGCCGCTGCTGCCCAGACCGCGGCCGCTCATCTTGCCCACCGGCACGCCGCACGCCGCCACCAGGGGGATGACGACCAACGTGGTCTTGTCCCCCACGCCACCGGAAGAGTGCTTGTCGACGATGAAGGGGGCCACGTCATGGAGATCGAGCGTGTCGCCGGAGCCGGCCATGGCCAGGGTCAGATCGACCGTCTCGCGGCGGGTCATGCCGCGCAGATAGATGGCCATCAGCAGCGCCGCCGCCTGATAATCGGGGATTTTCCCGGCGGTGTAGTCGCGGATAAAGGTGTTAATTTCTGCGGTGCTCAGTTCATCGCCATCCCGTTTTTTGGCGATGACGTCGACCATTCTGAAGGGGGTCATCATGTGTGATCTCTTGCGCGCAGGCGAAATCAGAACAATTTGCGCCGTTCGAGCCTAATATTTACCGATTATAACAGGAATCGGTATAATGAAGAGACGAGATGCGGAGATTTATATGACCGAACAAGTTGATATCCTGTTGCGCGGCGGAACCGTCGTGACGATGAATGACAAGTATGAGGTGTTTGAGGACGGGGCGGTGGCTATCCGGGGCGACTCTATCGTCGCCGTCGGCCCGACCGACCGGATGACCCGCGCCTATCGCGCGGCGGAAGAGATCGATTGCACCGACACCGTCATCATGCCCGGCCTCGTGAATGCCCATACCCATATTCCCATGACCCTGATGCGCGGGCTGAACGATGACCTGCGCCTGGACGTCTGGCTGGGCTACCTGATGCCCGTCGAACGCGAGTTTGTCACGCCCGACTTCGTCAAGCTGGGGGCGCGGGTCGCCTGCGCCGAGATGATCCGCTCCGGCGTGACGACTTTCGCCGACATGTTTTACTATGAGGAAGCGATTGCCGAGCAGGTGGCCGAGATCGGCATGCGCGCCTTGCTGGGCCAGACTATCCTCGTCTTTCCCGCGCCGGACGCCGACACGTTTGAGGACGCGCTGCTGCTTTGTCGCCGCTTCATCGAGCACTGGAACGGCCATCCACTCATTCAGCCGGCCGTGGCCCCCCATGCCTGGTACACGGCCACGCCCGAATTGCTGCTGGCCTGCGCCGATCTGGCCCGCGCCTTCGATGTGCCGCTCCACACCCATGTCGGCGAGACGAAACTGGAGGCCGACAACAGCGTGAACCAGAACCACATGTCGGTCGTCGACTGGCTGGAGCAGCATGGTATTCTGGATACGAAATTATTGGCCGCCCACTGCGTCCACATCGGCGAGGAAGACATGTTCAGCCTGCGGCGAGCGGGGGCCGGCGTGGCCCATTGCCCGTCGAGCAACCTCAAGCTCGCCAGCGGCATCGCGCCCGTCGCCCAAATGCTCAAGCTCGGGCTAAACGTCGGCGTCGGCACCGACGGCGCGGCCAGCAACAACGATCTGGATATGGTCGAGGAGGTGCGTCTGGCGTCGTTCATCGCCAAGGTATCGACACAGGATCCGACCACACTGCCCGCCCGGCAAGCGGTTGAGATCGCCACCATCAGGGGCGCGCATGCCGTTCATATGGGCGACATCACCGGCAGTCTGGAGCCGGGCAAGCGGGCCGACATCGCCGTTCTCGATATGACCGGCATCCATAACCAGCCCCATTTTCATAATCATCCCGACGCCGTCTACTCGCGCCTGGTCTACTCCGCCAGGAGCAGCGACATGACCCATGTCATCTGCAACGGCCGCTGGCTGATGCGCGGCCGCTCCCTGCTGACGGTGGACGAGACCGAGGCGCGCGAGAACGCCATCAAGGTCGCGGCCGAGATCGATGCCTTCGTCATCGAGCGCGAATCCAGCCCCTATAACAAGCTGGTGTTGCTGTCGGGCGTTCAGCGGCAGGAGAGCTTCGAGGTTCAGGTGAAGGTGTCCCTGGCTGACGCGGCCATCGTCGACAACTTCCTGAAAAGCGACGGGATCACGGTGTCCCGCTACGCTCACTATCGGCAATACGATCATTACTTCCTGTTCGACAGCGGCGATCCCGATGCCGACCGGCTGCGCTACCGCGAGGATGAGTTCATCGACGACGCCGGTGAGGTGACCCAGGTGCGCGCCCGGCTCACGCTGATCGGCCGCGGCGACCGCGAGGAGTTCCCCAACGCGGTGATGTTGTCGCGGTCGCGCTTCCTGGCCGCGGCTGACCGGACGCTGCGCTTCTATCAGGAGTACTTCGCCCCCGCGCGCGAGCTGCGCGTCCATAAGGATCGCCGGCGCTGGCATATCCTGTACAAGGCGACCGATTTCGCCATCAACCTGGATCAGGTGCTGGAGCCGGGGTTGCCGGGATATTTCCTGGAGATTAAGGCGCGAACCTGGTCGCGCAGCGACGCCGAGCGCAAGGCCACGCTCATCGCCGAACTGCTGGAGTTGTGCGGGCTGGAGATGGGGCTGGCGGAACGGCGCGAGTACGCCGAGATCGCCATCAGCGCCAACGGTGTAAAAAGCGCGACACCGGCCTGACCGGTATCGCGCTCTGTGAGAATGTTTGGCCGGTCGGCGGTCGGGCGATGAAACGCCCGGCTGCCGGCCGGTTCTCTATGGTGATCTGATTAGAAGCCGACCAGTGACTGGAACTTCATGACCGAGTTCAGGTCGCCGTCGACCTTGATCTTGCCGGACATGAAGGCCATCATCGGGTTCAGTTTGCCGGAGGACATGGCCGCGAAATCATCGGCCGTCATCTTGACGGTTGCGCTGGGGGCGGCGGCAGGCGCTCCCGAGGTCACATTCAGTTCGCCGCCGGCGATGTCGACGTAGTATTGCCCCCCGTTCTCACCACTCAGATCGAAAAGAATGCTCATGTTGGTGCCGACCGCTTTGTCCGCCTGGAAACGGCCCGGCATGCTGTTGAAAATCTCGGCTACACTCATCTGAAATTTAGTCTCCTTAATCTTGTGTCAATCCCCTGTTTGGTACGGCGATCGCTGGGCGACCCTCCGTGCGCCGGATGCTTGCAGTGTCAATTTTCAACTCGGCCGCGAGGGGAATCCTTATGATGCCGAGTATAACAACGGCCGATAGGGTGTCAAGACCCGCCGGACCCCCTTCAGTTTTGGCCAATCTGAAACGGTTCATGCTTATCGCCCGTTCATTTTTCCCTTGTTTTGCTTAACCTTTCCTCAATGAAAGGCCTACGGGGCCGATTATCAAGAGGGGGCAGGTTGCCCATGCGCCGTCATGTGCTAGAATGTTTGGCGGTTAACCGGAATAATCAGAGTTGGGCGGCCGCATTAAGGACCGCCTTTTTTCCATAATGAATTCGATTGAAATCGAGTGTGGGGGCACGATCCGAAACCGGATATCATGCCGATTGAACCGCTCCGCACGGGGCGCATTGCTGCCGACTCTCGCGCTCAGAATAACAAGATTCCGGGAAGAGGCTTAAGTTCATGGAAGAAAATGAAACCGGCAAGGGCAATCGTTTGTCCTGGCCAATTATCGCCGGCTTTGTGGCCGTCTTTTTGCTCATTCTGTTAGGGTTGTTCCTGCCGCCCATCTCGCTGGCCACGCGCCTGGGGTGGAACAACAACCGCGCGCCGGAAACGGTCGACGTGGCGGTGCCGCAGCCGGCGGCGACACAATCCGCGACCGGACAATCCGCGACCACTTCGGTCGATGGGGCCGCCGCTTTGCCCGAGGGCGTCGCCCTCACGACGGCCGACGGCTCAGCCGTGACCGTTAGCCGGATGGCCGCCGCCGATCTGGCGTCCGCGGCCGACGGGGCGCTGGCCGCCGCCGCGGCCGCGCTGCCCGCCGGAGCGGCCGTCGGCGACGCTTTCGTCCTGGGCTTTCCGGGCGACGCGCCTGTCGGCCAACTCACGATGCCGTTGCCCGATGGCCTGACCGACGTCAAGGATATCGACATTCGCGGCTGGGACGGCGCTGAATGGGCCTTCATGCCCGGTCGGATCGACGTTGCCGGCGGTCAGGCGGTTGCCGCCGAGGGAACGCTGCCGCAAGCGATGTTGCTGGTTCGCTCCACCCCGCCGGCGGCTCCGGCTATCTCGGCCGAACTGCCGTCCGAAGGCGCTTTGCCGGAGGCTCTGGCCGGGATGGTGCAAGAGGTTTCTGTCGGGCCGCTGGTTCTCGGCGAGAACGGCAGCCTGTCCGGCGAAGTGGCCGGAGCGCCTGAAGGGGCCGCGAATTACCTGTGGATCACCAATCGTGGCGCGGTAGTCGATCAGGCGGCCGTCACCGCTTTCCTCAACGACACCGCCCTCCGGCAAGCCCAAATCGGTAGTCTGGTCAGTCAGGCCAAATCGGAGGGGTTTGCCGGCGTTCATGTGGATTATCAAGGCATCCCCAGCGCGATGTCGGCCGCCTTCACCGATCTGGTGACTGGCATGGCCGAGGCGCTGCACGCCGAAGGGTTGAAACTGGCCGTTACACTGGATACCCCGTCTCCGGTTGGCGATGGCTGGGACACGGGCGGTCAGGACTGGGCGGCGATCGGCCGCGTGGCCGACGTCGTCAATGTCCAAATGCCGCTCGACCCCGAGGCTTTCGCTGAGGGCGGCTCGGCCGAGCAACTGATTGCCTGGACGGTCGGCCAGATCGATCGCAGCAAGGTCAACCTGTCCCTGACGGCCGGAACCGTCAACAAGGTCGGCGACATCTACACCGAGCTGCCGGCCGAGCAGGCATTGAGCAACCTCGGCCAACTGGCGCTGGAGAATGGCGCGGCCGAAGTCGAACCCGGCGCGACGGTCGTCGTCGTGCTCGACGGTTCGGCCACCCCGCTGGAATGGGACGGCAACGCGCTGTCCTACAAGTACACCTTCGAGCAGGCCGGGCAGCAGCAGACCGTATGGTTCATCAGCGAGGCGGCCCTGGTCGATCGTCTCCAGCTGGCGTCTGAATACAATCTGCGTGGCGCGACCGTTCGCGGTCTGGAACTGGGCAGCGGCCCGGTCTATGCCGCGGTGTTTAATCATTACCTGGGCCAGGGCGACGCGCCCCAACCCGGCGGCGCGGCCATCGCCTGGACGGTGCGCGATGCCGGCGACAGTGTGATCGCCAGCGAAACGGGCAGCGACCTGGACTTCACCTGGACGGCTTTGGAAGATCCCGGCACCTACAAGGTGGCGGCCGAACTGGTTCTGGGCGAGGCGACGGCCGATCTTGGCGAGGTGGAAGTCGTCGTCAAGGGCGAGCAAGTGGCCGAAGCGCCGACGGCCGCACCCCAGGCGACCACCGTCCCCACCGCGCCCACGACCGGCGGCTCGACTGCCGGGACAACCGGCACGACCGGCACAACCGGCACGGCCAATCTGGGCGCGCCCGGCGACGCGAAGGCCGTGGTCAATGTTCCGGCCAACATACGCAACGGCCCCGGCATCTCCTATGGGACGATCGCCGGCGGCGCGTCCGCGGGTACGGTGGTGGACCTCATCGGCCGCAACGATCAGGGCAACTGGCTTAATATCAAGATGCCCGGCGGCACTGCGGGCTGGATTTTATCCGAACTGGTGACGGTCAACGCAGGCTTCAACACGTCCAGCCTGGCCGTCGTTCAGGCGCCGCCACCCGCCGCCGCGGGCAGCGGAACCCCGGCCAGCGGCGCGGCCGGAGCGCCTGTCGTAGCGCCTCCGCCTGTGGCGTCTGTCGGCAACGTGGGCAACTTTGAGCTGGGCGGCCAGGCGGCCGGTATGCCTTCGGGCACGATGCAGTACGCCGGCATGACCTGGGTCAAGAAGCAGCATAAATGGAACCCGGGCGACTCGCCCAGCGCCGTGGCCGGTTTAATCGCCGAGGCCCACGCCGCGGGGATGAAGATCCTCCTCAGCATCCCCGGCCAGCTCCATCCGAGCAGCATCGACTACGAGGCCTATACCAACTTCCTGGGCGGTGTCGCTGCGTTAGGTCCGGACGCCATCGAAGTCTGGAACGAGATGAATATCGATCGCGAGTGGCCCGCCGGCCAGGTTGACCCGACTGCTTATGTCAACAACATGCTGCGCCCGGCCTATCAGAAGATCAAGGCCGCCAATCCGAACGTCATGGTCATCACCGGCGCGCCGGCCCCGACGGGTTACTTCGGCGGGTGCAGCGGCGCGGGCTGCGATGACGCGCCCTACGTGGCGGGCATGATGGCCGCCGGAGCAGGCAGCGTTTCGGACTGCGTCGGCGTCCACTATAATGAGGGCCTGATGCCGCCTTCGGCCACCAGCGGCGACCCGCGTGGCTCGGGCGGCCACTACACCCGCTACTTCCAGGGCATGATCAATGCTTATGTGGGAGCGGGAGCGGGCAAACTGTGTTTCACTGAACTTGGCTATCTGAGCGGTGAGGAGTGGGGCGGTTTGCCGGCCGGTTTCCTGTGGAAGCCGCCGTACAATCTGACTGTCTCCGAGCACGCGCAGTATCTGGCCGAGGCCGTTCGCGTGGGCGTCCAGAGCGGTTACGTGCGGATGATCATCGTCTTCAACGTCGACTTCAAGACGTTTGGCGACGACCCGCAGGCGGGTTACGCCATCATCCGGCCCAACGGCAGCTGCCCGGCGTGCGAAACGTTGAGGCAGGTAATGGGCCGATAGGAATCGGGGCCGATAGGAATCGGGGCCGATAGGAATCGGGGCCGATAGGAATCGGGGCCGATAGGAATCGGGGCCGGTAGGAATCGGGGCCGGTAGACGCCAGGCCCGGTCGACGACCGGAATGGCGGAACCGGCGCGTGGGTCGGGTGATCCGCGCGACGGTTCGCCGGTGAAGGAACTTGCGCACAACGGAGGCAGGTGTGGCAGACTGCCGCGCCTGCCTCTTGCGCGTTAATCAGCGGGCTTGTCATCTTTGAGGAGAGGAAAACAATGCAATTGCGACACAAGCTAAACCTGTTGCTCATCGCTGTTCTTTTGACCGTCCTGGCGGCCTGTGGCGGCCAGGAGACGGCCACGGAGCCGGCCGCTTTGGAGCCGACCGCTCCCCCGGCGGAGTTACCCGAGGCGACCAGTCAGCCCCTGCCGCCGCCTATCGTGGAGAACGAAATACTGCCCACGCCGACCCTGGCCCCTCCGGTCGAGGTGCCCCAGGAAGTCGAGCCGACGGCCGAGCCGGCAGTCAGCGGCCCTTTTCCGGCCGATGAGTTTGGCTATGGCATCCAGATCCACGGCAACGCCACAGTGGGCAATCCGACCGACACCATGGTCGCCGTCCATGACCAGCTGGGCATGAACTGGGTGAAGGCCCAGATTCAATGGTGGCTTGTGGAGCCTGATCCGGCCGGAGAGGATCAATGGTTTTTCTATGACGCGGTCATCGACGAGGCCCACAACAAGGGCTTGCGTCTGGCGCTCAGCGTCGTGGGCGCGCCGGAGTGGACCCGCGCGGCCGGCGGCGAGAACGGCCCGCCCGACGACTACAGCGAATACGCGCGCTTCCTGGGCGAGATGATCGATCGCCATCCGGGCAAGATCGACGCCATCGAGGTCTGGAACGAAATGAATCTCGACCGCGAGTGGACCAGCGCCAATGGCATCAGCCCCGAAGATTACGTGCGCTTCCTGCAGGTGGCCTACGAGACTATCAAGGCCAAGGACCCCAATATCATCGTGATCAGCGGCGCGCTGTCGCCCACGGGTTCGGGTGACTGGGTGCGCTGGGCCGATGACTTCGAATACATGGATCGCGCGCTGGCGGCCGGCATGCTGAACTATGCCGACTGTGTGGGGGCGCATCACAACGGCTACAACATCGGGCCGGATATCGCCTACGACGCCACGGGCACGTCGCCCAAGGCGGCCACGGCCATCTTCCGCGGCCCGTTCGATAACCCGCATCACTCCTGGAGCTTCTACACGACGATCAACACCTATGCCCAGAAAGTCCAGGCCGTCGATCCCAACAAGAAGCTGTGCATCACTGAGTTCGGTTGGGCCAGCAGCGAAGGCTATGCCGAATATCCGCCGGGCTTCGAGTTCGCCCAGGACAACACGCTGCAGGACCAGGCCACCTATATCGTGCAGGCATTCACGCAGATGCATGATTCCAATGCCGTCTGGCTGGCGTTTCTGTTCAACTTCGACTTCGGCAACAAGGGCAACGGCCCCACGGACGATCCCGTGCCTTACAGCATCATCGACACGCAGGGCATCCCGCGACCGGCTTTTGACGCGGTGGCGAATATGCCCAAGACTCCCTAACCGGTAATTGACGATCGGTGATCGGCGGCTTGTATTTCGGCCGCCGATCACCGGTCACATATCTTCCCCAATGCGTCATCTCCCGCGGCTTGTTCTGTTCCTGTCACTCCTCTTCCTGCTCGGCTGTTCACCGGCCGGGGAAGACCCCCTGCCGCCGGCGACTCCGTCACTGATGAGCGACGAGCCGGTGGTGATGTCCTTCCCGTCGCCAGCCTACGGCATCCATGCCTTCCTGTGGTGGAAGACCGACATCGCGTTGCGCGACCTCGGCCTCGTCAAGGACATGGGATTCACCTGGGTCAAGCAGAAGTTTCCCTGGCGTGACATCGAGGGGATTGAGAAGGGGAAGTTCGACTGGTACCGGCCGGACTACATCGTGGAGGAGACGGAGAAGGCGGGGTTGAAGCTGATCGTGCGCCTCGACCGGCAACCGTTCTGGTCGGAGCCGCTCGATAATCAGTGGCAAGAGAACGGACCGCCGGGCGACCCGGCTGATTTCGGCGATTTTTGCGGCGCGGTGGCCGGGCGCTATCGGGGCCGGATTGGCGCCTATCAGGTCTGGAACGAGCCAAATCTCGATCGCGAGTGGGGCATGCGGCCGCCGGACCCGGCGGCCTATACCGAGTTGCTCAAGGCCTGCTACACGGCCATCAAGGCGGCCGATCCCGAGGCCATCGTGATCTCCGCCGGCCTGGCTCCTACCGGCACCGACAGCCCCCATGCCATGCCCGACGACAAGTTTTTGCAGGGGATGTATGACGCCGGCGCGGCCGCCTATTTCGACGTGCTGGGGGTGAACGCCCCTGGTTACAAGGCTCCTCCGGAGCTGTCCCCGGCCGAGGCTGAGGCGGAGGAGTACGGCGGCGGCCGCTGGTTCGCCTTTCGCCATGTTGAGGATATCCGCGCCCTGATGGTGGCCAACGGCGACGGCCACAAGCAGGTCGCCATCCTGGAGATGGGCTGGACGATGGATCAGGTGAACCCCGAATACGCCTGGTATGCGGTCGATGAGGCGACGCAGGCCGACTATCTGGTGCGAGCCTATCAGTACGCGGCCGAACAGTGGTACCCGTGGATGGGTCTCATGGTGACCATCTATATCGCCGATTGGGATTGGGATTCGACCGCGGAGCAATGGTGGTGGTCGATCGTCTTGCCCGACGGGACCCCGCGTGAAGCTTACTTCGCGCTGAAGGAAATGGAGAAGACAAGCCGGGAGGAGTGATGAATTTTTGGATTTTGGCTGTCTCATATTGGTTGCATCTGCTGGCGACGGTCGTATGGCTGGGCGGCGCCGCCCTGATGGCGTTCATCGCCTGGCCCGCCTTGCGACAGGGCACGCTGGATGCAAATCAGTGGTTCCAGTTGCAGAAACGATTCCTGCCGTGGGTCAACGCGGCGCTGGTGATCCTGTTGATCACCGGTTTCGTCCAGATGACCAACGACGAGAACTATCATGGCTTTCTGTCCGTCGATAGCGTGTGGGCCTGGGCCATGTTGCTGAAGCACATCGCCTATGCCGGTATGGTAGCCATGACGGCCTACATGCAATTTGTTCTCTACCCGGCGATGGCGCGCCTGGCCTTGCTGGCCGAGACGCACCCGGAGACGGCCGCGGCCGAACGCGGCAAGCTGGCCGGCCGCGAGATTCGTTACCTCCGCGTCAACCTGGCGATGGCGATGATGGTCTTGCTGTTCACGGCCATCGCGACGGCCGCATAAGCCCATTTCCTGCCTAAAGGCTATCATTTTCCGCATAGGCGGTCGGAAAATTCAGCGTCTCTCCCTGGCGTGAAAAAAGCGTAAGTTTTCGTAAGAATTTTCGTAAGCGAACCCCCCTACACTATCCCTAAGCTATCAGGCTGTCTTGCCGTCGGGTGGTTATTGAGGATAGGGAAATGATTCGGGTTCAGACCAACACCACTGCCAACACAATAGCCACCGTCAACATGCGACGGCTCGACCGCGGGCTGAAGCTTGTTTTGGACTACATTCTGACCGTGCCCGCTCTGTTGCTCATCGCTCCGTTGCTGATCCTCATCGCCGTGCTCATCAAGGCTGAGTCCCCCGGCCCGGCGCTCTATCGCGTTCGCGTCGTAGGCCGCCACGGCCGCGAGTTCAACGCCTTCAAGTTCCGCACGATGTATGTCAACGGCAACGCCCGGTTGATGGCCGATCGCGGTCAATGGCTGAAAGTGATGGACGGCAAGGTCGACGACGACCCGCGCCTGACCCGCGTCGGCCGTTTTCTGCGTCGCTATGGCCTCGATGAGTTGCCCCGGCTGTTCAATGTGCTGAATCGCACCATGTCGCTGGTCGGCCCGCGCATGATGACCCGCACCGAGATGTTCAAGTTCGGTCATCGCATCCAGGGCTACACCGATGTGCTGCCCGGCATGACCGGCCTGTGGCAGGTGAGCGGCCATAGCTCGCGCTCCATGGAGCGTGTCGAGCTGGAGACCCGCTACATCCGCGAGCGGTCGTTCCTGCTGGACGTGCAGATTCTCTTCCGCTCCGTCCTGGTCGCTTTCGCCGAATAGGCGAACGGCCAGCGCCTCCTTGATTTATGAAGGCCCCCCGATAAGGCGGGCCTTTTTTAATTACCCGACCGACGGCCGAGGGGTGTCGCACGGGCCGGTTGTTGCGGAAACCCGGCTTTCGTGGAAAATAGGGCGACGGTCGAGTGACATTCGGCCGATACCTTCACCCGCCTTGCTCCAATGATTTACCATGTTTGAACTGATTTTCCTGGGCACCTCGTCGTCCGCGCCGACGGCAACACGGGGCCTATCCAGCCATATTATCCTCCACCGCCACTACCGTTTTCTCCTCGATTGCGGCGAAGGCACGCAACGCCAGATCCTGCGCAGCGGTTTGGGTTTCAAGCGGCTGGACAAGGTGCTGTTAACCCATGGCCATCTCGACCATATCCTGGGCCTGGGCGGCCTGACATCAACTCTGGCCCGCTGGGAGAATCTGGATCGCATCGATATCTACGGGGGACGGGCGACGCTGGCCCGTGTCCACGATCTGCTGTTCAAGGTTGTTTTTGCCGGGCATCGGCCGCCCATCGACATCGGCCTCCACCCCATCCGGCCGGGGAGTGTCATTTGTGCTGACGATAAATTCAGCCTCACCGCCTTTGAGGTTAGCCATCGCGGGCCGGATAATCTGGGCTACCTGTTCCAGGAAAAGCCCCACCGGCCGTTTCTGGCCGAGCGTGCCGACGAGTTGGGCGTGCCCTTTGGGCCGGAGCGCTCGATCCTGGTGCGGGGCGAGCCGGTGACGCTGGCCGACGGCCGCGTGGTGCATCCCGACGAGGTGCTCGGCCCGGAGCAATCGGGGACGAAATACGTCCATGTGGGCGACGCCGGGCGGACGGACAATCTGCATGACGCCGTGCGCGGAGCCGACGCGCTGGTGATCGAAGCGACCTACACCGAGGATGAGGCGGAGATGGCCGCCGACTTTGGCCATATGACGGCCGCGCGGGCGGCGACGCTGGCTCGCGATGCCGGGGTGAAAAACCTCATCCTCACCCACCTCAGCCGCCGCTACTCCGAGCGAGAGATCCGCACCGAGGCTCGCGCGATCTTCCCCAACACCTTCGTGGCCCGCGACTTTGACCACTTTCAGATCACGCGAGAGGGAGTGGTGCGGGTGAAGAAGGAAGATTGATCGCCCCATGCCCGAGCTAACCCTAACCCTTTCAGGGATGGCCCATGGGGGCATGGCCCTCGGCCGTGACAAGGGCGGCCGCGCCATCTTCGTCCCCTTCGCCATCTCCGGTGAGACGGTGCGCGTTCGCGTGCCGGACGACAAACGCGGCTATGCCCGAGCCGAGCTGCTGGAAGTTATCGAACCGTCGCCCGACCGCGTGCTGCCGCGCTGCCGTCACTTCGGCATCTGCGGCAACTGCCACTTCCAGCACATGACCTATGACGCCGAACTGCGAGCCAAGGAGGCGGCCGTTCTGGATCAGTTAACCCGCGTCGGCGGCCTCAAAAACCCGCCGCTGCGGCCCATCCTGCCCGCGCCCGCGCCCGCGCCCTATGAGTATCGCGCCGAGGCGGCCCTCTTTCCGGCCGATGAAGGCGGCCTGGGCTACTGGTCACCGACGGAAGAGCGCGTCTTTCGCGTGGCGGAGTGCCCCATCCTGCAACCGGCGCTGGAGGCGGCTCTGCCCGACCTGGATGTGGACCTGCCCGGACTGCGACGGCTGACGCTGCGACTGGGCGATGAGGACGACCTGCTGGCCGCGCTGGAGGTGGAGGATGTGGAGCCGCCGGAGCTGGCCGTCGATTTTCCCGTCTCGGTGTCCATCGTCCTGCCCGACCACACGGCGGCGACGCTCATCGGCGATCCCTTTCTGATGCGGGCTATTGGCGGGCGGGCGTTTCGCTTCTCGCCCGGCGTGCCCTATCCGGTCAACCCGGCAGCGGCCGAATCGATGGCGCGCGTCATCGTCGAGCTGGCCGAGATCGCCGAGAGTGACGTCGTGCTGGAAAGCCCCGGCGGCGCCGGATGGCTGACCGCGGCGCTGGCCGAACGCTCCGGCACGGTTATCGCCGTCGAGCCGAATCCCGATGCCGTCGCCGATGCGGCCGAGAATCTGGACGCCTTCGACAACGTGGCCATCTACCAGGGAACGGAGGAGGAAGTGTTCCCCGCGCAGGCGGCCGAGGTGGATGTGGTTATATTACGACCGGGCGTCTATCGCCTCGAACGGGGGCTATCGCCGGCGGCGTTTGCCCTGTTGGAGCGGTTGCGTCCCCGCCGGCGAATCATCGTCGCCGGCGAGGTTGGGACTATGGCCAGGGACGCCAAACGATTGACGAAGATGGGTTACCGGCCGTTGGCCTTCCAGCCGGTGGACCTGTGGCCGCGGTCATTCCAGACCGAGGTCATCTCTCTCTGGCGCAAGTAGAAACGAGGCTCTACCGTTCGGCCAGCAGGCCGCCGACTTTGCCCGGGCGCGTGCCTTCCACACCGTGCAGGAAACCCACGAAGATCAGTTCTTCGTCCAGCGCCCGAACGCCGTGATTTTCGCCCTTGTCAAAGACCAGGATGTCGTTCGGCCCGAAGGCATGCTCGACGCCGTCTTCTCCCGCGAACATGCCGTGCCCCTTGAGCACGACCGCATAGAACGGCGAACTGGGGGCGTCATGCTCGGCGATGACCTGTCCCGGTTTCAGCATGAAGCGGATCACCCGGCCGTCCTCATCCACATAAAGCGGTTGGGCATAGGGGTGGTTGTCATGAAACTCCAGGTTTTGCAACAAATTCATGGTACGCATTTTCTTTCTCCTATTGGGCTTTGGCGGCCAAGGATGGTCGATAGTCGGCGCCCTTGAACGCCGACGGGCAGATGTCGTTGAGCGTGCAGTTGAGGCAGTCGGGCTTGCGCGCCGTGCAGACGCGACGACCGTGCCAGATGAGCAGGTGGGTGACCTCGATCCAGTTCTCGCGCGGGACGATCGCCATCAGGTCGCGCTCGACCTTGACCGGGTCGGTCTCGGCCGACAGCCCCAGTCGGGCCGCCAGACGCTTGACGTGGGTATCGACCGCCACGCCGTCGGCCAGGCCGAAGATTTCGGCGCGAACGACGTTGGCCGTCTTGCGGGCCACGCCGGACAGCGACAGCAACTCGTCCATGTCCGACGGCACCTCGCCGCCGAACTCAGTCATGATTCGCGCCGCCGCCTCGCGAATGTAGCGCGCCTTCTGGCGATAGAAGCCGGTTGGCCGCACCAGCTCCTCTACCTCCACCGGATCGGCCCCGGCCAGGGCCGCGGCCGTCGGGTAGCGTTCGAAAAGCGCCGGCGTCGTCAGGTTGACGCGCTCGTCGGTGCATTGAGCCGAGAGGATGGTGGCCACCAGCAATTGGTATGGCGTCTCATAGTCGAGCGCGCAGTGGGCGTCGGGGTGGACGACACGCAATCTGGCCATGATTTCAGTCGCGTGCTCGGTCGAACCGATGGTCAATTCTTTGTTCAAACGAGGCTCCTTGCGAGATTCACTTGATGATGTTACACAGAAACGAGGGGATCTTCAATCCCGACGGCCGTCGCGGGGGTTGGCAGACGGGGGCCAATCTGCTACCATGCCGCGAATGTCCAATCATCTACCGGATCATCTTCCGGCCGCTACTCCCGTTTGTGATTATGAAGGCTCCGACTACCGCGCCCGCTTTTGGCAAGGGCAGGGGCGCGATTACGAGGATCGGGTTGAGCGCATCGCCCTGCGTCGGTTGATGCCGCCACGCGGTGACACGCTGCTCGATGTCGGCGCGGGTTTCGGTCGCCTGGCTGATGAGTACGGTGGCTATGAGCGCGTCGTTCTGTTCGATTACTCCCGTTCCCTGTTGCGTGAGGCTCAGGCGCATCTGGGCGACGACCCGCGCTATCTCTATGTCGCCGGCAACTGGTATCAATTGCCGTTTGTCGACGGTTTGTTCGAGACGATGGTGCAGGTGCGCACGCTGCATCATGCGGCCGACGCCCCAGCATTGTTTAATGAGTTGGCCCGTGTCGCCCGCCCCCGCGCCAACTATGTGCTGGAGTTTGCCAGCAAGCATAACCTGAAAGCCATGATTCGCTATTGGCTCGGCCGGCAGTCGTGGTCGCCTTTTGACGAAGAGCCGGTGGAGTTTGTCACGCTCAACTTCGACTTCCACCCCGCCTGGATTCGCGAGCGGCTGGCCGCCGCCGGTTTCGCGCCGGGCGAGATGCTGACCGCCTCCCACTTCCGTTTTGCGCCGCTCAAACGGGTCGTGCCCGCCGGCGCGCTGGCTTCGCTCGACAGCGCGCTGCAGCGCACCGGCGCGTGGTGGCAGCTGACGCCCAGCGTCTTTGTTCATGGGCTGCGCGCCGGCTCCGGCCCGACGGCCGACCCCGCCGCCTTTTTCGCCTGCCCCACGTGCCGGACACCGCTGGGCGAGCCGGAAGACGGGATGCTGACTTGCGTCAATTCGGCCTGCGGCCGTCGCTGGCGCGTCGAGAATGGGCTGTATGACTTCAAGGAACCGGTCTGAGTCCGGGATGGTCGCCTTGTCTCTCTTGCCGGCCGTCGCGCTTGGTCTACAATACATCCCCCAATGAGCAAGCACACGTTTCTCCGCATCATTCGCGCCATCGCCCGCGTCATCCTGCGCATCATCGCCCGCATTGAAATCATCGGTGACGTGCCCGACTTTGAGGGCGGGTTCATCATCGTCGCCAACCATGTCGGCCGCCTGGAGGCGTTTTTGGTCATCCTGCTGGCTGATCGGGATGATGTGGTGCTGATTCTGGCCGAGAAATACAAGAAATATGCCTTCTGGCGCTACGTGGCCGACAAGGTAGACGGCATCTGGGTCAACCGTTTCGATGCCGATTTTGCGGCGTTGCGCGTCGTTCTGAAACGATTGCAAGCCGGGGAGGTGCTGGCTATCGCCCCCGAAGGCACGCGCAGCCCGACCGAAGCGTTGCTGCCGGGCAAGCCCGGCGCTACCTATCTGGCCGCCAAATCCGGTCTGCCGGTGGTTCCCATCGGCGTCGTCGGCACGGAGGATCGCGTCGTCAAGTATCGACTCAAGCGGCTGCAAAGACTCGATATTACAGCGCGCATCGGCGAAGCTTTTCAGGTGCCGCCCCTGCCGCGGGCGGATCGCGATGAGTGGTTGCAATCCTGGACGGATGAGATCATGTGTCGCATCGGTTCGTTGCTACCGCCCGATCATCGCGGCGTCTATGCCGATTACCCGCGCCTGCACGAGCTGTTGCGCGAGAACGGCGACCTGTTTGGAATGACGGGTGACGAGTGACGGATGACGAATGACGAGTGACGGATGACGAATGACGAATGACGAATGACGAATGAACGCGATCGGCTACGGATGGTCGTCATATCATTGTCGATGGTCCGTCAGCGGCCGACTATCTGTCATCTCCCTTAATATTTCCGAATAGCGTATCATCCTCTCCATGAGAATCGCCATAGTCGGCCCTTTTGGGCTGCATCCCAAGCAAACCATGCGCAGCCGGGCGCTGGGGCTGGCGCGGCCGCTGGTCGCCCGTGGCCATGCCGTGCGTCTGTTCATGCCGCCCTGGGAGACGCCGGCCGAGGCCGATCGCGAATGGCGGGAGGACGGCGTCGAACTGCGCTATGTTCCCCTGATTGGCGGCCCACCCGGCCTCGCCCACCGGCTGGCGCGCGAGGCCCTTGCCTGGCGCCCCGACGTCGTCCACGCCTTCAAGCCCAAGGCGTATAGCGGGCTGGCGGCCGAATGGTTGTGGCGCTTCCATCGCGACCGCGTCCGGCTGGTCATGGACACCGATGACTGGGAAGGCGCGGGCGGCTGGAACGAGATCGCCCCCTATTCGCCACTGCAGAAACGCTTCTTCGCCCGGCAGGAGCGCTGGGGCCTGACCCATGCCCATGCCGTCACCGTCGCCAGCCGGGCGCTGGAGAGCCTCGTCTGGAGCCTGGGCGTGCCCCCCGCCCGCGTCCACTACCTCCCCAACGGGCCGGGGATTCCCCTTGAGCCGATATCCACGAGTGAACGAGCCGCGGCACGCGCCCGGTTGGGGTTGGGGGAACGGCCGACTGTTCTCGTCTATAGTCGCCTGTTCGAATTTGACACGGGGCGGCTGGTGGCGGTGTTGGCCGGGATCCATGCCGCCATACCCGATATGGTCGTGCTGCTCGTCGGCGCGGGGCTGTATGAGGCCGACAGCGAGCGCTTCCGCGAACACTTGGCTGCGGCCGGGCTGACCGATGCCGTCGTCGACACGGGCTGGGTCGATTTAGCCCAATTACCGGAAACGCTGGCGGCGGCCGATGTGGGTCTCTACCTCATGGACGACACGCTGCTCAACCGCGCCAAGTGCCCGGTCAAGCTGGCCGACATGCTGGCCGCGGGCGTGCCGGTGGTGGCCGAGGCGGTGGGGCAGGTCAATGAATATGTGCGCGACGGCCGGGCGGGAACGCTGCGCGCGTCGGGGGATGTGGCGGGGTTGGTCGCGGCGGCTGTTGAGTTGCTGGCCAATGGAGCGAAGCGGGAGCGGATGGCGGAGACGGCCCGGCAAGATGCGCGGGAGCGGTTCAGTTGGGAAAGGCTGGCCGAAGGACTGGAAGCGATCTACCTCAATGAATCGGCGGCCTCATCCTTTCGCGGTACATAGCGCACCCGGCCCAACTTGCCGCCTATCGACGTCACCAACTTTTTATCCGAGGTCCATAACATAGCCCCGTCGCGCACGGCCGTCGCCAGATAATGAGCGTCATAGGTAGCAGGCAAGCCCAGATCAGATGCAATTCGGTGGGCTTCACGATGCAAGCCCGAATCCGCAACTAATCGAATTGGGAGCAGGCGCGCGGTTGCAATCATCAATTCGACCGCTTGCTCCGAGAAGACCCCCTGGCGCTGTTGCTGGTAGAGTGCGTTCGTCACTTCGTAAAGCAAAAGCGCCGGCGCGGTGATCATGACCGCTTCCTCTTGCCAACTACGCCACAACGTCTGGACAGGACGATCGGCACGATCGATTAGCAGGCGGACGATGATGCTCGCATCAACGCAACAGATCCTGGGTGTCGGCATCTCGCTCCTCACGCATCTGGCGGATGATCTCGTCCGCGGGTGGCAATTCCCGATCGCCGATTTCCCGGGCAACCAACTCATGTACTTGCGCGAGCATGGTCTGCCATTCCGGCTCTTCGCGCTTTTGCGCCTTATATTCCTCGTACTCGTCGATAGAAATCAATGCGATCTGCCGCTTGCCGTCGCGTTCTACGATGATTGCCTCGTCATCTTCCACTACACGGCGCATCATCTCGCCGAAGCGCACGCGGGCCTCGGTTGCACTCACGATCCGTTCCATTGTAACCCTCAATCAATCAATCAACCGATCGATTGATTGTAATTATATATAATCAATTATGTTTCGCAAGCCGGGATATAGAATCAGCAAGAAGAGGGACAGATCGCTGGGCCTATTGAAATATCGACGACACCTGGTGCAACAAGACATACGCCCTTATGGTGCGGGGATGAAGGGGTTCAGGATAGTCAGCCCCTGAATCTTGCGGCCGTGCTGCAGGTCTTCGCTATACAGGGTGCGGCAGCCGCTTTCGATGGCGGCGGCGAGGATCAAGGCGTCGTAAAAGTGATAACCGGTTTCATCGATGATGAGTAGGGTACGATCGATTGTTGAAATCGACGGGAAATAGGTGCAAAGCGGTTCCAGTACATTTCGTATGTGGCCACGACATTGCTCGATAGTCATGGGCTGTTTGAACTTGTTTCGGGCTACATTCAGGAATTCCTGAACAACCTGGAGGCTGATTATCCCGTGACCGCTCAGGATAGCCTCGTGCACCAATGAAATAGCGATCTGCCGTTTGGCAAGATCGACATCGTTAACTGCATAGATCAGGATATTGGTATCCAGAAAGAAGTAATCCTCAGTCTCAGCGACGCTCATTCATTTCCTCGCGGGTGAACTTTCGTCCGGCGTTGACGTGGGTCAGTTGTTGCATCCATTCGGCATAACGTGCAGCCGCCAGGCGGCGCGTGTCGGCATCCTGTTCGCTGGTATACTTTTCCAGCCATTCCCGAAACAGGGCGTTGAGCGTTGTGTTCTGAAGCGCCGCCTGCCGCCGCGCCTCGCGGATAAGGGCCTCATCGGCCGAGAGGGTGATATTCTTGAGCATTAAGATAGTGTACACTATTTTAGTGTACACTACAATCGTTTTGTTGGCGGGCGTCTGTCGCGCCGACAATCATGAAAGCAAATCATGGCCACTGTTTACACATGTACAAAAGAGCGCCATAATCCGGTTATGCCGCCGGATTAAGCCATAGCCGACAGGAGGATAGCGCCATGTTCCGTACTGTTTCCGACCATGTCTGGGCGTTCGACCTGGAGTGGGTTCCTGATCTCGCCAGCGGCCGTCGCGCCTATAACCTGCCGTCCGGCACGCCTGACGACGAGGTGTACGCGGCCATGTGGGCTGCCGCGGGAGCCACGCCGGAGAATCCGCGGCCGTATCTGAAGACCATGCTGTGTCGCGTGGTGTCAATGGCCGTGGTCATTCGCCGCGTCCACGAGGGCGGCCGTGTGGGCCTGTCGCTCTTCTCGCTGCCGCCCGACGGGCCAATGGGCGAGCGCGAGCTAATCGGCCGTTTCCTGCGCGGTCTGGGCGATGCAAACCCCCGGCCGCAGATCGTCGGCTTCAATTCGCGCGAATCCGACCTGCCCATCCTCGTTCAGCGCGGCATCGCCCAAGGTGTGGTCGCGGCCGGGTTCAGTCACCGGCCGGAGAAGAATTGGGAGGGGTTGGACTACTTCAACAAGTATAACGAGGGGCATATCGATCTGAAGGAGGTCGTTGGCGGGTGGGGCAAGGCCACGCCGAGCCTGCACGAGTTCGCGGCGGCCTGCGGCATCCCCGGCAAGATCGGCACCAGCGGCGACAACGTCATCGACCTGTGGCTGGCCGGAGATGTGCGGCATATCGTCGAATACAACGAGTTCGACGCGCTGACGACCTACCTGCTGTGGCTGCGCGCGGCCCACTTCGCCGGTCACTTCTCCGACGCGACCCACGAAGCGGAGGTGGCGCGGGTGCGCGAATTGCTGAGCAAGCGTATCGCCGAGGGGCAGGCGCATCTGGAGCGGTATGTGGCGCGATGGCGGGAGTTGGCGGCGAATGGGTGAGGCTGGCGAAATGACGCCGCGCCACATGGATAAGGGCCTCGCCGGCTGAGAGGGTGATGTTTTTGACCAGGGGGATCGTTCTTACTGTTTTCGCGTGCACGGCAACCCTGACATGTTAATTCAGGATGCGCGCTATTTTTGGCTTGCGGGCAATCGGGCCATCCGAATACGGCGGTCATCGACAACGCTAAAATGACCTACCCAATCATCGCGGCTGTCAATGACTCTG
>CAZZJN010000009.1:0-39350 GCA_964654505.1 uncultured Ardenticatenaceae bacterium | reverse complement strand
CCGAGCGCCTCGGCATCCCCACCATCGGCATCGGCGCGGGGCCGAATTGCGACGGCCAGGTGCTGGTCTACCACGATCTGCTGGGGCTATACGACAAGATTCAGCCGAAGTTCGTGAAGCAATACGCCAACCTGGGGCCGATCATCACCGCCGCCTTTGCCTCCTTCCGCGACGACGTCGCCGGGCGGCAGTTCCCGGCCGAGGAACATTCGTTTGCCATGAACAGCGCCGAACTCGAGGCTTTCCTGAAGAACCTCGATGTCCCCTTTTGAGCGGTACGAGGGCCAAGGTCGAACAGTCACCGAAGGACATGCCGGGATGAACATAGCGGTGGTGGGGGTCGGCGCGATGGGGTGCCTTCTGGGGGCCTCTCTGGGCGGCCTGAGCGACGTCATCCTCGTCGGCCACTGGCCGGAGCAGGTGGCCGCGATCGCCCAACACGGCCTGTGGCTGGAGCATCCCGACGGCCGTCGCAGCCACCACCGGCCGCGCATCACCGCCGACATCGCCGCCGTGGGCCGGGTCGATGTGGCCCTGGTGGCCGTCAAGAGCCGGCAGACGGCCACCGCCGCGGCCGAGATCGCCCAATTCCTCGCCCCCGACGGTCTGGCCGTCACCCTCCAGAACGGGCTGAACAACCGCGCCACACTGCGGGGCGTCCTGGGCGACCGGCGCGTCTCCCTCGGCGTCACGTCCGAAGGGGCCACCGTGCTGGGCGTGGCCGAGGTGCGGCATGCCGGTCATGGCCTCACCCACTTCGGTCGCGACGAGGCGCTGGGCGAGACGCAACAGGCGCGACTGCCGGAACTGGTCGAGCTGTTCAACCACGCCGGTTTCGCCACGCAGCTGGTCGACGATATCGACGGGCTGGTGTGGGGCAAGCTGGCGGTCAACGCCGCCATCAACCCCCTGACGGCCCTGCTGCGCGTGCCCAACGGCTTCCTGCTGGAGCACGAGCCGCTGGTGGCGCTCATGTCCGAGGCGGCGCGAGAGGTGGCCGCCGTGGCCGCCGCGCAAGGGATCGCCCTGCCCTACGACGACGCGGCCGAACGCGCCATCGCCGTGGCCCGGGCGACGGCCGCCAATCGCTCATCCATGCTGCAGGACGTCCTGCGTGGCGCGCCAACCGAGGTCGAGGCCATTTGCGGCGCGGTGGCCCGCGTCGGCCGCGAGCTGGGCGTGCCGACACCCGTCAACATTCGGCTGTGCCGTCTGGTGCGCCGGACCCAGAGCGGCGACCCGCCTCTGGCCACGGCGGGCGACGTGACCGGGCTGCTGCGCCTGATGAGCAAGGAATCAACTCACTAATCTCATGAAAATCATCCACAGCATCGAAGGCATACGGGCGGTGCGCGGCGGCTACGGCGCCCAAAGCGTGGGGCTGGTGGCGACGATGGGCTACCTCCACGAGGGCCATCTGTCGCTCGTCCGGCGCGCCAAAGCCGACAACGACCGCACGGCGGCCACGATCTTCGTCAACCCCAAACAGTTCGGCCCGTCGGAAGACCTCAGCCGCTACCCGCGCGACCTGGAGCGTGACCTGGCCCTGCTGCACGCCGAGGGGGTCGATCTCGTCTTCGTGCCCGACGATGCAACGATCTACCCCGCCGACTTCCAGACGGTGGTCGACGTCACCCGGCTCACCCAAACGCTGGAGGGGGCGCGACGGGCGGGCCACTTCGCGGGCGTGACCACCGTGGTGGCCAAGCTGTTCAACATCATCCAGCCCACGCGGGCCTACTTCGGCCAGAAAGACGCCCAACAGGCGGCCGTCATCCGGCAGATGGTCCGCGATTTGAACTTCCCGCTGGAGATCATCATCGGCCCGACGGTGCGCGAGCCGGACGGCCTGGCTCTAAGCTCGCGCAACAAGTATCTGGACGCCGAACAGCGCCCGGCAGCCACGGCCCTCAATCGGGCGCTGCGGGCGGCCGAGGCGCTTTGGAACGAAGGCGAGCGTGACGGGGCAGCCTTGCGCTCGGCCATGATGGCCACGCTGGCGGCCGAGCCGCTGGCGCGGGTCGATTACGTCAGCGCGGCCGACCCGACGACGCTGGTCGAATATGAGGGCGACATCCCGCCCGGCGGCGGCGTCCTGCTGTCCATGGCCGTGTTCTTCGGCCAGACGCGCCTCATCGACAACTTCCTGCTGGTCGACGAGGAGGGCAAACAGCCATGAGCTTCACGACCGACGACCTGCCCGATGAGTTCATCCGACGCATGCGCGAGGCCCAACACGTCGTCGTCCTCAGCGGGGCGGGCATCTCGGCCGAGAGCGGCGTGCCGACCTTCCGCGACGCGCAAACCGGCCTGTGGGCCAAATACGACCCGCAGGAGCTGGCCACGCCCGAGGCGTTCCGGCGCAACCCCCAGCTGGTGTGGGACTGGTACGCCTGGCGGCGAGAACTCGTCGCCGGGGTCGCGCCCAATCCCGGCCACCTGGCGCTGGCAAGCATGGAGCGGTTCGTCCCCCGCCTGACCGTCATCACCCAAAATATCGACAGCCTGCACCAGCTGGCCGGCAGCACCCGTGTCATCGAGCTGCACGGCAATCTGTCGCGCACCAAATGCCTGGACGAGGACCGGCTGGTGGAGCGATGGCCGGAGACGGACGAGCGGCCGCCGCGCTGCCCCCAATGCGGCGGCTACCTGCGGCCCGATGTCGTCTGGTTCGGTGAGGCGCTGCCGCCACTGGCCTTGCATCGCGCCATCGAGGCCTCGCGCGCGGCCGACGTGTTCCTCACCGTGGGCACGTCGGGCATCGTCTATCCCGCCGCCTCGCTGCCGATGGAGGCGATCGAGGCCGGGGGGCTGGCGGTGGAGATCAACCCGGAGGACACGCCCCTCACCCCCTGGATGGCCCACGCCTTTCGCGGGCCGTCGGGAGTCGTCCTGCCGGCGATCCTGTCGGCCGTCTGGCCGGAGAGTATCTGACGCCGGTCAATCTCCCTGGGTAATGTAAAAATAAACGTGGATATACTCATATTCGACCGATTAATCGTTGACGCCTGTGGGCGCGCTCTGTTATCATGCCGGTAACTCCCCGTCCGTCAAACTGGGAGAAGCAAGAAACCAGTCGATACCGGCCTGAATTATCGTACACAGTTGCCCGATTTGGGCCTGAGCTTTCTTGTGAACGCTATGAACGTAAATAACCCTGCCCCGCCCGTCAATCCGATGCTGGTCGAACTGCTGCGCTGCCCGGTCGCCCTCCACGAAAACAAGGGGGCCGAGGACCCCGGACGGCTCCGGCTGGTCGGCAACTATTGGCTTGTTTGCGACGATTCAGGCATGAAGTATCCCATCAAGGACGGGATCCCTATCATGCTTAGTGAAGAAGGACGCAAATGGCGGGACACGGCCGAAGCCGACCTGCCCATTCCGCCGCCGGCCCAATAGCAACGGCCACGGTCCGGAAAAATGACACTACCTGCTATCACCATGAAGACTATTCTGCAGATCGAAGACAATTACGCCAATCGGCGTCTGGTCGAGCGAGTGCTTGAGCCGCACGGCTACCGGCTGCTGAACGCCATCGACGGCCAGTCGGGCGTCGACGCCGCCCTGGAAGAGACGCCGGACCTCATTTTGCTGGACATGGGGTTGCCCGATATGGACGGCCAGACGCTGGTCGCCATCCTGAGGAACGCGCCGCAGTTGGCCGGGGTTCCCATCGTCGCCCTGACCGCCTGGCCGCAAGATATCGCCGCCGAGATGGCCGAGCGCTACGGCTGCGACGGCTGCATCACCAAACCCATCAATGTCGGCGAGTTCGCCGGTCTGGTGGAGTCCTTTCTCAGCCCGGACGCAAAATGATTTCCCAGGACTATTCACCAACCCATACCATGGATCTCTTGCCCGCCAGTGATTTCAGCGTCGAGGAACTGACCGACGCCTACAATCGCACCCGCACGGACTACCTCATCCCAATGCCGATGAATCCCAGCCGCATGCAGGAGTATATCGACCTGTATGACGTCGATCTGTCGCGGTCGAAGGTGGCGATGGAGAACGATATCATTGTCGGTCTGGGGATGCTGGGCGTGCGGTCGGGCATGAGCTGGATCACCCGCATGGGCGTGCTGCCCGAGGGGCGGCGACAAAAGACCGGCACCGCGCTGTTGGCCGGGCTGATCGAGGAATCCGATCTCGCCGGCTTGCCCGCCGTCTGGCTGGAGGTCATCAAGAACAACGTCCCGGCCCATACATTGTTCCGGCAGTTTGGGTTCAAGGAAACGCGCGAGCTGATCGTCGCCCGGCGCGCCCCCGGCCCCGCGCGCAACAAGGCCATGGCCCTCGACGCTCGTCAAATTGAATATCTGGAGCATGACGACGTCATCGAGTTGCATCGCCGCCGGCAGGAACGCATGAATTGGCTCATCGCCTTCGAGACGATGTGCAACGTGCGACGACCGGCGCCCCCGGCCGAAGTCAATCTGAACGGATCGCCGCATGAATTTCCCCATTTGTCCGGCTTGCTGGTAGAATACCAGGATGGCGCGCAGGGATGGGTTTCCTTTCAGGCGACCGCCCTTCAGCTCAAGCGGATCTGCGTCGAAGTCATCTGCGGCGATCCGGCGACGACAACCGCCAATCTGCTCGACCTGATGCATCATCTGCACGCCTCGCAGGACGCCATCATCGAGAACATCCCCGACGACAAGCGTTGGGATGGCTACCGGCAAGCGGGTTATTTCGAGACCTTCCGCCGGATCGAGATGGTCAGAACTATGGAATAAAGCGTCGTAACGGTCTCTTCAAAGGAATATTGATGATCGCTCCAGAAGCAGTTCTTGCCGCCGCCGAGCGCATCGCCGGCCATGCCCACCACACCCCGGTTTTGTCTTCCCGCACACTCGACGAACGAACGGGCTGTCGCATCTACTTCAAATGTGAGAATTTCCAGCGCGTGGGCGCGTTCAAGTTTCGCGGCGCCTACAACGCTATCAGCCGACTGAGCGAGGCGGAGCGCGCCGTGGGGGTCATCACCCATTCCAGCGGCAACCACGCCCAGGGGCTGGCCCTGGCGGCAAAGCTGCTGGGGGTCAGGGCCGTGGTGGTGATGCCCGAAGACGCCCCGCCCAGCAAACGGGCCGCCACCGAGGGCTATGGGGCGCGGATCGTGCCCTGCGACGCCCTCATCCGCGAGGAAGTCACGGCCCAACTCATCCACGAGCACGGCTACACGCTCATCCACCCCTTCGACAACGACGACATCATCGCCGGACAGGGCACGGCCGCGCTGGAACTGTTCGACGAGGTGGGCCAACTGGATTACCTGTTCGTGCCCGTCGGCGGCGGCGGACTGATCAGCGGCAGCGCCCTGGCCGCCCAACTGCGGTCGCCCGACTGCCGCGTGGTGGGCGTGGAGCCGGAATTGGGACGGGACGCGGGGCGTTCGTGGCGCGAGGGGCATGTCGTCAAGCTCGACGCCGTGCCGCAAACCATCGCCGACGGCCTGCGCACCCGCGCCATCGGCCGCCGCAACCTGGAGATCATGCAGCGTTACGTCGAAGACATGACTGCCGTCAGCGAGGCCGACATCCTGGAGACGCTGGAACTGATCTGGACATGGCTGAAGATCGTCGTCGAACCCAGCGCGGCCGTGGCCCCGGCGGCCTTCCTGTCGGCCGGCTACCCGCTGCCGCCGGGGGCGCGAGTGGGCGTGCTGCTCAGCGGCGGCAACATCGACATGGGCGCGGTAGCCTCGCTCCTCCAGGCGACCGGGCAGAAAACGGCCGTCGCCGCCCCGGCGCAACCGGTCAAACAGGCCACGAAGAAAAGTGGCCGGGTCTCGCGCATCCTGGTCTGCACGCCGATCCCCGACGAGGCGATGGACGTCCTGCGCTCGGCCGGCGAGGTGACCATCCTGGACGACCCCGACGAGGAGGAACTGACCGCGGCCATCGGCGACTACCACGCCCTGATCATCAACGCGGAGCAGCGAATCAACGCCCACGTGATCAAGTACGGCTACAATCTGAAGGCCATCGGCTCGCTGGACAGTCGCGTGGACAACATCGATGTCAGCATGGCCCGCGCGCTGGGCATCCAGATATGTTCCGCGCCCGACAGCCGGGCGGTGGCCATCGCCGAACACACCGTCGGCCGGCTGCTGGCCCTGTCCGACCGCTTCTCCAACGGGCGACTGGCGGGCAAGACGCTGGGATTGATCGGCTTCGGGCTGAGCGGTCGCCTCGTGGCCCAACGCGCCGCCGCCTTCGACATGCGCGTGCTGGTCAACCAGCCCCGCCTGACGGCCGAACTGGCTCTCGACCCGGCCATCGAGGCGGTCGATCTGGTCGACCTGCTGCGCGAATCCGACTATGTCAGCCTCCATGTGCCCTTCAGCGAGGAGACGGAAGCGATCATCGGCGCCGACGAGCTGCGCCTGCTGCCGCCCACGGCGATGGTGGTCAACATGGGTCACACCGACCTGATCGACGAGGCCGCGCTGCTGGAGGCGCTGGAATCCGGGCGGCTGGCCGGGGCGGCCCTGTCGGTCCTGCCGCCGGTCGTCGCCCATCCCTCGGCCGAATCGCTGGCCCTTCGCACCAACCCCAAAGTGATCGTCTCCCCCCATGTCACCGCCGTACTGGGCGAGCAGCTGTCCGACGCCTCGCTCCACATCGCCCGGCAGGTCGCCAGGGAACTGTCCGCCCGCCGCGCCAGCGAGACGCTCGACCTGAAGATCGTGCCCATCGATCTGGTCGTGCCCCACGAGCATATCGACATGAAGCGGGTGTCGCGGCTGATGGAGCGGCTGGAAGACGACGGCCGCCTGGTGAATCCGCCCATCACGACCTACTGGAAGGAGCGCTACGTCATCCTCGACGGCGCGACGCGCTACAGCTCCCTCAAGAATCTCCACTATCCTTACGCCATCGTGCAGGTCGTCGACAAGGACCAGGCCGGGTTCCAGCTCCACACCTGGTATCACGCCATTTCGGCCGAGGACAAACCGGGCGCGGGCCAAACCTTCGGCGAACTGGCCGCCCGCCTGCGCCAAATCGAGGGCTTGCGCCTGAGTCCGCTGTCGCCCGAGGAAGCCCAGGACGCCCTCAAGCGCCCCGACTCCCTGTGCTACTTCGCCGGGCGCGAGGGCGAGCTGCTGCTGGCCGAGGTATTGCCGGGGGCGGCCAAGCTGAAGGTGATGAACGGCATCGTCGACGCCTACAACGAATGGGGAACCGTCGAGCGGACGCTGCTGACCGACATCGACCGGCTGCTGGCCCAATTCCCCCATCTGGTGGCCGTGGCCATCTTCCCCCAGTTCGCCCCCGAAGAGGTGTTCGACGCCGCCGCCGCGGGCGATTTGTTGCCCGCCGGTTTGACGCGCTTCGTCATCCCCGGCCGTATCCTGCGCCTGAACGCCGACCTGGCGCGTCTGAAGCTGGACGAGCCGCTGGCCGAAAAACGGGCCTGGTTCGATGATTTCCTGTCGGCCAAACTGTCCCGCAGCCGGTTGCGCGTCTATCAGGAGCCGGTCGTGCTGCTCGACGAATAAACTGCCCGGAGCTCTGCCCCATGACCCCCGATAGTAGTAAACCAATGATCGAAGCCATCATCTTTGACGTCGGCGGCGTGCTCATCCGCACCTTCGACCATTCCGGCCGGCGGCTGTGGGAGGAGCGCCTGGACCTGCCGCAGGGCAGTCTGGAGGGCCTTGTGCTGGGCGGCGAGACGGGCACGCGCGCCCAACTCGGCGAGATCACGACCGGCGAGATGTGGGCCTGGGTGCGCGAGCGGCTGAATCTGGGCGACCAGTTCGAGACCTTTCAGCAGGATTTCTGGGGCGGCGACGCGGTCGATGACGACCTCATGGCCCTCATCCGGCGGCTCAGCAATCGCTACCAGATGGCCATCATCAGCAACGCCACCGACGCCCTGCTGGACTCGCTGGAGAACCTGGGGATCGCGCCGGAGTTCGACCTCATCGTGGGGTCGGCCTATGAGGGGGTGCTGAAGCCGGACGCGGCCATCTACGAGACGACGCTGGCGCGCCTCGGCCGTCGCCCCGAAGAGACCATCTTCATCGACGACTCCCCGGCCAATATCGCCGGCGCGCAGGCCGTGGGCATGAACGCCATCCGCTTCACGCCGTCGATCGACCTCGCCGCCGAACTGGCCGCGTTTGGCGTGCTGACCGACTAGTCGTCGCGACGGCCTAACGCTCTCCCTATTGCTCGGCCGATTCGACCACGCTCTGCTCGGCGACGATTTGCCCGTCGGGACCAAGGTAGCGCAGCGTCGCCTGGCCTGATCCGTCGATACCGTTACCCGGCACGTGAGCCATGAGCATCCGCGCCGAGGCCCCTTCTTCGTCAGCCTGATACAACTCGGCCGGATAGGAACCGATGACATTGCCGTGGCCATCGAGCAGTTGAACCCGATAGGCCGCATCGGTCTCGACGGGCATGAACGGCCGGTCGATCCGCTGGATGGGCAGCGCCGTCACCGCGTCGCCGTCGATCATGGCGCTCAGCAGCCACCCCTCACCCTTGTCCGCCCCTGCCCGCCCGGCACGCAGCGCCTGGTCGCGGAACAGTCCCTCGTAGGTATAGTCGGAGACCCACTCAGGGCCGCAGTAGCTCATGACGTCGTGGGTCACGCTGGGGTTCAGGAGGGTGTCATCGCCGGTATCGACGCCGATCACCCCGATCGAAGCGTTCGGATAGGGGAAGTTCGGGTCTACGTTATTGGGATTGCCGCAGGGGGCGTGCTGACGGCCAAGGTTATGGCCGATCTCGTGCGCCGCCGCCTTGCCGGTCTCCGCGCCCACATCGAGGCCCACGGAGACGCGCTGGCCGACCCAGCCCAACCCGGATACGCCGCCGGTGAACCAGTTACCGCCGCCGGGGGCGCTGTTGGGAACGAGGCCGAAGTAGAGGCGAGACGATCCCGGCCCGGCTTCGGCGGCCCAGATCGTGGTCAACTCGCCGAGCAACCGGGTCCATTCATCGCCGCGCCGCAGATCGCCCCGGAAGGTATACGGCGCGCGCAGGGTGACGTCGATCCGGTTGAGCGGAAAGACCGACAGCAGCCAGCCGCTGATGGGGTCGTGGGCGGATTCGGTGAAGGTCCTGCCCGTCACCGTGTCGATATAGGTGATGGGCACGATGGTCAACTCCAGCGCCGGCACCTCACGAAAGCTGAAGTCGGCGGTCATGGTGTTGTTAGTCTCGCTCCACTCCGGGACCACGCCTTCGCGGTCGATGGCCACCTGCAGGGTCGTCGAGCCCTGTAGCCATTCAAGGGGTAAATCGACGTTGAAAGTCGAGCCGAGGTCATCGGCCGATGGCCGGAGAGAAACCGTTTGGGGGCCGATAGTGAGCGTGCCCAGCGGTTGGCCGTCGCGCCAGGCCTGAACTGTGACGGCGGCTTGTGACGGGTTGCCGACCGACCGGACCGAACGGGCGTGGACGCGCAACATGGCCGGCTTGCGAGCGACAAGGGTGACGCCATTGGATTGGTCCTGCACCGACTGATACAGGCCCAGATGGTCGATCACCAGGTCTTCCGGCGGTGTTTCCTGCACGGGAACGAACGGCAGATAAATCTGTACAGTCTGTTCCCCTTGCGATGCGGCCGTCACCCGCTCCCACTGTCTGGCAATGACGGCGGCGGCGCACAGCAGTAACACAACCAGGGCAAAATGCCTTGTCGCATGCACTCGCATAGATTTCTCCACAAATCGATTGAGTACGGCTGCCGGCGGGCGGGGCTATCCGATTCCCAAGGTACCCCGAACGCGGCAGGTTTTTCGGTGGCGCAGCAGGTCAAATTTCCGTACTGCGCCCATAGTAGAGGCTGAAAATTAAAATCCGCGTTACAGTAAAAAAGTAACGCGGATTTCACGCCGATCCCGGCAAAAAGATGAGGGGAAGATTAGGAGGCGGCTTCGGCGACGGCTTCCGGCTCGGCCAGCGGGAACGTGTTCTCGCAGACCGTGCACTTGGCCGTAGTCTTGTTCTCCTGAACCAGGACGCCATTGCATACGGGGCATGGCTGGGGCAGCGGCCGCTTCCAGCTGGTCCAGTCGCACTCCGGGTAGTTGCTGCAGCCGTAGAACACGCGGCCGCGCTTGGTGCGTTTCTCGATCAGATCGCCGCCGCATTTGGGGCAGGTGACGCCTACCTTGACCAGGATCTGCTCCGTATAGCGGCATTGGGGGAAGTTGCTGCAGCCGATGAACCGGCCGAAGCGACCCTGCCGATAGACCAGCGGGTGGCCGCTGAGGGGGCAGTCGCGGCCGACGTATTCCGGCTCGCGCTTAAGGTCCAGCTTGGGCAGGGCCTCGTCGGCCACCGCCAGCGACCTGGAGAACTGCTGATAGAACTCGTCGATGACCGGCACCCACGGCTTGCCCTCGGCGATCTCGTCCAGCTCGTCTTCCATCCGCGCCGTGAAGTCCACCGACAACACGTCGGGGAAATACTCCACCAGCATGTCGGTGACGACCCGGCCGATCTCCGTCGGCCGCAGCCGTTTTTGCTCCTGCTCCACATAGCCGCGATTCTGGATGGTGGAGATGATCGAGGCGTAGGTGGACGGGCGACCGATGTTGTGCTCCTCCAGCGCCTTCACCAGCGACGCCTCGGAATAACGCGGCGGCGGCTGGGTGAAATGCTGGTCGGGCAGCAGCTTCAGCAAGTCGATCGGCTCGCCGGTTTGCAAGTCGGACGGGATCTGCGGCGCGTCGGGGTCGTCGCCGTTCTCATCGCCGGGGTCGTCCGCGCCATAGACGGCCAGGAAGCCCCGGAACGTCAGCGTGGAGCCGGACGCGCGGAAGAGATACGGCCGCTGCGTGGCGGGCACGCCGGCCGGCCCGGCCCAGATGTCGGCCGACACCGTGTCGTACAGAGCCGGAGCCATCTGGCTGGCCATGAACCGCTCCCAGATCAGCTTGTACAGGCGAAACTGGTCCTTGGACAGGTGAGCCTTCAGCGACGCGGGCGTGCGCTCGATGCCGGTCGGCCGGATGGCCTCGTGGGCTTCCTGCGCCGTTTTGGAGCGGGTCTTGTAGACCGGGGGCTTGTCGGGCATGTACTCCTCGCCGAAGGTGGCGCGAATGAAGTCGCGCGCCTCCTCCTGGGCGATGGCCGAGACGGTCACGCTGTCGGTACGCATGTAGGTGATGAGGCCGGTGTCGCCCTCGCCGACGTTGACGCCCTCGTAAAGCTCCTGGGCGATGCGCATGGTCTTGGTCGTACCCATGCCCAGCCGCCGCGAGGCGTCCTGCTGCAGGGTGCTGGTCGTGAACGGGGCCGGGGGTCGGCGCGTTCGGGTGCCCAGCGCCACGTCGCCGACTTCCCAATGGGCCTTCTGCAACGCCTCGACATGGGGCCGCGCGGCTTCCTCGCTGCCCAGCGCCGGGTCCTCGCCCTCAAGGCGATGCAGGTGGCCGATGAAAAACGGCCGTCTGGTTCCGTTGCCGCCGGGGCTGAGGCGAAACTTCGTCTGGCTCAATTCGGCGTCGATGGTCCAGTATTCGACCGAGTCGAAGCTCTCGATCTCGCGCTCGCGCTCGACGACGAGGCGAACGGCGACCGACTGCACGCGCCCGGCCGACAGACGGCCCTGCACCTTGCGCCACAGCAGCGGGCTGAGCTGGTAGCCGACCAGCCGATCGAGGACGCGGCGAGCCTGCTGGGCCTCCACCCGATCCATGTCGATGTCGCGCGGGTGCTCAAAGGCGGCGCGGATGGCCGGCTGGGTGATCTCCTGGAAGACGACGCGCTTCGTCCGCTGGGGGTCCATGTCGGCCGCTTCCATGACGTGCCAGGCGATGGCCTCTCCCTCGCGGTCGGGGTCAGTGGCCAGAAATATCTCGCTGGAGTGGGCGGCGATCTCCCGCAGCTCCTTCACCAGCGGCCGCTTCTCGTTGGGCACGCGGTACTCCGGCGCGAAATCGTGCTCGACATCGACGCTGAGGCGCGACTTGAGCAGGTCGCGCACGTGGCCCAGGCTGGGCTTGACGATGTAGCCCTTGCCCAGATAGCGGCCGATCGTCCGCGCCTTGGCCGGTGACTCGACGACGACCAGCTTCTCGCCGCGGCCGCCGGCCCGTTTGGCGCTCGTCGCGCCGCCGGCGGCTTTGGTCTTCTTGCCGCCCTTGGTAGTCTTGGCGGTCTTGGCCGTCTTCGGCGCGGCCTTTTTGGCGGCGCGGGGGGCCGGCTCCGGCTTGGGCAGATGCTCATGGGCCGGGGTGCGTCCCTGCTTGTAGATGGTCCCGCCGCAAACGGGGCATTTCCCGCGCGTGCCGGGCGAGCCGTTGGCGGCCCATTCCGGCATCGGGTCCTGCATCGGCCGCTTTTCCTTGCATTTCAGGCAATAGCCTGTGATTGCTTCATTTTCCATTCAGTAAATCTGCCAACCTGATTACATTGTTACCAAAATATCCAAGTATCGCACAGCCGGGCAAGTCTTATTGCATTTTTACAAATTAATCAAGTGCCGTAGGGGTCAGGCAACCGGGCAACTACCTGCAAGGATACGCGCGATCTCCATTCCCGGTTGCCTGACCCTTCTGCGAAGAGGGCGCGGCAGCGGCGAATGAGGGGGTTCTGCAAAACGGTGATGACTTCACCGCTGCCTCGCCCCTGCCACTTATTAATTTGTTCACCTGCAACAACACTCGGCTATCGACGGAACAATGTACTAACTGTAGGATTCCAGATCGGTATCCTGCAGATCATCAATGACTTTCTTGACCAGCGGAATCTTGTCCTTGTGGACGACGAGGATGGCGTTATCGGTATTGACGACGATCATCCCCTCCAGCCCAATGGCGACGACAAGTTTCCCCGGTTCATAATTATAAATCAAGCTATCCTCAGACGCGGTGTCGATGACCTTTCCTTTCGTCACATTGCTGCCCGGGTCGGGATTGATGGCCTCTTTCAGGGCGTACAGCGTGCCCGGATCGCTCCAGCCCATCTCGCTGTGCAGGACAAGAGCGTCCCGCGGGTCGAGATGGGTCAGGATGGCGTCGTCGAAGCTGACGGCCTCCATCCCGGGATAGACCCGCGCCAGAGTGGCCTCATAGTCCGGCGTGCCGATCGCCCGCTCCACCTCGGCCAGCTGCCGCCACATGTCGGGCGAAAACCGCCGGTAGACCCGGCGCACGTAGGCGGGGGTGGTCACGAAAAAGCCGGTGTTCCAGACGTGCGTCCCCTGCTCGAAAATCCGGCGGCAGAGCTCCAGCGGCGGCCGATAGGTCAGCGACTCGAAGTCGTAATAGGGCGTATCGCCCACGCTCCCCGCCTGCGGTCCGATGCCGATCCAGCCCAGATTCTCGTTGGGGAAGCGCGGCGTCTCGCCCATGAAAATGATCTCGGCCCGGGAGTCGTTGATGAGCCGCTCGGCCACCGCCAACAGCCCGGTGAACGCCGGGACGTTCTCGATGTAGTTATCCGACCACAGGATGGCCACCGGCTCATCCTCGTTGCCGCGCGCCAGATGGGCCATGGCCAGCCCCACGGCCGGGCCGAGGTCGCGGCGAGCCGGTTCGAAGATGATATTGCCCGGCGGCAGATCGGGCAACTGACGGCTGACGATCTCCCCATAGCGCTCGTTGGTGGCGACGTAGATATTCTCGTGCCCGTAGAGCGGGGCCACGCGACCGGCCGCCAACTGCAAGGTGGACGCCTCGCCGACGATCGGCTCGAATTGTTTGGGCGATGATTGGCGGCTGATCGGCCACAAGCGCCGCCCCGACCCGCCCGCAAATATAACTATGCGCATCCTGATACGCTACTCCTCCGGTTGCTCCGTTTCATACGCCGGGCCTGCCTCGCGCAATCGTACGTAATTCATCCCGCCGACCTGCTGCACCATGCCCTTCAGCTCCATGATCGTCAGGGTGCTGCTGATGAGGCTACTGGGCAAGCCGGTCAGCCGCCGCAAATCATCGACATGCACCGGCTGGGACGACAGCTGGGCGATCAGCGCCGCTTCCTCGGCCGTCTCCGGCAGCACCACCTGGGCGATGGCTTGTTCGGCCACCATCTTCAGGTTCAGCTCCTCGAGGATGTCCTCAACGCGCATGACCAGCTTGCCGCTCTGCTGAATCAGCCGGTTGGTGCCCACGCTGACCGGGCTGTTGATATTGCCGGGGACGGCGAAGACCTCGCGGTTCTGCTCCAGCGCGAAGCGCGACGTGATGAGCGCGCCGCTCTTCTCCCCGGCCTCGATCACCAGCACGCCCAGCGACAGGCCGCTGATGATGCGGTTGCGCGCCGGGAAATGATTGCTGTCCGGATCGGCGCCGAAGGGATAATCGCTGACGATGGCCCCGCGGCCGTCGGCGATCTCATGCGCCAGCTCGCGATGCTCCGGCGGGTAGACCTTGTCGATGCCACAAGCCAGGACGGCGATGGTTCGGCCGCCTTCCTCGAGCGCGGTGCGGTGAGCCACGGCGTCGATGCCGCGGGCCAGGCCGCTGACAATGGTGATCCCGTTGCGGGCCAGCCCGGCCACCAGATCGCGCGTGACCTGCCGGCCGTAGGCGCTCAGGCGGCGCGTGCCGACGACGGCCACGGCCCAGCGATCGACCGGCTCCAAACCGCCGCGCACGAAGATCAGCGGCGGCGCGGCCGGAATCTCGCGCAGCAGGTCGGGGTAGCCCGCGTCTTGCCACGTTAATACGGTGACGCCGGCCTTCTCCACCCGTTGGGCATACCCGTCCAGATCGAAGCTGCCGCGAACGTCATTGAGGCTTTGGATGGCCCGTTGCTCCAGACCGAGGCGCTGCAAGTCGTTGTCCGAGGCTCCCCAGGCTTTCTCCAGCGATCCAAACGCGCCCAGCAAGGCCTGCACCGTGGCCGGCCCTATGCCGCTGACGTAATTGAATCCCAGCCAGTATTGTAGCTCAGACATCGCTAATCCCGTTCCTGTGGCGCAGGCCGCAGGCGGATAATTGGTTGGCAGCCCTCGGTCGGCGGGTTATTCGTCCAGGCCGTCGATCAACCCCGGCATCGGTTGAATGACGACGCGGCCGCCCTCGATGTCGACCGCCACGATGACGTCGGGTATGTCGGGCAGCAAATGTTGGCCGGACGGGCCTTCGACCACGAAGACATTGTTGGCCCCGGTCTCCAGCACCTCCACCAGACGGCCGACGCGCGTGCCGGCGACGGTGACGACCTCGAGACCCTCAAGCTGGAAGAGGAAGTATTCGCCCTCCTCCAGCGGCACGGCCTCGGCTTCGGGCACCTGGAGCAGTTCGCCGCGCAGCAGCTCGGCTTCGTCGCGCGTCGGGTAGCCGGCCAGCTTCAGCAGCACGACGTCCTGATGCAGGCGATAGCCCTCGACAGCCACCCGGCGCGGGTTCTTCTCGCCGACGTAGATCGCCTCCAGCCAGCCGAAGCGTTCCGGCGTGTCGGTCAGCAACTCCACGCGAACCTCGCCGCGCACGCCATGCGGCCGGGAGACGCGGCCGACCGCCAAAAAACGAGGCTCGGCAGAACGATCTACTGAGCCTCCGGCGGGGGGTCGCCCCGGTTCGTTTGCGGGCGGCGGGTGGCCTTCGGTCAACGGCTCATCCTCAGCGCAGCTCATCCGCCTCCAGCAGATCCAGCTCGAAGCGGCGGCCTTCCTTGGCGGCGCGCACCTGCATCAGCGTGCGGACCGAGTCGATGACCCGGCCGCTTTTGCCGATGATGCGCCCCATGTCCGGCGCGGCCACGGCCAACTCGATCACCGTCGTCGCCCGGTCGCGAACCTCGGTCACCACGACCTCTTCGGGGTTATCAACCAGCGACTCGACGATGAAGGTGACGAGGTCTTTCATGAGGGTTTAGGCTCCCTCGCCGGCGCCGTCGGTGGCGGCCTCAACGGCTTCCTCGACCTTGTCGGCCGCAGCCTCGGCGGCGTCCTCGACCTTGTCGGCTATAGCTTCGGCAGCGTCCTCAACCTTCTCGACCACGGCCTCGGCCTTGTCGGCCACGGCTTCGGCGGCTTCCTGAACCTTGTCAACGGCCGCTTCGGCGACGTCTTCAGCCTTGTCGGCGACTTCCTCGGCCTTGTCAACCACGGTCTCGACGACATCTTTGGCCTTGTCGACCACGGACTCCGCCTCGACCTTGACCTCAGCGACCTTGGCGGCCGCCGGCGCGACGCCCGTGTACTCGGTGACAAGCGCATCCAGGGATTCCCCGGCATGCAGACGAGTCAGGCGACCCATTGTGCCCTGCTTCTCCAGCAGGACGCGCACGGCATCGGTCGGCTGCGCGCCGACGCTGAGCCAATAGAGGGCGCGGTCTTCCTTGATCTTGTACTCCGCCGGGTTGGGCAGCGGGTTGTAATGGCCGATATTCTCCACGATGCGTCCGTCGCGCTTGTCTTCTTTCTCAGCCACGACGACGCGATAGCTGGGCTGGCGGATCTTTCCGGTTCGACTCAAACGAATTCTTAGCATGTCCTGGTTTGTCTCTCCATCTATCTATTGAAGGGTTGCCTTCAAATATAATAATTCCAATTGATTACATTCGCCCACCAAGAAGGGACGCGAGCGCGTTTTTGCCCCGCCCGCCCTTCTTGAGTTGCTTCATTAAATCCTGCATCTCGCGATGTTGCTTCAGCAGCACGTTGACGGCTTGCACCGTGGTGCCGGAGCCGAGGGCCACGCGCCGCTTGCGGCTGGCCTTCAGGATGCGCGGGTTGTGCCGCTCCTCGGCCGTCATGGACTGGATCATGGCCTCGATGCTCTTGATGTCCTTCTCGGCCGAACTCATGTCCATATCGCCGGCCAGCTTGTTCATGCCCGGCACCATCTCCAGCAGCTTGCCCAGCGGACCCATTTTCCTGATCTGCTGCAGCTGCTTGAGGAAGTCATCGAGGTCAAACTCGCCGGCGACGAGGCGCTCGCTCGCGCGCTGGGCCTCTTCCATGTCCATCTCGGTCTGGGCTTGCTCGATGAGCGTCATGATGTCGCCCATGCCGAGGATGCGCCCGGCCAGTCGGTCGGGATGGAACACCTCGATGGCGTTGAGCTTCTCGCCCGTGCCGAGGAACTTGATGGGCACGCCGGTGACTTCGCGCATGGAGATGGCCGCGCCGCCGCGCGCGTCGCCGTCGATCTTGGTCATGATCAGACCGGTCAGCGTGACCGCCTGATGGAAGTCGGTGGCCACCCGGACGGCTTCCTGGCCGGTCATGGCGTCGGCCACCAGCAAGGTCTCGATGGGCTGGACGCGGGCCTTGATGCCCTTGATCTCGCCCATCATCATCTCGTCGATGTTAAGGCGGCCGGCGGTGTCGATGATCACGGTCGTCGCGCCGGTGGCCACGGCTTGCTTGACGCCGTTGGCGGCCACGTTAACCGGGTTAGCCTGGGTGCCCTCGCTATAGACGGGGATATCCAGCTGCTTGCCCAATGTCTCCAGCTGATTGATGGCCGCGGGGCGATAGACGTCGGCGGCTACCAGCAGCGGCCGCCGTCCTTGCTTGCGCAGATGGAGCGCCAACTTGCCGGCCATGGTCGTCTTGCCCGCGCCCTGCAACCCCACCAGCATGATGACCGCCGGTGATTGCGCGCCCAGATTGAGGCGACCCGGCTCGCCCAGCGTCCGGATCAGCTCCTCGTTGACGATCTTGACCACCTGCTGGCCGGGGGTCAGGCTGCGCATGACCTCCTGGCCCACGGCCCGCTCGCGAACACGGCCGACAAACTCCTTGACGACCTTGAAGTTGACGTCAGCCTCCAGCAAGGCGAGACGAACCTCGCGCATGGCGAGGTCTACATCTTCTTCCGTCAGTTTGCCGCGTCTTTGAAGGTTGTCGAAGACGGACTGTAATCGCGAACCAAGAGACTCAAACACTCAATCACCATCATGCAAGCGAAGTATGCAAGGTTGGAATTTTAACGCAGCCGCCAGGCCGCGTCAAGGCGCGCATGCGCAATGAAAACCCACCCGCCGGTGGCGGGTGGGTCTCAACATAGCTTATTTTACTCGACGGGCCGCAAAAAATCCAGGCGGCATTGAGCGACGGCCGTTAGGCGGCGACGGGCTGATAGGCCTCGGCCGCGGCGCGCAGCACGTCGGCCCGGTCGGTGTTCTCCCAGGGCGCTTCGATGTCGTGGCGGCCGAAATGGCCATAGGCGGCCGTGGGCCGATAGATCGGGCGGCGCAAATCCAGGTCGCGGATGATGGCGCCCGGACGCAGGTCGAAATGCTCGTTGATTAGCTCGACCAGTTGGTCGCTGGTCAGGTCGCTGGTGCCGAATGTCTCGACGTTGATGCTCAACGGATGGGCTACGCCGATGGCATAGGCCAACTGCACCTCGCAGCGCTCGGCCAGCCCGGCGGCGACGAGGTTCTTGGCCACCCAACGCGCGGCATAGGCGGCGCTGCGGTCGACCTTCGTCGGATCCTTGCCGCTGAACGCGCCGCCGCCATGACGGCCCATGCCGCCGTAGGTGTCGACGATGATCTTGCGGCCGGTGACGCCGGCGTCGCCCATCGGACCGCCCACGACGAAACGACCGGTCGGGTTGACGTAGATCACCAGATCGTCGGTGTCATAATCGGATTGTTTGGTTGGGTTGACGACGAAGTTGCGCCCTTCGCCGACCAGCTCGCGGGGCAGCACCGGCTTGATGACATGCTCGATAATGCCTTGCTTGATGACCGCCGAATCGACATCGGGGGCGTGCTGTGTGCTGATGAGGACGGTGCGGATGCTCTTCGGCTTGCCGTAGGCATATTCGACCGTGACCTGGGCCTTGCCGTCGGGGCGAACCCAGGGCAGGGTCCCGTCGCGACGAACCTCGGACAGGCGGCGCGTCAGCTGGTGAGCCAGATGGATGGGCATGGGCATGTAGACGTCGGTTTCGTTGCAGGCAAAACCGAACATCATGCCCTGGTCGCCCGCGCCGACCGAATCGACGGCCGCGTCGGCGTCGCCGTTCTTGCGCACTTCCAGCGCCTGGTTGACGCCCTGGGCAATATCGGGGCTTTGCGCGGCAATGGCGGCCTGGACGCCGCAGGTATTGCCGTCGAAACCCTTGCTGCTGTCATCAAAGCCGATATCGATCACAACCTGACGGACGAGCTTATCGAAGTCGACGAAAGCGTTGGTGGTGATCTCGCCGAGGAGCAGGACGAAACCGGTCTTGATCGCCGTTTCGCAGGCTACGCGAGCGTTGGGGTCCTTGGCCAGGAGCGCGTCGAGAACAGCATCGCTGATCTGGTCGCACATCTTGTCCGGGTGTCCCTCCGTCACGGATTCCGACGTGAAGAAAAGACTCGGAGACGACATAAAAGTAGTTGACATGTGTTCGAAACCTCCAAAATTTATCGCGGAGAACGAACGATGGAACAAAAAAACGCCCCCTGAGCAGGTCAAGAGGCGTCTGGTGTCGATTCACTTTTACCTCTTATCTTCCAGCTTTCGCTGCCGGAGTTAGCACCAGTCCTTGCGGATGGTTGCTGCAGTTTAAACGGGCCGGGTCCCTGGACTGCTCTGGATAAGCGCGATTGCTCTGTTTCGTAAAGTTCTCGTCTAACCAAAGGATATTAATCACTTAGGGTGAATTGTCAAGATCGTATAATCGGTATCTTACGAACAGTATTAAGGCGAACTATTCCCAATTCTCCGGCGGTTCGGGCATGCCCAGGACGTGATAGCCGGCGTCGACGTAGACCACCTCGCCCGTCACGCCGCTGCCCAGATCGCTGCACAGCCACAGGGCCGTGCCCGCGACCTCGGTCTGGTCGATGTTGCGTCGCAGCGGGGCGCGCTCGCCCACATAGCCGAGCATCTTGCGGAACCCGGCGATGCCCGACGCGGCCAGCGTCTTGATCGGCCCGGCGGAGATGGCGTTGACGCGGATGTTGTGCGGGCCGAGGTCGGCGGCGAGATAGCGCGTGCTTGCTTCCAGCGCCGCCTTGGCCACGCCCATCACATTGTAATGGGGCACGACCTTCTCCGCGCCGTAATAGGTCATGGTCATCATGCTGCCGCCGTTGGGCATGATCCGGTGGGCGCGCTGGGCCAGGGCCACGAAGCTGTAGACGCTGATATCCATCGCTATCCGAAAACCTTCGCGGCTGGTGTCGTAGAATCGCCCTTCCAGTTCTTCCGACGGCGCGTAGCCGATGGAGTGGACGAGGATGTCGATGGCCCCGAAATGGGCCGCGGCCTTGTCGAACACCGCGTCAATCTCGCTGTCCGAGGACACATCGCATTTCTCGACAAAGGTCGCGCCGATCTGCTCGGCCAGCGGGAAGACGCGCTTCTCCAGCTGGGGGATGCCGTAGCTAAGGCCGACGTCCGCGCCCTGTCCCTTGAACGCCTCGGCGATGGCCCAGGCGATGGAATTCTTGTTGGCGACGCCGAAGATTAGCGCCTTTTTCCCGGCAAGTAGATTCATCCGATCTGTCTCCTGATTCAAGCCTGGGTCGTGGCTCAAATCTGTTCATAGTATGGGTCAACTCACTGTTGTAAATAACCCTTACGGGGGCGGAAAGGTACGTTTGGCCCGCTCTCTTCAGCCATTTGCAGGGGCGGGGTTCATACCCGCCCCTACTTTTCTGCGAAAAACCACCGCATCAGTCACATGACAGTTCGCCCACACAGGGGTAAAATGTGGGCTATGGACAAACCCGCACCCTCCACGAATTCCCGCTCATCTATCCTGATCCCGGTCATTCTCACGGCCGTCTTCGGGTTCCTGCTGTGGCGCAACGGCGAGAAATGGCTGCGCAACACGCTGGTCTACCTGTCCCAGGCCACCTGGGCCAGGCAGATCGTCAGCAGTTGGGGCATCGCCTGGGCAGTGGCGTCGCGCTTCGTGGCCGGGGAGGACCGGCAAACGGCCGTCGGCGTGGGTCAATCCATGAACAACAACGGCCTGCTGCTGACGATGGACTACCTGGGCGAGAGCTGCACCACCGAGGCTGAGGCCGGGCAAGCGCGCGACGAGATCATGCGCCTGCTCGACGACATCGACCGCCACCATTTGAACTCCGGCGTCTCCGTCAAGCCGAGCCAACTGGGCCTGAAAATCGACCCCAAACTGGCCCAGGACAACATCGTGGCCATCGTCCGCAAGGCGGCCCAATACGGCAACTTCATCCGCATCGACATGGAAGACCACCCCACGACCGACGCGACGCTGGCCATCTACCGCCATCTGCGCCATGACCTGGGGCTGAACAACGCCGGCGTGGTCATCCAGTCCTATCTCTATCGCAGCGAGAAGGATATCGAGGAACTCATGGCCGAAGGGGCGTCGGTGCGCCTGTGCAAGGGAGCCTATGCCGAGCCGGCCGAGGTCGCCTTCCCCAAAAAGATCGACGTCGACGCCAACTACATCAACCTGTCCCACCTGATGCTCAGCCCCAAGGCCCTGGCCAACGGCGCATTTCCCGCTTTCGCCACCCACGATCCCCGGATGATCGACGAAATTAAGGCCTACACGAAAAAGAACCATATCCCCACCGACAAATTCGAGTTCCAGATGCTCCACGGCATCCGTCGGGACTTGCAGGAGGCGCTGGCTCGCGAGGGGTATCGGGTACGGGTCTATGTGCCCTACGGCACGGCCTGGTATCCGTATTTCGTGCGGCGCCTGGCCGAGCGCCCGGCCAACATGTGGTTCTTCATCAGCAACTTCTTCCGCGCCTGACGCGACGACACTATCTCACCGATGAAGATCGTCGAATCCAAACGAATCCCCGGCGTGCTGACGACCGAACTCCAATCCTTCGGCGACGACCGCGGCCGCTTCACCGAGACGTTCCGCACCGAATGGTTTCCCCAGCGGGCGTGGGGGCGCGTCCAGACCAACCGTTCCGACTCGCGGGCGGGCGTCCTGCGCGGGCTGCATTATCATTTCAATCAGGTGGATTACTGGTGCCTGCTCAGCGGCCGCATCCGGGTGGGGCTGGCCGACCTGCGCCCCGCGTCCCCGGCCTACCGGCTGACGGAGACCATCGACCTCGACGCGGCCGACAATCGCGGGGTGTTCATCCCCGTGGGCGTGGCCCACGGCTTCCTGGCCCTCACCGAAGTGACCCTGTTCTACATCGTCGATAATTACTACGACGGCTCCGATGAGTACGGCCTGGCCTGGGACGACCCCGACATCGTTGTACCCTGGGGGACGGAGATCGCCCCCATCGTCTCCGGGCGCGACGCGGCCAACCCCCGCTTCCGCGACATCCCCGCCGGCCGCCTGCCCGTGTGACCTAACCCGCCGGGCCGAACAGCCGCAGCCACAAAGGCGGCCCCAGGATGATCAGGCCGATGATCACCGACCCGACCGCCCCCACCAGCACGGCCGCGGCGGCGACATCCTTGGCCGTCCCGGCCAGCGGGTGAATGTCGGGCATGGCCATATCGACGGCCGCCTCCAGCGCGGTGTTGAAGAACTCGGCCATCCACACCAGCATGATCGTCAACAGCAAAATCGCCCATTCGATCCGGCTGACCCGCAGCCAGAGCGCCAGCCCGAAGACCCCCAGGCTGATGCCGGCGTGGATCCAGGCGTTGGGCTGTGTGCGCAGCACGTGGAGCCAGCCCCGGGCGGCATAGACGAAGCTCCGGGCGCGCCGTCGCAAGGCCAACCCCTCGCGGACATCAGTCGGCATGCTCGTCCTCGGTGGGCTGAATCCCCTCCAGCCCCAGACGGCCGAGGATGGCCTCCTGAGCCGCCCACATCGCCGCCTTCCCCTCCTCGTCGTCGTGGTCATAGCCAGCCAGATGCAGCACGCCGTGGACGGCCAGCAGCTGCAACTCGGCCGTGGCCTCGTGCCCCTTGGCCGCGGCCTGGGCCTTGGCTGTCTCCACGGAGATGGCGATGTCGCCCAGATATTCGAGCAGGTTCTCGGCGCCGGGAATGGGGTCGCCGCCGGGGAAACTGAGCACGTCGGTGGCCCGATCCTCGCCGCGATACTGCAGGTTCAGCTGGCGCAGATAGTCGTCATCGGTCAGCAATAGCGTGACGGCCGCGCCGTCGGAGACGGACTCATGGGTCATGGCCACATTGGCCGCCGTAGCCACCGCCCGCATATAAGCCGTGGGGTATCGATTCGTGCTCTGGACATCAATTGTGTAGGGCATGGGGAGTCCTTGCTTGAGGATCAAACGGAATGAATGGTTTGCGAGGCCGGGCGCGTCAACGGCTGCTCGATGCGCGCCGGCGCTTGTGGCGCGGGCAGGGCCGCCTCCGGCTGATTGTCGACCAGCAACTCCTCGTTGCCGGGATATTGCACGCGGACGTGGAAGCGCCCCTTCAGGGTCTCGATGAACGAGGCGCGCAGCAGGTCGATATCGCCCAGACTCAGCCGGGAATCGTCGAGCTGCCCCTCCAAAATATCCTCTTCCACGATGGTCGTGACCAGCTTCTCAATCGCCCGCTCGGTGTTCGGCCGCAGGGCGGTCGAGGTGGCGTCGATGGCGTCGGCCAGCATCACGATCGCCGACTCGCGCGTGCTGGGGCGCGGGCCGTGATATCGGAACGGTTCCGGGTCAACCGCCACCCCCTCCCCGGCCGCCTCCTGCGCCTTGCGATAGAAGCTCTTGACGATGCGCGTCCCGTGATGCTCGGCGATGATATTCTGCACCCGAAACGGCAGCCGATATTGCCGCGCCAGACCGAGGCCGTCGGCCACATGGCTGATGATGATGCGCACGCTGGCCAGCGGATCCAGAATCGCGTGGGGATCGAATCCCTCCTGATTCTCGATGAAAAACACCGGCCGGATGCTCTTGCCCACGTCGTGGTAGAACGCACTGACGCGCACCAGCGTGCTGTTGGCCCCGATTCGCTCGGCCGCCTGCTCGGCCAGATTGGCCACCATGATGCTGTGATGATAGGTTCCCGGAGCCAGCCGCAGCAGTTCGCGCAGGAGCGGGTGGTCGAGACGCGAGAGGTCTTGCAGCTGCAGGATGGTGACGATGCCGAAAAGGCCGCCCAAAATGTAGAACCCGGCCAGCGTCAGCGCCGTGGAGAGCATGCCGTTGCCCAGCGCGTAGAGCGACGGCAACATGATCCGCGACGGATCGATATCCCCCTCGGCCAACAGCCAGAACATCACGATGACGGCGAAATAACCGAGAAAGGCCATGATCCCGGCGCGGAAGAAGGACGAGAGGCGCGTGCTGTCCCGCAAGGTCAACACGCTCAGAATCCCGCCCGCGGCCAGATAGATGGCGATCTCCAGCGAGTTGGGGCTGATAAACCCCATCAGCGCGGCCATCAGGACGGTGACGAGGATGGCAAAACGGGTGTCATAGACGACCGCCAGCAGCAGGGAGAGCGCCGCCAGCGGGAACCAGTAGGGCAGCGCCTCGCCCGTGGCCATGATCTTGGCCGTCAGGGTGAAGATGAGGATCAGGCCGCCCAGCACTCCCAGATAGCGCCCGTTGGGATAGTCGGCCTGCTGGAATTTGACCCAGTAGAGGGCGATCATGGCCACGAGGAGGGCGGACAGAAGGGCGTTGCTGGTCACTCGTCGCCAGTCGGTCTCGTGCTGCAGCAGTCCCAACTCGGTCAGGACTTCGAAGTCGGTCTCGGTGACGATCTCGCCCGCGCGGAGGATGCGCTGGTCGCGAGCCACGGAGCGCACGACCGGCTGGACGTCGGCCGCGGCCTGGCTGCGGGCGTCGGCCGTGGCTTCCTCGTCGGGAAAAACGGTGGGGATGATGAACTGGTAAGCCAGCTCGGTCACGGCCGCGGTCTGGGTGGTGGTCAGCTCCAGGCTGGCCAGTCGCCGCGCGGTGCGCTGGAAGTCGTTGAGCTGCGACGGCCGAATCTCCTGGCGCATCAAATCCTCGATGATGACGAAGACGTTGTTGCGCACCTCCTCAAAATCGCTTTGCGGCAGGTCGAGCAGGGTCTGGGCCACTTCCTCGCCAATGACGATCCCGCTGACGGCCTGGAGATACTCCAGCTTGCGCTCCAGCGTGGCCGAGGAATCGGCGCGCACCGCCTCAATGAAGGAAAAGGTGTCGCGGGCCTGGGCCAACTGGGCGCGGCCGATGCCCAGATCGAGCGTGGTGTAGATCTCCGACACGCCCCGGCCGGCCTGGTCGCGCGCCTGCTGCGTCAGCAGGTCGCTGGTATAGGTCAGCGAGCGCGGGGAGAAGATGTCGTTGGGGGCGGGTTGGCCGACCGTGGCGCTGACCTGGCGGGAGCCGGGCAGATCGAAGGACAGGATCAGCGTCATACCGACCGTCAGGGCGATCACAAAGATCGGCAATGCATAGCGGCGGGACCAGAGTCGAAACGTCTCGACCCGCTCGTTCAGGTGGGTACTCATTTCTTGTTAAATACGGCCGATTCGACGATGACGGTGGCGACGATGGAATCGACGAACCAATCAGCCCAATAGCCCGCGAACGACTTCGTTCACGAGGCGGCCGTCGGCCTTGCCCTTGACCTGGGGCATGAGCTTGCTCATCACCTGCCCCATCCCCTTGGCGTCGGTGACGCCCGTTTCGGCAATCGCCGCCCGCGCCAGTTGCTCGACCTCCTCGCGCGACATCATTTGCGGCAGATAGGCCTGGATCAGCTCGATCTCCGCTCTCTCATGGGCGACGTCTTGCTCCCGACCGGCTCTGGTGAAGTCGTCGATGCTCTCCTGCCGCTGCTTGATCTGCTTCCGCAGCACGTCCTGCACCCCGGAATCATCCAGCACCACGCGCGAGTCAAGCTCCGTTTGCTTGATGGCGGCGAGGACCATGCGCAAGGTGTCGCGACGCATGGCGTCGCCCGACCGCATGGCGGCGGTCACATCGGCGCGGAGTTGTTCTTTCAGATCCATAGTTTCACTTGACCGGTTGATTGTAGCATTGCCGGGGTTGTGGGGCAATCACCCATTTTTCGCCATCACCGCATACAAATTCAAATCCCCCTCGCGGCCGTCGCTGCGGAACAGATCGACCGGACGCAGCCCGGCATATTCGGCCAGGTCGCGCATGGCCGCCTCGTCGATCAGGGCCACATAGCGCAACCCCGCCCCGCCCCGCTCCCACGACAGCAACCAGTCCCCCGGCTCGACCTGCTCGTCGGTGAAACCGGCCTCCGGCCACGGCCGCAGCTTGCGACGCTGGCGCGGGCTGTCGAGGAATTGCCAGTTGGCGAGGATGAGGCGGCCGTCGGGCCGGAGGTGTTCGCCCATCTCGCGCAGCAGTCGCCGGCGATTGGCCCGGCCGGGGATGTGCTGCAACGTCGACAGGCAGGCGATCAGGTCGTAGTCACCCAGCCCGGCCAGCGCGTCGGGCAGGCTCAGGTCGCGCCGCCGGCGGTCGCCGAGTATGTCGCCGCCTGTGGCCATCAGCCGCTCGGAGATATCGACGCCCGTGTAGCGCGTCGCCCGGCCCAGGTCGAGCAAATAGCGGCCGAAGCGACCATTGCCGCAGCCGACATCGAGCACGTCCATGACCTTCAGCGGGGGCAGATAGCCCGCCAGTCGCTCGTAGCCGGGCTGGGGCGTGGCACGGCTGGCAGCGAACGGCTCGGCCAGTTGGTCATAGAACCGCGCGTTCAGCGCCACCAGCCGGCGGGCGGTATCGTCATCCATCATGCTCATGGGAACTTCTTGCATGGATTCACTGGTCGACGATTGATGCCACATTCGACCGGCATCCTGATCCGCGACATGGCCCTTACGGACCCGGCGTGATGGTCAGATTATCGAAGGACACCTGCAGGTTACCGCCGCCGAAGGTGCCCGCGTCGAGGGCGATCGCCCCGGCGGCCGGCGCGTCATCGGTCAGCTGCAACAGCAGGATATCGTTGGCGTAGAAGGTGAGATTCGACCCGGCGGCCAGGATCTTCAGCCGGTTGAGGGCGTTCATCTCCTGATTGATGGCCGGGGAGGCCACCCAGTCGGGCGTCAGGCGCGTCCAGCTGCCGTCGGCGTTGTGGCGCTCGACGACGTACAGGCCGCCGCCGGTGATGTCGAAGCGCAGGAATTGGCCGTCCTCCTGCATCCGAAAGAGGACGCCGTAGCTGCCTTCGGGCGGGCCGGAACGTCGCCACGTGTCCACCTCCAGCACAAAGTCGCCAAACGTCCGGTCCCCCAGCGTGGTGTACTGGATCGTGTTGGGCACGGTGATGGTGATGGCCAGATCCTCGTTGCTGATCGCCGTCGAAGCCTTGTCGTCCTGCTCGAACAACCAGTTGCCCGCCCGGCCGGGGACGAAGGTCTCGCTGACAGCGCCGTCCGTCGCGACCTCGCCCGGCCTGACGCCGGACGACTGCATCGGCCGCAAGCCACACGCCGCGAGCAGCAGCAGCAGCATAGGCAGCAACAGCGCAATTCGGCTAAGGAGCGATGACCTGAACATCGTCAAATTCAACCACCGTCGTGCCCGCCGCCAGCGTGCCCGCGGCGAGGCCGATATCGCCGGTCACAAACGTGGGATCCGTCACCGTCACCAGCGGGACGCCGTTGACCTCCAGGCTCAACTGGTTGCCGATGCACGAGACGCGCATCTCGTTGCTGGCCACGCCGGTATGGATGGAGTCCGACGACTGGAACTGGCCGTTTTCGGTCAGATAGGTGACGTTCTCGACCCCGCTCTGATACTTGCCGATGGTGTAGTAGCCGTCGCCGCTGATGAGGAACACGTAGAAATTCTTCTCGTTCTGATAGCGGCAGATGACGCCGTAGGCATTGTCGTTGGGGCCGGAAACCTGCCGCGCCTCGACAGAGATGATGGCGTCGTCGAACACCCGGCCGGGGTTGGTCCACCGCAGCTGGCCGGGCTGACTGGCGGTGATCCGCATGGAGGAGTTTTCGATGGTCGCCCGGTCGTTTCCACCGGAATAGACGGCCCAGCCGCAATCCTTTTCGCCGTTGAAATCATCGAGGAACAGGTGGGTGGGCGAATCACAGGTGGCCGGTTCGTTATTGGCGACGCCGCAGGCGGCCAGCAGAAACGTAACCAGGAGCAATGCCACCGGCGCGAGCCGTCGCGTGACCGGTCTAATGGATGAATAGTGCCTCATATTGGACATCGGACTACTTTTTACCGGAATCCTTCTCCAGCCCGGCCAGCTGCTCATCAAGTGCCTGCATCTGCGATCGGAGATCGGGCTGGCGGCGGGTAGTGTTCAGATAGAGGCCGAGGATGATAACCCACAAGACGACGACCAATATAAACGCGATCCACAATGTATTCATTGATACTCCTGCCGGATTCTTCTGCCGGATTGCCACACATCAAATCAGAGCCGGGTTTGCCGCCCGCCTCCGACAATGGCTGAATTGTAATCGCTAAGTCGAGATCAGGCCATGCTATCCCATAGCGGCTCGGGAACTCCGCGGGCGTGGTTCTCGTAGCGGGCCATGACAAACAGGGCGTCGGACAACCGGTTGAGGTACTTGATGACCTGCGGGCCGACCGTCTCCTCGCGCGACAGGGCGATCACGTCCCGCTCGGCGCGGCGGCAGACCGTCCGGGCGACGTGCAAATGGGCCGAGCCGATGGCCCCGCCGGGCAGGATGAAGTTCTTCAGCGGACCGACTACGGCGTTCAGCTCATCGATCAGGGCCTCCAGCCGGTCGACGTGGCGCGCCTCGATCTGCGGCACGGGATATTTGGCCTTGTCCTCCTCGATGAAGCTGAGGTCGGAGCCGAGGTGGAACAGCTCGTTCTGGATGCCGGGCATCACTTCCGCCAGACGCTGGCAGAGGCCGGAGGCGAGAGCCACGCCGAGATATGAATTCAGCTCATCGACCGTCCCATAGGCGGCGACGCGCAGTGAATCCTTGGGCACGCGCTGGCCGCCCGACAGGTGGGTGAGGCCGGTGTCGCCCTGACGGGTGTAAATTCGGGTCAAACGGGGCATGGATATCCTCCTGTGGCGTTTATCGTTGGATATGTTTTAGCACATCGGTCGGGGTTAGCCAGCCGCTGCGCGGGAAAAGGCGGGCGATCTGCGGCGCGAAGTGGGGCGAGCTGCCCAACACCTCGCGGGTCGGCCCGGCGGCGATGATCTCCCCGCCGCTGAGCATGATCGTCCGGTCGGCGATCATGGCCGCCAGTTCGACATCGTGCGTCACCAGCAGGACGGCCGCGCCAGCTGCCAGCCACCCGCGCCAGACGGCCACCAGTTCGGCCTTGGTGGCGGCGTCCAGCCCGCGCGTCGGCTCGTCCAGCAGCAACAGCGGCGGCCGCGTCACCGTCACCGCCCCCAGGGCGACGCGCTGCCGCTGCCCCACCGACAGGTCGCGCGGGTAGCTTTCGCCCGCCCCGTCCAGCCCCAGCTGCCGCAACAACGCCTCCAGCGCGGCCGTCGATTCCGGCAAATGATGGTTTCGTATGGTTACACGAAATTCGTCGAGCACCGTCTCCGAAAAGAGCAGGTCGTCGGGGTTTTGCGGCAGGTAGCCAACCTCGCGGCAGATATCGGCCACGGAGCGGCCGCGCGTCGACTGCCCGCCGATGCGAACATCGCCCGCCAGCGGCCGCAGCAGCCCCACAACGCACTTGAGCAAGGTCGACTTGCCCGCCCCGTTGCGGCCGACGAGCGCCACCGCCTCCCCCGCCCCGATGGTCAAATCGATCCCCTTCAGCGTCTGGCGGCCGTTATAGGCGAAGCGCAAGCCGTCGACCTCCAGCAATGGCGCGGCCGCGGGAGACGCGGGAGCCGGCTCAACCGGCACCGGCGCGGGGATCGTCGCGGCGAACGGCTTGGCCTCTTTCACCGTCAGCGGCAGCGGCCGCCATCCCAACGCCCGCCCCAACCGGACGATGGGCGGCCCGGCGTCGATTTGGGTCAGCACGTCGCGCGCGGGGCCATCGGCGGCGATGCGGCCGTCGTCCAGCCACGTCAGCCGATCGGCGTGGCGGATGATACGCTCCAGCCGATGCTCGGCCAGGATGATCGTCAGCCCCAAATCCTCGTTGAGGCGCACGAGGGCGCGCAGCACATCCTCGGCCGATTGCGGGTCCAGCTGACTGGTCGGTTCGTCCAGAACGAGGATATGCGGCCGCAGGGCCAGGGCGGCGGCGATGGCCAGCCGTTGCCGCTCACCGCCGGACAAGGTCGACAGGGAGCGGTCGCGCAGGGGGGCGAGATCGAGCAGGTCGAGCGTCTCCTCGACGCGGACGCGCATCTCGGCCGGGGGGATGGCCGCGTTCTCCAGAGCGAAGGCGATCTCCCCCTCGACCTGATCCAGGACCGCTTGCGCCTCCGGGTCCTGGGCCACAAAGCCCACCATGCGGCTGAGGCGGCGCGGCCCGGCGGTGACCACGTCGAGGCCGTCGACGGTCACTTCCCCGGCGATCGTCCCGCCGCTGAAATGGGGCACCAGCCCGTTGAGGCAGCGCAGAAGCGTCGACTTGCCCGAGCCGGACGGCCCGGCCACGAGGACGAATTCGCCGTCGCCGACGTGCCAATTCACCTCCCGCAGGGCGGGCCTGGCGCTTTGCGGATAGGAGAAGGTCAGCCCGCGGACGTCGATCATCGGGCCACCTCCGCCACCGGGCCGCGCGTCAGAGCCAGGACAGCCGGGACGACCAGCCCGAACAGCCCCAGGCCGACCCACAGGTTAAATGGCGGCATCGTCAGCTGGGGATAGGGCGAATAGGCCACGAGCGAGCGGCCGGTCCCCGGCAGCATGGGCCATATGAGGGGCAACAGGGCCACAATCGCCCCAAGCGCCACCAACCCGTCGGCCCACGTCGGGCGGCGCGGTCGATAGCGGGTGTGGACGACCAGCCGCCCCAAATCGCGCCAGGCCACGGCGACGGCCAGCGCTCCGAATGCAACCAACAACCAGCCGTCCGGCCCGCCCCACGACAGCCGCAACGCCCCGGCGAGGGCCAGCAGCAGCCCGACCGGCATAAGCAGCCGGGCGCGAGGCGTCATGTCCCGGCCGCCGGTGGAGCCGTAGCCGCGGGCCACCATCGTCTCGGACAGATTGAGCGCCCGCTCCAGCCCGGCGATGAGCAGCGGGATGATGATCGGCCGCCAGGCGCGCAACCCGTTGTACTCGTGGCCGCGAATGGCCTGGGCGTCGCGGATGCGGCGATATTGCAGCGTCGTCTCCGGGATGTAGGTGATGGCGATGAGCAACACGAGGCCCAGCTCGTGCAGCGCGCGCGGGGTCAGCCCGGCCAGCTCGTGAACGGGGACGATGGTGTTGAAGGCCATGAAAAAGGACAACATCGTGACCAGTCGCAAGCCGTTGATGAAGCCGAAGACGGCCGCCTCCAGCGTCAACGGGCCGCCGATGAGAGGCCAGCCGGCCGGCAAGGACCACAGCACCGTCCGCCCGTAGTGGGCCATCAGCACATTGAACAGCGTGGAGAAGACGAGGATCATGAGGCTGATGCGTCCCAGCGGCAGCCGCCGGCCTCGCGCCGCCGGCGGGGCACAGGCCGCCTCGACCACGCGGGAGATGAGCAGCAGCAACAGCAAATAGAGCGGGTTGCCGATCAGGATGGCCAATAAACTCCCGGCCGCCAGCCAGGCCAGCCAGGCGCGCGCGTCGAAGGTGGTCATGAGGTCTGGGCCTGACTTGGCGCCCGATGGACAGCCTGAAATTGCATGCGGCCGCGGAAGCGGGTCAGCGCGCGCACCGACGGCGGGCCAAGCGCGGCCAGTAGCAGGGCGTTTCCAGCGGCCGCCGCCGAATCCCACAGCAGCGAAGTCGCCACATAGAAGACGGCATAGCGACGTAGCGCGTCGGCCACCCCCGCCCCGGGCGTCCACGTGCTGAGCGGATCGCCGACGAGGTAGGGCCAGGAATAGAGGCTCAGGATGAGGCCGTAGACGAAGCCCCACAGCAGTCCGAAGCCGATGAGCAGGGCCATCCCGGCCCTCGGTCGTCGCGGATGGGGCAGCAGCCCCGCCGTGAGGCCGACCCAGCCCGCAGTGAACATCTGATAGGGCAGCCACGGCCCCACTCCGGCGGTGATGATGGCCGACACCAGCAGCGTCATGGCCCCCAGCAGGAAGCCGAAGCGCGGGCCAAAGACGTAGCCGCCGAGGATGATGGGGGCGAAGATGGGCGAGAAGCCGCCCGGGCCGGGGATGCCAACCTCGATGAAGCGCAGCACCGACGTCGCCGCGACCATGATGCCCAGCGCGGCCACCGTCTTGGCCCCCGCCGCCTGCCCTTGCAGCTCCACCAGCAGCACAGCCAGACACAGCGAGATGAGCAGGCCGGTCAGCAGGGGTATCTCATTGGCCCGCAGCAGCGGTTCCGTTCCGGCTATCTCCCGCGCCCGAGCCAGAAAGGGATAGGCCAAGGCCACCAGCCCGATCATGGCCGACAGCGCGAACAGCGTCCCCGTCACGATCTTGCGGCTCATGGTTTGCTATGCGGCTCATCCTCAGAATCACTATGCGAATTTCGGCGACGACTGACCGCCCAGCCCAGCACGCCCAGGAGCAATAGCAGCCCAACAAACCCGACCAGCGATCCCGCGCTCCCGGCGCTTTGCTCGCTCTGTTGGGCCGCGGCCGTGGCCGTGGCCGCATAGGAGGCTACCATGCCCGACTCGTCGGTCATGATCACCCGGGGAGTTGCGCCCTCGGCCGAGGGGGCGACAGCCGTCGATCCGGCAGCCGGCGATGAAGACGCGGCCGCGTCGGGGCAGATGTCGGCGAAGGAGACGTCCGGCGGCGGCGGGGCCTGCGAGACCGACCCCGGCCCCCACACCCAGCCCTCAACCGCGCCGTCGCTGACGCGATAGAGGCCCGCACCGGCCACGGAATAGACCCACTCGCCGTCGATCTGATGCCAGTATGACCAGTAGAGGCAATCCGTGCCGCCGGGGCAGGAGCAGAAGCAGTTGTCGGCCGGGCAGCCCCGCCCCTCGATGCTGCACACCGCCGCGCCTCCGGCCTGAACCTCCGTCTCGAAGGCCAGGCCGGAGCGCTGCAACGCCTCGTAGCCGGTGATGCTCTCTTCCGGAAAGCTGACGCAGCGGGTCGCCGTCTCGCCGTCGCCCAACGACACGACGAGAGCGACCCGATTGTCGTCGGCCGCGCGGCTGGAGGCGCTGCTCAACAGCAACGCCAACCCCAGGAGGGCGACCATCAGCGGCAACAAGCGGCGAATCGTCAAGGTATCTCTTCCTTTATATTAACGGCCGAGGAGGCAGGCCAGCCCGTCTTTCCCCGACGTCAGCAGCGAGCAACCCGATATGGCCGGGATGGACTGGACGGTGGAGTAGAAATCATCGAACGGCCCTTGCCCGAAATCGGCCTGGAACGCGCCGCTCTCGCCCTGGAAGGCCAGCAGCATGTCCAGCGGCGAGCGGCCGTCCTTCACCCAGGCGCTCTGGGCGGTGTAGAAGTCCTCGCCGAGGGCGGACAGCGCCTCCATGACGACGGCCGTCGAGTTGGCGCTTGCCCCCAGACCGGGGCCGTATTCCCAGCCGCGAGCCACTTCGCCCGCAGTCAGGAAGTTACGAGCCGCCTGAAGCGACGCCGAAGAGCGCTCCCGGCCGGATGCCAGCAGGGCCATGACGGCCATGCCGGTGGCGTCGGCGCTGTCGGCCGTGCCGAAGCCGTCGTCCCAGGAGCCACTGGCGGCTTGCCGCGACTCAAGCCAGGCGATGGCCGACTCGGGCACCTTCTCGCCCGCGGCCGCCAGCCCCAGCATGGCCAGCGACTGCTTGAAGGGATCGGTCGCGCCGATGGCCCCGGTACTCTCGTCGATGTGGCCGCGCAGCACCTCGACCAGGTTCCAGCTTTCCACGCCGTCGATGGCCGGGAAGATGCGCGGCTCGACCCCCGCGGCGATGAGGGCCAGCACCAGCTTGCCCGCCTGCCCGCCGTCGGCCGAGGCGTATTCGGCCACCTCATCGACGTGGCTGGTCAGATAGCCGTAGGGCGTGGCCGTCTCGCCGGCCATCGGGACGGCCGGGTCATAGCCGGCCGAGGTGAGGGCCAGCATGGCGTCCAGCGTGGCCGCCACGGTCGACGGCTCCTGATTGGCTCCCCCGCTGAAGGCGGCGTACCCGCCGTCGTCGTTCTGGAACGTGCTGACCATCCATTCCACGGCCCGCGTGGCCGTCGCACTCTGGTCGGGGTAGGCCGGCAGCTTCGCCGCGCCGCCGCAACCGGCCTGGGCGACGAGAATCGCCACCAGGAAAAACAAAACCGTCCATCTATTCGTTCGCATCATCACAAAACACCATCCTGTCCTTTAAGATTGATTGTCCGGGATAAGGGACAGGACTGTGGTAACAAAAAAACTCGACGCTTGCGCATCGAGTTGAGAGATTCGGTAACAAGTTGCTTGCCACGTAGTTCCCAACCCTTATCCACGAGGGCGGAAAACTCATCTCAGGGCGTCGACCTGGCTTATCGGACCGAACTTCGTTCGATCCGAATCACAGTTGCGGGTACAGCATCGGCCTCGCTCGTCGTGACGGAGTTCGTCATGACAAGCCTACCGATTTCGCGATTACGCCCTGCCTTCCGGGGCTGGGGCGACCTGAGACGGGTTTGCCTATTCAGTTATGGGATCAGTCTAGCAGATCAGACCCTGTAGCGCAAGCTATCCCCTGTAGCGCAAACTTTCCCCTGTAGCGCAAACTGTTAGTTTGCGAGCCGCCCGGTTTGGCCCGCAAGCTAAAGCTTGCACTACAGGTGCTACGATACGACCAAGCCCGCCCCTACATATACCGATACCTCACACCCTCGGCCGTCCTGATCTCCCGCCAGCCGAACTGCTTGAGGGTCACATCCGTCCGGCGGCCGAAGGCTCGCAGCCGCTCGGCCATCTCGCCCGACGCAAACTGGGCCGCCTCGTCGAACAAGGCCTCCGGCTCCAGCTCCAGCTTGCCCGCGCAATGATGGAACACCGCCAGCGCGGCCTCCACGTGGCGGCCGTCGGGGAGTCGCTCGTTGGCGATGGCGTTGCCGATGAGGCCCAGCCGCAATCGGTCGGGGTCGCCGTTACGCACGGCCAGCGTCGCCGCGCGATGGCCGAAGATGGCCGCCAGCCCCGCCTTGTCGCGCGGCAGCGACGCCCGGAAGCGCTCGCGCACGTCGGCCGGCCAGCCGGTGTAGGCGCTGATGATCTCCGCCAGAGACTCGTCGGCCGGGGACGGCAGCGGCGCGGCGTAATAATCGACCATCGTCAGCCCGGCCAGCACCGCCTGGGCGCTCTCCAGATAGGCGCGATAGGCCTGGCCGTTGGCCGAGGGGATCATGGCGGCCGAACCGCCTGTCGTGATGTCGTCGTTCATGGCTTATTCGTCGATGAGGCTGCGGCCGGTCATCTCCGGCGGCTGGGGCAGCCCCATGAGGTGCAGGATGGTGGGCGCGACGTCGGCCAGCGCCCCCCGCGGCCGCAGGTTGAAGTAGCGGTCGCCGATGACAAACAGCGAGACGGGCTGCGTGGTGTGATAGGTGTGCGGCTCGCCGGTCACCTCGTTGATCATGCGCTCGCAATTGCCGTGGTCGGCGGTGACGATGGCCACGCCGCCCTTGTCGACGATGGCCTGCACCAGTCGCCCGGCGCAGTCGTCGACCGTCTCGACGGCCTTGATCGCCGCCGCCAGCACGCCGGTATGCCCCACCATGTCGGGGTTGGCGAAGTTGACCAGCACGAAGGCGTCGTCGCCCGTCTGCACCCGCTCGATGACCGCCTCCACCAGCGGCCGCGCGCTCATCTCCGGCTGCAGGTCATAGGTGGCCACCTTGGGCGACGGCTCCAGATGGCGATCCTCATTGGGGAACGGCGTCTCGCGGCCGCCATTGAAGAAATAGGTCACGTGGGCGTATTTCTCCGTCTCGGCGGCGTGGAACTGGCGCAAGCCATGGTCGCTGACGATCTCGGCCACCGGCCGGGTGATGTCTACGTCGGGATAGAGCACCTTGACCGGAAAGGTGGCGTCGTAGCTGGTCATGGTGACGATATCGAGATCGGGGATATGGGCATGGGGGAAGCCCTGGTGGTCGGACTGGACGAAGGCGGCCACGATCTGGCGCATGCGGTCGGCGCGGAAGTTGTAGAAGATGATGGCGTCGCCCGGCTCGACCAGCACGTCGCGGTCACCGGTGTCGATGGCCGCCGGCAGCACGAACTCATCGGTGACGCCCGCCCGGTAGGAGGCCTGCAGCGCGCCGGCCAGCGTCGCGGCGGTCAGCGTGGAGCCGTCGGCCTCTTGATGGCCCTCGTGCAGGGCCACGTCGCGATAGCCCATCTCGATGCGCGGCCAGCGCTTGTCGCGGTCCATGATGTAGTAGCGGCCGACGACGGAGGCGATGACGCCGGGATGATGGTCGGCCAAATACGCCTCCAGCTCGCGCGCATAGGCCAGCCCGCTCTCCGGCGGCGTGTCGCGGCCGTCGGTGATGACGTGGATGATGGGCGCGATGCCCCGCCCCTCGGCCGCGGCCAGCAGGGCGTAGAGGTGCTTGTCGTGGCTGTGGACCCCGCCCTCGCCCAGCAGCCCGATGAGGTGCAGCTTGCCGCCGCGAGCCTCCAGCCCGTCGAACGTGGACCGCAAGACGTCGTTAGCGGCGAACTCGCCGCGGTCGATGGCCCGATTGATGCGCGTGAGGTCCTGATAGACGACGCGGCCCGCGCCCAGATTGAGATGGCCGACCTCGGAATTGCCCATCTGGCCGTCGGGCAGGCCGACCGCCTCGCCGGAGGCGTCGACGACGGCGCGCTCTCCCTCGCGCAACCAGCGGTCATAGTTGGGGGTGTGGGCCTGGGCCACGGCGTTGCCGTGGGCCATTTCGCGGATGCCCCAGCCGTCGAGAATGATGAGAGCGACCGGGCGATAGGGTTTCATGAGCAGATACTCCTTGGCGTGCGAGATATTCGGGGGCGGTTAAACAAAAAAGCGGCCGGCTTGGGTGCCGCCGCTTTTTAGTCATGTGCCAGGCTCCTCAGGTTGGACTCGAACCAACAACATTGCGGTTAACAGCCGCACGCTCTGCCATTGAGCTACTGAGGAACATCAAAGGGGGATTATAGCCCAAGGGAGGGTTGTGTCAAGATCATCGATCTTTCGTATCTCCATCGTTCCTGCGTTAAAATACGCTCCAAATTCATGAACACCCAGCCCCCACCCGACCCGGCGGCCGCGCGGCCGTAGCCACCCCATGTCTGATTACCCCCTGCTCGAACGGCTGCGGCAGATGCCGCTCTTCGCGGACGCGGCCGAGGAAAGCCTGGCGGCCATGGCCCGTCACGCCGTCCTGCGCCGCTTCACCCCCGGCGAGACTATCTATATGGAAGGCGACCCCTCGGCCGGGCTGTGGATCATGGTCAGCGGCCGGGTCAAGATCTACAAGCTGTCGGCCGACGGCGCGGAGTATGTGCTGCGCATCTTCGGCCCCGGCGACACCTTCAACGACCTGGCCGCCCTCGACGGCGCGCCCAACGCCGCCGGCGCCTCGACCATCACCTCCGTGTCGGCCTGGGTCATCCCCGGCGAGGATTTCGCCGCCGCCCTGGCCGCCGATCACGCGCTGGCCCTGGCCGTCATCCAGGGGCTGGTCGGCCGCCAGCGACGACTCATCGCCCAGGTGGAGGACCTCGCCCTGCGGCCCGTCACCGCCCGGCTGGCGCGCTTCCTGCTGACCCAGGTGGGCGACCCCGCGCTGTCGCACCCCGCCGTCACCCGCGCGCTCATCGCCACCCATCTGGCCACCACCTCGGAATCGATCAGCCGCTCCTTGCGCTCGCTGGAGAGCGCCGGGGCCATCCGCTTCGACCGCCACCGCATCCTCATCGTCAAGCCCGACATCCTCCGCGAACTGGCCCAATAACCTCCCCCGCTCCTCTTCTCTCCCACTCCCCTTCTCCCCTGCTCCTCTTCCCCTCCGCTCCCCCGCTCCTAAAAGTTGTCTCATCGTAAGAAAGATCGTAAGCTATCGCTGTTACCATGAACGTGGACAGTTTGCATCGTCGTTCCAACGTCGCTGTCGGTTAATTTCGGGAGGAATTTCCCGTTTGATATCATATTTGGACAAACCATAGTCGTTTAAGTTCCGGCGTTCGTGCCCGGTTCAATCTTTTTGATCTTGGAGGAGGATCAATGTCTCACTCAATACGCAAGTGGCAATATAGTCTGATTGTCGCCCTGTTGCTGGGGCTGCTGATTGTGGCGCTGGGGGCGCCGACGGCGTCGGCCGCGCCGTATCCCGCAACCCACCTAAACGGTTTTGAGAACGCCGCGGACGCCACCGCCTGCCCGGTTGTACCAAACGACGATACTATGTTCGGTGTCACCCGAGTGGCAACGGGGACAGGCGGCATTACATCGGCCGACGGAGCTTTTCATGCCACCGCACCCACCGATGCAACAGCCGGCTGCGCCATGTTCTCCCGGTTGGGTGGCTATTCCAGCACCTTCCCGGCCGCCGGCTACACCGTATCCATTGATATCTATCTGGATACGGCACTGTCCGGGACCACAAGCGACCGGCTCGACTGGTCCTCAGCCATTAATAAACCTGATGGGAATCATCGACGTGATTTCGTGTTCAGTATCGGCGGCAATGGCACGGGTGGCTGGGTAATGAGCGCCAGCAACAACGCTCCAGGCTGGCCCGGCAACCCGGGCCGCGATCCCCTCACGATCACGACCAGCGGCTGGTACACCTTCGAGCACGTTTTCCGCGATAACGCCGGTGTACTGGCGGTGGATATGAACGTACGTAACGCCGGCGGGACACTGCTCAAGTCGTGGACGTTGAGCGACCCGACAGATACCATCGGCACCAACGTGGGCGGCAATCGCTACGCCTGGCTGGTAACCAACGATTTCGCCAATCTGCCGCTTGACAACCTCTATCGCTCCGGTGCGCCCTGCACCACCATCTGCTACGCCGACGCCATCAACGGCAACGACCTCAACGGCGGCACCAGCCCGGCCGACGCCAAGAAGACGATTCAGGCGGCCGTGAATCAGGTGACGGCCGGCGGGCAGGTCATCGCCGCCGCGGGCGTTTACATCGAAAATGTCGTCATCCCCAAGTCGCTGACGCTGACCGGCGCGGGCCAGACCGACGACGCTTCGGGAACAGTGCTTGACGGCGATACACTAAACGGTATCGGCATCTTTGTAAACAACAGCGTTACCGATGTCACGATTGATAACCTGCGCGTCAAGAGATATAACAACTCCTCCACTGCCTCAGGCATCTGGGCCAATTACGCCAACAACGGCTTCACCGTTCAAAACGTGACCGTCGACGACAACGGATGGAGCCCCGGCCAGGGCGGCGGCATCTTCGTCAACGGCGTTACCGTCGGCGTAGACGATGTGCTCATCGACCATGTGACCGCGACCAACAACAAGACCCGCGGCATCGTCGTCTGGAACGGCTTCAAGACCAACATCACCATCACCAACAACACCGTGACCGGCAACAACTGCTGCGGCATCGAGCTGCAGGACGG
>CAZZJN010000008.1:0-39901 GCA_964654505.1 uncultured Ardenticatenaceae bacterium | reverse complement strand
GCCTATCTGCGCCAGATGCTGCTGCTGCAAACAGGCAGCGAGGCGATAGAGGTCGAGGGAGCGCCGGAGCGACAGGCCGAGATGGCAGCTCAGGCGAAGCGCGCCCCACGTCGGGCGTTGATCGACGCGGTACGCCGCTTCCACGAGGCCTCGTTGCAGCCGACCGGCAGCTGGCAGCCGCAATTGCCGCTGGAACTGGCTTTCATCGAACTCGTCCCCGACAAACCTATGGCGCAAACATTTCGGCTTGCCGAGGAGCGCGAGAGTTGGGGCACAGAGGAGAAAGAACGACCGTCAACCGGGAAACAACAACCCGCGCCGGTTGCCGCCCGCCCATCGTCCGAACCGCAACCGGTGCCTGAACCCGCCACGCCCATCTCCCCTGCCGCTTCTCTGACCGTCGCCACTGTGGCCGGGATGTGGCCGGAGATGATCCAGAGGGTCGGCCGTCGCCTGAAGAACATCCCCGCCCTGCTGGTGATGTGCAAGCCGCTGGCCATCGAGGGCAACACCATCGTCATGGGGTTCGATTACCCGCTGCTGCGCGACAAGTTCGACAAGACGGCCGGGGCGCTCGAACTGGTGACCGACACCTTTCGCGCCCTCAGCGGCACGGAGTGCACCGCGCGCACGGTGACGACCTCCGAATACCCCGTCCCCATCGCCCGCGAGGAGTTTCAGGCTCTGGCGGCCGAATTGGGCGGCGTGGTCAAGGGTGATTGAGCGCACGCAACCAATCAAATTTTCGGCCGCTTTCGGCCTGACCAAGAGGAATCATGACCAAACGATCGTTTCACGGAAAACCGAAGAAGAAGACTGTCTCGCCCAACGATATGCTGGGCCAGATGCAGAAGATGCAGCAGGATATGGCCACTGCCCAGTCGGCGCTGGAGAATGAGACGGTGACCGTCACCGCCGGCGGCGGAGCCATCGCCATCGTCATCACCGGGCACCAGCGCCTGCGCTCCATCGCCATCGACCCCGAACTGCTTAACGCCGAAGATGCCGAGATGCTGCAAGACATGCTTGTGGCCGGGGTCAACGCGGCCATCGAGCAGTCGCAGGCCATGGCCGCGGAAAAGATGGAGGGCATCACCGGCGGCATGAGCGGCATGGACGGGTTGCTCAGCGGCCTGGGGCTGGGCTAAGCCGTGGCTCAAGCCGTGCTGCCACGCTCGGTGCAGCGCCTCATCGATGAGTTCGCCCGCCTGCCGGGCATCGGCCCCAAGTCGGCCTCGCGCCTGACGTTCTACCTGTTGCGCGCGGCCGATAACCAGTCCGGCGAGTTGGCCACGGCCCTGCAGGAATTGAAGGAGCGCACGCGCCTTTGTTCGGTATGCTTTAACATCACCGAGGAAGACCCCTGCCCCATCTGCAGCGACGAAGCCCGCGACGCGCGGCTTTTGTGCGTCGTCGAAGAGCCGCTCGACGTACTGGCTATTGAGCGGGCGCGGGCCTACAACGGCCGCTACCACGTCCTCCACGGGGCCATCTCGCCCGTCGAGGGCATCGGGCCGGAAGATTTGCGCGTCGCCGAACTGGTGGAGCGCGTCGCTCGGAGCAACTTTCAGGAGATCATCCTGGCCACCAACCCGACTCTGGAGGGCGAATCGACGGCCCTCTATCTGCAGCGTCGCCTGTCCGACCGCGACATCCGCCTGACCCGGCTGGCGCGCGGCCTGCCCGTTGGCGGCGATCTGGAATACACCGACGAAATCACGCTCGGCCGCGCGTTTGAAGGCCGGCAAAATTTATAAAATCCGTGGAACCTGTTGATTCCCTATTTCCGGAGGAAGGACGATGATAGCTCCATCACAGATCGATATGCGCTCGCGAATTCTGGGACTGGATCATGAGGTGCCCTTGCTCGACGGTCGTCGCATTCCTTATGTCAACCTGGACAACGCCGCCAGCACGCCGCCGCTCATCGACGTCGTGCGCGCTATCGAGGCGTTCATGCCCTACTACTCCAGCGTCCATCGCGGGACGGGGTTCAAGTCACGCCTCAGCACCGTCGCCTACGATCAGGCGCATGAGATCATCGGCCGCTTCGTGGGCGCAGACCTCAGCACCAACACGGTTATCTTTGGCAAAAACACGACCGAGGCCATCAACAAGCTGGCCTGGCGCTTCCCGCACGACCCGGACAAGGTGATCATCACCACGCAACTGGAGCATCACTCCAACGATTTGCCCTGGCGGGCGCACGCCAACGTGCTTCATGTGCGAGCCTTGCCCGACGGCCGATTTGACGAAGCCCACTTCGACCAACTGCTGGAACAATACGCCGGACGAATCGCGCTGGTGGCGGTGACCGGCGCTTCGAACGTCAGCGGCTTCCTGCAGCCGATCCACCGGCTGGCTCGCAAAGCCCACGCCGCCGGCGCCCTCATTCTGGCCGACGTGGCCCAACTGGCGCCCCATCGCCGCGTCGACATGCTCCCCGATGACGATCCCGAACACCTGGACTTCGTCACGCTCTCGGCGCACAAGATGTACGCTCCCTACGGCACCGGCGCATTGGTCGGGCCGAAGGAGTTCTTCCTGCGGGAAGCGCCAGAATATCGCGGCGGCGGCACGGTCGACGTCGTGACGCTGGATGAAGTCAAGTGGGCGGGCATGCCCGACCGCGATGAGGCGGGCAGCCCCAACGTTGTCGGAGCCGTGGCCATGGCCGTGGCCGCTCAGGTGCTGATGGAAGTCGGCATGGAAGCCGTCGCCGCCCACGAGGAGCATCTCATCGCCTACGCCCTGGAGCGTCTGCGTGATGTGCCGGGCATCCACATCTATGGAGAGACGGATCCCGCACGCGCCCATGAGAAGGTCGGCGTCATTCCCTTCACCCTGGAGGGCATATCCCACTTCCTGACGGCGGCCATTCTGGGCTACGAGGGCGGCATTGGCGTCCGGAGCGGCTGCTTTTGCGCCCATCCTTATGTAGTCCACCTGCTGCATCTCGACGAGGGCGAAGCCAAGCGGTGGCGAGATCAGCTCGTCGCCGGGGACAAGTCGGAGATGCCGGGCATGGTGCGGGCCAGCTTCGGCTGTTACAACAACACCGACGACATTGACCGGCTGGTGGAGATGCTCCACAGGATCGCTCGGCGCGATTATCAGGGCGACTATATTCTCGATCGAGCGACTGGCGAATATCGGCCGCAAGGGTTTGAGGAGCCTCTAGGCGAATACTTCCTGTTGGAGGAACTCAGGCGACCGGCCAAAGGCTGATAATCCCGCGCCGACATCGGGCATAGTTGTGGGGTTATCATAGGCAACGAGTCAGCCACCCGTTACCCTATCATCAGAAATCTTCGTACAATATGATGGCGCTCCGTCGGACGCGGCTTGTTCGCGCCCGCCATGTAAGGGCAATCACGCCATTCGGATGAAATGATTATGCTTTGGAAACGATTGTTATTACCACTCATCGCCGCCGCTCTGCTGCTGGCCGCCTGTGGGGGCAACGGCCCTAAATCGGGAGAGATCCCCCCACCGCCAACCGAAGCCCTGGCTACGGCCGCGGCCGAAGTCGCCGCAACCATATCGCCTGTGCCGCCCACGGCCACGCCCACAGTCGTGGCCACGATACCGCCACCAGCCGTTGTATCGCCGCAGGCGACCGAAGTTCCGCCGACCCCCGAGATGACACCGACGCCGGATACCGTCACTCTGGCGGCCGAATCGGCCGCTTTCGTCAATCGCAACCCGTTGACCGGCGAGGAAGCGGCCGATCCGGCCGACTTGCAGCGTCGCCCGATCGCCGTCAAGCTCTCGAACGCCCCGGCCGATTATACGCGGCCGCAAGCCGGACTAAACGACGCCGACCTCATTTTCGAACACTGGACCGAAGGTGCGGTCACGCGGTTCACGGCCATCTTCTATGACACCGTGCCGCCCAACGTCGGCCCGGTTCGCAGCGCGCGGCTCATCGACCTGGAGCTACCGGCCATGTACGACGCCATGCTGGCCTTTTCCGGCGCGAGCGTCGGCGTGAACCACCGGCTTAACGCCTCCGATTTCAGCGACCGGCTCTTGCGGGCCGACACACCGGGGTTCTATCGCACCGGTGACACCAGCAAGCCGTTTGAGCACACGCTCTATATCCACATGGATCAGATGTGGCAGGCCGTCGCCGACAAGGGGCTAAACACCGCGCCCCGGTTCGGCACCTATAACGCCTTCTCCGAAGTCGCGCCCGAGGGCGGCTCCCCGGCGGGGACGATCTTCATCGACTACAAGACGGAGAAAGTGGAGTGGCGGTGGGATGCGGCGATCGGCCGCTATCGCCGCTGGATGGACTTCGAAGAACATCTCGACGCCAACACGGAAGAGCAGGTGAATGTCGCCAACGTCATCTTTTTGACGCCCTATCACGTCAACGATCCGGAGATCTGCGAGCAGATCAACAACGGTGTTTGCGCCGCGTTGTCGATTCAGATTCAGCTATGGGGATCCGGCCCGGCAATCGTCTTCCGCGACGGGCAGAGCTTCGACGTGACCTGGCATCGTGATGGACGTAACGACCAATTGACCTTCACCGACGCTGCGGGCAACCCGTTCCCGCTGCAAATCGGCAACAGCTGGGTTCAACTGGTGCCCGGCTATCTGCCGGATCCATTGACGGTTACGCCCTAGTCAACCAATAAACCCGGCACAAATATCGCCGGCGCAACTATCCGACAGGTATCCATAAAAAAAGGAGCGGAGTTGAACTTCGCTCCTTTTTATTGTCGGTCTGTGGCGTCCGCCCCTATCTCACTCCCACGGCGGCCGATTGATGGCCATTGGGAGATGAGGCCAGGTCGCGGCCGATATAACCTTGCACGACCAGCAGTTCGGCGTTGAGCAACGCGCCGCTGGCCGCTCCGCGCAAGGTGTTGTGAGTCAGCGATACATAGCGCACATCCAGCACCGGGCAGGCGCGCACCTTGCCCACCGTCCAGGCCAGCCCGTCCCCGGCGTCGCGGTCGCGGCGGGGCTGCGGCCGATCGGGTTCGTCGCGATAGATGAGTAACTCCTGCGGTGATGAGGGCAATTGCCGGGTGACAGCCGGCGGACGCCATTCGCGCAGAGCCTGGATCGCCTCCTCGGCCGAGGCGCGCCGGCCGAGACGCACCGAGACGCTGGCCAGATGGCCATCGACCACCGGCACGCGGTTGGCCTGGGCGCTAACCGACAGGGGCGCCGCGATCATTTGCCCGTCGCGCACCTCGCCCAGCAGCTTGGTCGGCTCATTTTGCAGCTTGTCGTCCTCCCCGCCGATGTAGGGAACCACGTTATCATAGATATCGAGCGAGGACACGCCGGGGTAGCCCGCGCCGGAAATTGCCTGGAGCGTGGTGATGATCGCCGCCTCCACACCGAACGCCTCCTGGAAGACTTTCAGCGGCAGGATGGCACTCGTCGTCGAGCAATTGGGGCTGGCGACGATGAACCCGGGCCAGCCGTGGCCTTGTCGCTGGGCGGGGATCAAACGGGTGTGCTCGGGGTTGACCTCCGGGATCAGGAGCGGCACGGTGGGGTCCATGCGAAAGACGGACGTATTCGTCACCACGGCATAGCCGGCAGCGGCGAATCGCGGCTCCCACTCTTTGGCCTCGCCCGTCGGCAGGGCGGAGAACACCACCGGCGGGTCGCCGGGGAGACCCAGCTCCAGCCCGGTCGGCTGGACGATCAACTCGGCCGTTCGCGGCGGCACGTTGCCCGGCATCAACCAGTTGACCCCTTCGCCATAGGGACGGCCGACAGTGCGGTCGGACCCGGTGATGACCGCCACCTCAAACCACGGATGATCGGCCAGCAGTTGAACGAAACGCTGGCCGACTGTCCCTGTCGCTCCCAACACCCCCACGGGTATCTTGTTCATATCACGTCTCCTTGCCCGCCATCCGGCGTTTGCCGGTCGAGCGGGGGATTTGACTGCCGCGCAAGCCATCAAGCCCGCGCCTGTTGAATATACCAAACAAAAACGCCGAAAACCTGCTCGTTTCCGGCGTTCCTGGTTGTGCCCTGGAGAGGACTCGAACCTCCACGTCCAAAGGACATAGGCCCTCAACCTACCGCGTATACCAATTCCGCCACCAGGGCAACTGTACGATAATTATATCTTGTTCGGCCGCGAACTGTCAATTTTCGGCGATGCCTCAGGGCATGGCCTAGCGTGACGACGGCCTGACCTGTTGCCAACGATGCCTGATTTTGCGCCCCGCACCCCGGATAACGCCGCGCAGCGGGCTGTTCGTCGTGGCCACGAGGCCGCGATATCTCCGGCCGGGAACGACGATCACGCGGTCGCCATCCAGCGCCGCCAGCGATTCTTCAACCACATCCTGGGCCGACATCCACAGTGGCCCGGGGACATCCTCGCGGCTGAAGTTGGTGAATTCCGGTGTATCATGAAACTCGGTATAGGTGAAGCCCGGGCAGAGCGCCTGAACCTTCACCCCTGTCCCATCCAGCTCGATTGCCAGCGCCTCGGATAAATTATTGAGAAACACCTTGGTGGCCGAATACATCGCGCCGCCGCCGGACGGAAAGAATGAGGAGATTGACCCCACATTGATGATCGCCCCGCCGCCCCGCTCGATCATCACGGGCAAGGCCGCCTTGGTCAAGGTCACGGTGGCCACGATATGGACCTGAACCATGGCCAGATGACGCTCCAGATCAACATCAACAAAGTCACCGCCCGTGCCGAATCCGGCGTTATTGATCAGCAAGGTCAGGTTAGGCGCATCCTCGATGGCGCGAACCACGCGAGCGATACCCTCATCATCGGACAGATCGGCCGCCAGCGCCTCGGCGCGAATCCCGTGAGCCTCGCTCAGTTCCGCGGCCAGGGCCACAAGCCGGTCCTCGCGACGGGCGACCAGCGTCAGGTCGAAGCCGCCCGCGGCCAGTTGCCGGGCGTACTCCTCGCCGATGCCGCTGGACGCGCCAGTGATGAGCGCCCGACCGCGCGGCAACAGCTCATGATCAGCCGTGGCTCGACGAAAGGCGCGCCAGCCCACGATGCCGGCAGCGGCCGCCGTCACGCCGGCCAGCGCCGTCAAAACGCCCGCTTTCCTGCCCTCTTGTCGTTCATCGGTCATGTGCCTCACCCCCCTTGCCCACAATCAGGTTATGGACATGTTCGACCGCGCGGCCGACATCCCCTCCGGCCACCACCACGCTGATGCCGCACTCCGTCGATCCCTGGGCGATGGCGATGACGTTGACGGAGTGTTCGCCGAGGGCACTAAAGACGCGCCCGGCGATGCCGTAGGTAGTCTGGATTCCCGAGCCGACGATGGTGACGATGGCGATCTCGTCTCGCGACCAGATACGCTCGATGTCGCGGCGCTTCAATTCCTCGGCAAATTCATTCTCCAGACTGCCGACCACGGCCGCGGCCGAAACATCAGGCACGATGAAGCAGATCGACTGCTCCGACGAGGCCTGGGTGATCAGCAGCACGCTGACATCCAGACGCGCCACCGCGCCGAACGTTCTGGCGGCGATGCCCGGAACGCCGATCATCCCCTTGCCCTCGACGGTGATCATGCTGACGCCCTTGATGGCCGTGACGGCTTTCAGCGTCCCGTTCTGTTGGGCGATATCTTCCTCGATGACCGTGCCCGGATGGGTGGGATTGAAGGTGTTTTTGATGCGCAAGGGAATCCCGTTTTCGACACACGGCCGCATCGTCTTGGCGTGGATGACCCGAGCGCCATAGTAGGCCAGCTCCGACACCTCGCGAAACGACAGCGTCGGGATCGAGACGGCGTCGGAAACCAGACGCGGGTCGGCGCTCATGACGCCGTCGACGTCGGTCCAAATCCACACCTCGTCGGCATCGAGCGCCTGGCCGATGAGCGAGGCGGTGAAATCCGACCCGCCGCGGCCAAGCGTCGTCGTGATGCCGTCGGCCGTGGCGCCGATGAAACCAGTGACAATGGGAATGGCCTCGTCATCCAGCAAGGGCTGCAGGCGGCTTCTCGTGCGCTGCTGCGTCTCGGCCACCATCGGGCTGGCGTTCTGGAAATTGTTGTCCGTCAGGATAAGCTCGGTGGCATCGACCGCTTCGGAATCGTAACCCAGCTCGCGGAGGTAGGCGGATACGATGCGCGCGCTCATCTGCTCGCCCATGCCGGAGATAGCGTCCAGAGCGCGGGGGGTCAACTCGCCCAAAACGTTGACCGCGCTGCACAGATCGGCAAATCGTTCGATATACCGCTCGATCTCGGCCAGAATGATCTGGCGCTCTCCCTCCGGAGAAAGCAAGCCGTCGATGGCCTCATAATGAATGTCGCGCATGAGCGCGGCCAGACGGGGAAAGGTCTCCCTGTCGCCCCGGTAAGCGGTATGCGCCCCTTGCAGCAGCAGATCGGTGACCTTCACCGGTTTCGATCCCATGGCCGAGACGATGACGGCCACGTCGCCCCAGTTATCACGGGTCTGCAATATCAGGTCGGCCGTCTCGCGCATGGCGGCCGAACTGCCCACCGACGTGCCGCCGAATTTCATCACCAATGTCATTAATATTTATCCTCTAACCACACCGCGCAGCCGTGCTGCAACGATCTGTAAGTATAAGCATGGGTCAATTTGTGGGCAATGGGAGGATAGCCCTGTTCGCCAGACGAGCGGGAACAGCCGGGCTTCAGGCCGCCGGGAGTTTCGAGAGCAACACTTTATCGATGCGATAGCCGTCCATATCGACGACCTCGAAGCGGTGTTCACCCCAATCGACACGATCGCCGGCGCGCGGCAGCCGACCGATCAACAACACGATGAACCCGCCCAGGGTCTGGTAATCCCCTTCATCGGGCAATTCATCAACCTCGAGCAACTCCTTCAAATCATCGATATCGATGGAACCGTCCACCAGCCAGGAGCCGTCCTCGCGCTTGACGACAGGCGGCTCGGCGATCTCTTCAGCCGTGGGAATATCGCCGACGATGGCCTCCATCATGTCGATCAGCGTGACCAGACCCTCGATGCCGCCAAACTCATCGACCAGCAACGCCTCCTGTATGCCCGTCTGCTTGAATCGCTCCAGGGCGCGAAGGGCCGACATGGTTTCAGGAAGAAAGAGGGGCGGCCGCATGATCGATTTGAGATCAAACGGCTGGTCCGTCCAGCTGTTGGACAGCATATCCTTGGCCTGGACGATGCCCAGAACGCGATCGAGCGCGTCATCGCACACCGGAAAGCGGGAGTGGTGGGACTGGCTGACCGTGTCGCGGATTTCTTCCTCCGGATCGTTGATGTCCAGCCAGACGATCTCCGTCCGCGGGGTCATTAATGAGCGCAACTGCCGGTCGCCGAAGCGGAAGATGCTCTCCACCATATCGCGCTCGGCTTCCTCAAAGACGCCCGCCTGTGCCCCTTGTTCCACCAGCACCTTGATCTCTTCCTCGGTGACGGTCGTCTCGCTGATGTCGTCGCGCACGCCCAGGACGCGCAGGAAGAATCTGGTGGTCAGCGCCAGCAAACGGACGAGGGGCCGCGCGATCTTCGACAGGACGCTCATCGGCCCGGCAACCGCGGCGGCGATGCGCTCCGGATTGCGCAAGGCCAGCCGCTTGGGCACCAGCTCGCCCACGACCACCTGGAAAAAAGTGATGACGCCGACGACCAGCGCCAGGGCGACCGTGCGGCTGTATGGGCCAATGATCGGTATCGGCGCGATCAGTTGCGAAAGCTCATCCGACAAGGATGCGCTGCCGAACGCGCCGGCCAGGATACCGATTAGCGTGATGCCGACCTGAACCGTCGACAGGAACACCGTCGGCTCCTGCGACAGGCGTAGCGCGGTGGCCGCGCCCCGGTTGCCGTCATCGACCAGCATGCGCAGCCGCTCGCGACGGGAGGATACGATCGACATCTCCGCCAGGGCGAACAGGCCGTTGATCAATATAAGAATGACGAGAATGCCGATTTCGATAATCAATTGCGATCTCTTGCGCCACCAAAGGCCCGGCCATCACCGGAACAACTGTTGAGAGTATAAACGATTATCGCGAACGAGGGAGACCATAATATCCACTAAGGCTGACCCAAAGCGCCCGATGTAATAGAATTGGTCGCATGGATTTACTTGGAACCCTGAACCCGGCCCAACGAGAGGCCGTCAGCGCTCTGCCCGGGGCCATGCTGGTCGTCGCCGGGCCGGGCAGCGGCAAGACTCGCGTCCTGACCCATCGCATCGCCTACCTCATCAGCGCGATGCATGTCTCGCCCTGGCACATCATGGCTGTCACATTCACCAACAAGGCGGCGCGGGAGATGGAGCATCGCATCGAGCAACTGCTCAACGGGCGGCCACAGGGCTTGCTCATGGGCACTTTCCACTCCATCTGCGCCCGCATCCTGCGTCGCGAGGTTGACAATCTGACCGCCTATCAGCGCGATTTTGTCATCTTCGACACCGCCGACCAACTCCAGGTCGTCAAGCAAGCGCTGGCCGAACTCAATATCGACGAGAAAAAGTTCACGCCGGGCAAGATGCTCAACGGCATCAGCAGCGCCAAAAACGACCTGATCACCGCCGCGGAGTATATGGCCACAAACTACGCCGGTGAAGTGACCCGGCGCGTCTACGAGCGTTACCAGTTGACGCTTCAGACTAACAACGCCATGGATTTCGATGACCTGCTGATGAATGCCGTGCTGCTTTTCGACGAGCGGCCGGATGTGCTGGCGAAATATCAGGAGCGCTACAGCCACATTCTGGTCGATGAATTCCAGGACACCAACGCCACGCAATACCGCTTGCTGCGCCAGCTGGCCGGCGATCATAACAGCCTGTTCGTCGTCGGCGATTCCGACCAGTCGATCTACAAGTGGCGCGGGGCTGACTATCGCAATATCCAAAACTTCTATCGCGATTTCCCGCAGTCACGGACAGTTCTCCTGGAGCAGAACTACCGGTCGACACAGGTCATCCTGGACGCGGCAATCGAGGTGATCCGCCAAAATCGCGACCACATTCCCAAGAAGCTTTTCACCGAGCGGCCGGGCGGCTCGAAGCTCACTCTTCGCGAAGCCTACAACGAATCGGATGAGGCGGCCGCGATCGTCGGCACCATCGAAAACCTGATGCTGCAAGGCTACAACGGCAATGATTTCGCCGTGATGTATCGCACCAACGCCCAGTCCCGCGCCATCGAGGAGGCGTTTGTGCAGGCGGGGTTGCCCTACCGGCTGGTGGGGGCCACGCAGTTCTATCAGCGGCGCGAGATCAAGGACATCATCGCCTACCTGCGCCTCATCCACAACCCCCTCGACGCGGTGAGCTTCAACCGGGTGATCAACACCCCGACGCGCGGCATCGGGCAGCAAACCCAGACCTTGTTTCTCGCCTGGGCGGCCGGGTTGGGGCTGCAACCGGGCGAAGCCCTCGTCCGGCTGGCCACCGATCCCGACGTGCAGCACCCGTTCAACGGCCGCGCCTACAATACCCTCTACTCCTTCGGCAACCTTCTGGCCGCCTGGCTGGCCTTGCGCGAGCGCGTCGGTGTCGGCGAACTGCTGGACGCCGTCCTGGAGCAGACCCGCTATCGCGCCTGGCTGGAAGACGGCACCGAGGAGGGCGAGGACCGCTGGGCCAACGTCATGGAGTTGCGCGGCGTGGCCGGGATCGATGGCGAATTGACCCTCGGCGACTTCCTGCAGCAGGTCGCCCTGGTAGCCGAGACCGACAACCTCGACCGATCGGCCCAAGCCCCGACCCTGCTGACCCTCCATGCCGCCAAGGGATTGGAGTTCCCTATCGTCTTCATCACCGGGCTGGAAGAAGGCCTCCTGCCCCACAGCCGCTCGATGGACAGCGAGGACGAGCTGGCCGAGGAGCGCCGCCTGTTCTATGTCGGCCTGACCCGCGCGCGCGATGCCGTTTATCTGTCCCATGCCTTCCGGCGCACAACCTGGGGCGACAGCTCCGTGGCCGTGCCCTCCCGTTTCCTGACCGAAATCCCCGAGGATTACATCGACGGGCAGCGCCCCGGCGCGCGCCGACGCGAGAGCATCGACCGGGCAAGTACGTGGGACACGGGCCGGGCGAACTGGAACGCCGGTCGCGCGCGGCAACAAACAACCTGGGGCGATTACGACCGCCGCCCATCTGAATCGCCGGGTCGCACACGGCCGTCGGAATCGCGACCGCAGGAGCAGCGGTTGCCGGAACCCTACAGCCGGGCGGATGAGCCGCAGCCGAATCGCCCGGCCGGGCCAAACTTCAAGACCGGCCAAAAGGTGCGCCACAAGAAATTCGGCGAGGGCACGGTGATCGAGAGCAAGGTCACCGGCGCGGATGAGGAAGTCACGGTGGCCTTCCCCGGCATCGGCATCAAGCGGCTGGCAGCGGCGATCGCCGGGCTGGAGGCCATAAGCTAAGGGGCCATGAACTACCTGATCGACGGCCATAATCTGATCGCGCGGACGCCCGGCCTGTCGCTGGCCGATCCCGACGACGAGGCCAAATTGGTGCAACTGCTACGCCGCTGGTCCATGGCCGATCGACGGCGCAAGGTGACGGTGATCTTCGATGGCGGGCTGCCGGCCGGGGAAGCCAAACAACTGTCGGGCGGCGGTGTGAAAGCCGTTTTTGCCCCCAACAACTCGACGGCCGACGCGGTTCTGATCCGTCGCATCGAAGCCATCGGCAATCCGCCGGAGTTCGTGATCGTCACCAGCGATCGGGCCATCGCCGATGTAGCCCGCCGGCGGCGAGTGGCCGTGCAAAGCTCGGAATCCTTCGCAGCCGATATGATCGCCGACCGGCAATTCGGCAAGGGTGAGAAAGAGCCTGCCACGCGGCCCGACGTCCCGGCCATGACCCCCGACGAGATGCAGGAGTGGCTGGCGCTCTTCGGGCCGGAGCCGGAGAGGCCTCCCGCCAAGCCGTCGGACGCCAGGCCGTCGGCCGCTAAAGCAAAACCCCCGGCCCCGACCGCCCCCAAACCGAAATCAAAGGAAGAGCAAGAGGCCGAGGAGATCGAGGAGTGGATGCGGCTCTTTGGCTATAAAAAATAGTCGCGGCCGTGGCGAACCGACTTCCACCTGCAAGCAACAGGCCTTAGGGTCACCCCTTTTCCCGGTAATGTACATCCGATAGCCTGCGCAGACGCTCGGCCGCCTGTTCGGCGGTCAGGTCGCGCATGACCTCGCCCAACATCTCGTAGCCGACCATGAACTTCTTGATGGTCGCCGAGCGCAACAGCGGCGGGTAGAAATGGGCGTGCAATTGCCAGTGATCTTGCGGCTCGGCCACAAAAGGCGCGCCGTGCCAACCCATCGAATAGGGAAACGAGGTGTGAAAGAGGTTGTCATAGCGGGTCAGTAGCCGCTTGAGGATCTCCGCCAGCGAATGGCGTTCTCCCTCGCGCAAATCCGGCAGCCGCAGGATGTGGCGGCGCGGCAGCAGGAGCATCTCGAACGGCCAGACGGCCCACCAGGGCACGACGGCCAGCCAATCCTCGTTTTCAATAACGACCCGCTCGCGCAGTTCATCCTCCAGCGCGACGTAATCCAGCAGCAACGGCCGTCCCTCGGCCTCATAGTAGCGACGCTGGCGCCTGTCTTCCTTGGCCGGCTCGTTGGGCAGCGAGTCCACGCCCCAGATCTGGCCGTGCGGGTGGGGATTGGAGCAGCCCATCATCTCGCCCTTATTCTCGAACAGCTGGACCCAGCGATAGGCGCGACCGAGGTCAGCCGTCTGTTCGATCCACGTCTCGACGACGCGGCCGATGGCCGGCAGGTCCATCTCCGGCAGCGTCAGGTCGTGGCGGGGGGAGAAGCAGATGACCCGCGCGGTGCCGGGGACGGTCTGGGCGCGCAACAGTTGGCGAGGGCCGCTCTCGGGCGGGGTCTCGACCGGCGGAACCTCGGGCAAAACGGCGGCGAAGTCGTTGGTGAAGGCGAAGGTGTCGCTATAGTCGGGATTGACGACGCCCCCGGCCCGCACATTCCCCGGGCACAGGTAGCAGTTGGGATCGTAGGCGAGTCGTCGCCCGCCGTCGAGGTCCTCAACCTGTCCCTGCCACGGCCGCTGCAGGCGGTGGGGCGACACCTGCACCCATTCGCCGGTTAGCGGGTTTTGGCGGCGGTGGGGATGGAGTGTGGGATTGAATTTCATAGCTTCCTGGGTTCTCTCGCGCACGGGGACGATAATAATCCAAATAATAACATGCTTTGAGGTTATTCGAAATATCGCCGGCTCAGTCGCTTTGCCGCTCAATCTTCAGTAAAAAGCATGGGCCAGACCATGGTATAATGATAATCATGAATGAGGAGTTGGCTTCCGTCCTGCGACGGTTGCGCGCCGGGCTGCTGGCGCTCTATGGCGACCGGCTCGATAGAGTGCTGCTCTACGGCTCGCGGGCGCGCGGCGACGCCGCGCCGGGGTCGGACGTAGATGTGCTGGTGGTGCTGGCGGGCAAAGTGGACGCTGCAGCGGAAATCGGAACGACGGAGTATCTTGTGGCCGACCTGTCATTGGCGCACGATCTCGTCCTCTCCTGCGTATTCATTAGTGTCAAGGAGTACCATGATGAGGCAGACCTCTTCCTTCGCAATGTCCGGAACGATGCTATCCCGGTATGAACCAATCAGTTGACAGCTACCTGACACAGTCTGGATGCGGCGGAATTGCTGCTCTCGGAGGGCTTCGCCGGATACGCCGCGTCCCGGGCCTATTATGCCATGTTCTACCTGGCCGAGGCATTTCTATCGACACGCGGTCTGGCCTTCTCCAAACACAGCGGCGTTATCAGCGCGTTCGGCCGCGAATTTGCCGGGCCGGGTATCATCCCGGCGCATTTTCATCGTTACCTGATACGCGCAGGTGAACTCCGACTACTGGCCGACTATCGCGGCGCGCCGATAAGCGATGAAGAGGCGCAAATTCAGATCGACCGCGGCCGGGAGTTCCTCGAATTCACCCGGCAATACTTCGCCGGGAAACCCCCAACCAACGGGTAGGGGCAAGGCGGCCGGGAATCCATCTTGTCCGGGCGAACGGCTTTTGCCCCCGGTCGCCTTGCCCTCTTCAACTCGCCACTGCCTCGCCTCCCACATTTTCAAATTGTCAATCATACGTCAGTGACGTACAATATATCATGCTCTTCATCGAAACTTCAATATTTACCCGACAAGTCACAGCTCTATTGCCTGACGAAGAGTATAAACGCCTGCAAGAAGTATTACTAATACGCCCCGAAGCCGGGGATTTGATTCCCGGGAGTGGCGGATTGAGGAAGCTTCGCTGGCGAGTTTTGGGTAAGGGGAAACGCGGCGGTTTGCGTCTTATCTACTACTGGGATGTTTCAGATGATTCCTTCTTCATGCTTGCAGTCTATAAAAAAAGTCAAAAGGAAGATCTGACCAAACAAGAAGTGGCGATTCTGCGCAGGCTGGTAGAGGAATGGTTGTTATGAACGAAAAAGATTTTGCAGAGTTAGCTGAAAGTATCAAGGAAGCCGGCTTGATTAAACGAGGCGAGCGTAAGCCAAGCCGCGTAATTGAGTTTTCGCCGATGGATATCAAAGGTATCCGTCAAAAGCTGGACAAGTCCCAGAGTGAATTCGCACTGATGATCGGCGTCAGCGTGGGGACATTACAAAACTGGGAGCAAGGACGTCGGAAGCCGGTAGGGCCGGCGCGTGCGCTCCTTCGTGTCGCCGATCAAAGCCCCGAAGCTTTCCGTGATGCATTGGAAAAGTTGCCGGATTGACCCACACCTGACAGCCTTCTTAGACCTGTCAGGTGTCGATAGCGCGTGGAGCATTTCACCAAATCGCCTACAATGCCGGCCATGACCACCATCCGCGCCTTCATCGCCGTTGAATTGCCCGGCCCCGTCAAGGACGCCCTAGGCGAAATTATCCGGGAGCTGGCCGGGCGCGTGCCTCGCGGCGCGGTGCGCTGGGTGCGGCCGGAGCAGATGCACCTGACGCTGCGCTTCCTGGGCGACACGGCCGTCGACCAACTGCCGGCCATCCAAAGCGTCATGGACAGCGTCACCTCGGGCCATTCGCCGTTCATCATGCACCTGAACGGCACCGGCTGCTTTCCCAACGCGCGACGGCCGCGCGTCATCTGGGTCGGACTGGCGGGGGATGAGTCCCGGCTGCACGCGCTCAAGACCGCGCTGGACGAGCAGTTGGCTTCGCTCGGCTTGCCACCGGAGGACAAGCCGTTTCGCGCCCATCTGACCCTCGGTCGGGTTAAGGACGAGCGCGAAGTTCTGGGAGTAGAGTGGGCGGCCGATGTGCCCTCGCTCGATATGCCGGTCACAGCCATCCACCTCATCGAGAGCCAACTGCGGCCGTCCGGCCCGATTTACACGACGCGATACACGAGCCTGTTTCCAGGGTAGAGGCGGGCAAGGGCGGGTTTGCTGGATATTTACAAATTAATCAAGGGTATCGTAGGGGTCAGGCAACCGGGCAACCATCTCCATGGAAACGCGCGGCGTCCCTTCCCGGTTGCCTGACCCTTCCGCAAAGCCCTATACCACATTAATTTGTTTACCTGCAACAAACCTGCCCCTACAGGACACGCACCAGATGATACTGCCGCTTCCCCTTGCGCAGGACAAGGTAGCGGCCGTCGATGGTTTGCGCCAGACCGGCCGTCTGGGTCACATCGGTCACCCGCTCGTTGTTCAGGTAGATGCCGCCGCCCTGGATCGCTCGCCGCGCGTCGGCCTTTGAATTCGCCAGGCCACTGCCGGCCAGCAGATCCACGACCGTCATCCCGTCGCTCAGCGCGTCCTTCGCCACCTCACTCGACGGCACTTCGGCGAAGATGTCCTCGATGTCGGCCGCGCCCAACCCGGCGATGTCGCCGCCGAAGAGCGCCTGCGACGCCTGTTCAGCCCGATCCAGCGCCGTCGCGCCGTGGACCATGCGCGTCACCTCGCGGGCCAGCGTTCGTTGCGCCTCGCGCTTCTCCGGCTGGTCGAACACCTTGTTCTCCAGCTCGGCGATCCCATCCCGGTCGAGCCAGGTGAAGTATTTGAGATAGGTGACGACATCGGCGTCATCGGTATTGAGCCAATACTGGTAGAACCGGTAGGGCGACGTGTAGGCCGGGCTGAGCCAGACACTCGTCCCCCCGGCCGTCTTGCCGAACTTCGACCCGTCGGCATTGGTGATGAGCGGATAGACCAGCCCGTGCGCCCGTTCGCCCTTCGCCCGGCGAATCAGTTCGACCCCGGCCAGGATATTACCCCACTGGTCGCTGCCGCCCACCTGCAGCGCGCAGTTCATCGTCTCGTGCAGATGAAGATAGTCATGGGCCTGCAGCAGCATGTAGCTGAACTCGGTGAAGGAGATGCCGCTGTCGTCGCGCTCCATCCGCGACTTGACCGAATCCTTGGCCAGCATGTAGTTGACGGTGAAATGCTTGCCCGTGTCGCGCAGAAAATCGACCAGCAGCAACGGCCGCAACCAGTCGGCGTTGTTGACCATCCGCGCCGGATTGCTTTTCACTTCAAAGTCGAGGATGCCGGCCAGTTGCCCCCGAATCTGGCTTACGTTGTAGTCGATGACATCCAGCGAGAGCAAATTGCGCTCGGTGCTGCGGCCGCTGGGATCGCCGATCATGCCCGTACCGCCGCCCGCCAGAGCGATCGGCGTGTGGCCGAATCGTTGCCAGCGCGCCAGCTGCATCATCGGCACCAGGTGGCCGACGTGGAGCGTGTCCTTGGTCGGATCAAACCCGTTATAAAGCGTGATTTTCTGCTGACCCGCCAACTCGTCGATGCCGTCGGTCTTGTCGTAGATCAGCCCGCGCCAGCGTAATTCATCCGTGATCGTCATCGCCATCTGCTATCTCCTGAAACATCAGTTTCTGACTGTAGTAGCTGTGGCGCAACCTGTCAGGTTGCGAGGAGCCGTCGGAGGCAGGCTAACAGCGTACGCTACAGCCAGTACGCCAACAAAAAAGACGCGGTCGCGCCGCGTCTTCTGCTTTCCTGTTGGTCGTCGTCCATCAGCCGGCGGCAATCATCAGGCGCGTCAAGAGCGCGGCAGATTGAGATTGCCCTTCATAATAAGCGTCATGAACAAAAGCCGACTGTCTCATGGCGAAATCATCATAACACCCGGGCCATGGTTTGTCAATCACACTCGGCCGTCAAGCCCCGGCCATCAGCTTGTCGACCGCGGCCGACAACTGGGCCAGATTGCGCACCATGTACACCTGGTCGCAAAGTGGCGCGTAGGCGGGCATGTCGCTGTCGCCCGTCCCCCACTGGCGCGGAGCCTCCGGATTGAGCCAGATCAGACGGCGTGCCCGCTGCTGCAAATCCTTGACCAGATCGAGGCGTGGGTCATTGTAATTGTTGCGGCCGTCGCCCAGGATCACCACCGTCGTCCGATTGTTGATGCTGTCGAGCCAGTTGTCATAGAGCGTGCCCAGACTGCGGCCAAAGTCGGTGGCGTAATGTTGCGGCGAGCGCCGGTAAAAAGTATCCATAACCTCATCAACCGCGTCGGATGCGCGATTGCCGGCCATCACCGGGCTGATCTCTTCCATATCGCTGTAGAAGCCGAAGCTCCGCGTCCTGGCCACCTGATCCTGCAGCTCGTAGGTCAGACGCAACATGAACTCGGCCACCGACAGCATCGACCGCGAGATGTCGCAGATCAGCACCAGGCTCGGCTTCAGTTTCTTGCGCTTGAACTTCAACTCCATGGGCACGCCGCCGTAGCGCTGGTTGGCGCGGATGGTGCCTTTCGAGTCGAAGCGCCCCGCCTTGCCCCGCTTGCGACGCAGGGCGGCCCGGCTGCGCAATTGCGTCACCAGCCGCTGCACCTCGCGCCGCAATATATTGGCCTCCTCCTGGGTGAGCGCCTCAAACGGCTTGTGCATCAGGTCAGAGCCGAACAGCTCATCGGGCCGGTTGGCGCGCTGCTCGGCGATCTGCCGCCCGACTTGCTGGGCCACCTGCTCGGTGAGCGCCTCGCGGTTGGCCTCGACGACGCCCATCAGCTTCTCGATAGCTTCCTGACTCATGCCCATCTCCGCCAGTCTTTCCATCAACTCGCGGAGCTGCTCCTCCAGGTGGGCCATGCCCATCTGCTGCAACATGCGTCGCGTCACCCAGCGGCCTTCCTGCGGATTATTGGCCCATTGGATGCCGGCGCGCTCGGCCAATCGCTCCAGTTCTTCCTTGGTTGGCCCCTCGCCACTGGTCAGCCAATCCATCAGCGACTGGAGGCGGCCGCTGAGCGCCTCAAGCGCGGCCTTGAGCATCTCCTGCTCGTCCTCGCTCATATCCTCCATGGCGTTCTGCAAGGGCGGTCCGCCAGTGCCGAAGTAGAGCGGAAACAATTCTTCGAAGACAGCGAAATCGTCCGACTTCTTGACCAGCGTTGCTCGCAATGACTGGCGGAACAGGTCCTTGTCGGCGATGCCGAGCAGCTCGATGGCGCGCATGGCGTCGGCCGACTCGGCCATCGACACGCGCACCCCGGCCGCCCGCATCCCGCGCACGAATTCAATTACCCGATCGTCCATCTCGCCGCCTCCAATGATTTATGACTGGCGGTTGGCCGGTCCTCGACGGCCGCCGTTGCCCATCATGCGCCGGGCCTTCTGCACGTCGGCCTCATACTTGAGCAAGACGGTTAGCGTGTTGTTCATCGTCTCCTCGTCGATGGCCCTTGCGTTCAGGGCCACCAGGGCGCGCGCCCAGTCGAGGGTTTCGCTGATGCTGGGAACCTTGCGCAAGTCCATATTGCGCAACTGCTGCACCGTGGCGACCGCCTGCCGGGCCAGTTCCGGCCGCAGATCGGGCACCTTCAGGCGCACGATATCGAGTTCCTCGTCAAGGGTGGGATAGCCAACGTAGAGATAGAGGCACCGCCGCTTGAGCGCCTCGCTCAGCTCGCGCGTGTTGTTGGAAGTCAGGAGGACCATCGGCTGGTGTTTGGCGTGGATCGTCCCCAGTTCGGGCACGCTGACCTGAAAATCGCTCAGGACTTCCAGCAGGAACGCCTCGAATTCCACGTCGGCGCGGTCGATCTCATCGATGAGCAAGACCACCGGCTCGTCGGAGGTCAACGCCCGCAGCAGCGGCCGCGGCAACAGGAAGTGCTCCGAGAAGAAAACGTCCTCCTCCTGCGCCAGCCGGTTGGCGGCCTCGGCCAGGCTGCCGACATCGCCCAACACATTGTGCAGCGTGTCGCGAAGAAGCTGGGTGTAGAGCATTTGCTTGGCATACTCCCACTCGTAGAGCGCTTTGCTCTCATCCAGCCCCTCGTAGCATTGCAGGCGAACCAGCGGCGCGCCCAACGCCGACGCCCAGGCCTTGGCCAGTTCCGTCTTGCCCACGCCGGCCGGCCCTTCGGCCAGCACCGGCTTGCATAGCGATTGCGCCAGATAGATCACCGTGGCGATCTCATCGGAGGTGATGTACTGCTGTTTGCTCAACCGCTGGCGGACATCGGACCTATCTTTGAACATCATTCGCTTGGTCTCCGTTTATTAACTTGCCGTCCCCGACGTTAGTCGGATCGATAGTATCGATATGCGACAGATAACGATTGTAGAAACAATCATGCCACGCGCCAAAGGTTGGCCGCGGCTCTCAGGTTGCCTTCAACTCATGGTATCACAAATCACAGGCCAAATAATACCATCGATCCGTTTCCATGAAGCCCAGGCTGGTATACAGATGCATGGCGACGGTGTTGTCTCGCCACAAGCCGATCTCAAGGATGCCCGCGCCGCGGCCGCGCAGCCGATGGAGCGCGGCCACCAGCAGGCGACGGCCGTAGCCGCGGCCCTGATAGTCAGGCGCAATGCCGATCGGCTCAATCCGCCCGCGGCCGTCCGGCAACAGCTCGTGCCACGCCACGCCGACCGGCCGCCCATCGACGGCCAGGAAAAGCAAATCCTCCGGCTGCGCCAGCATCGCCGCCACCTCCGCCTCGGTGTAGGGTTGCGACCAGGGCGTGTCGCTGAAACTCTCGTCGTAAAGGCGGCGGAACTCAGGCACCGCCCGCTCTCGCGGGAGGATCAGCAAATCGCTGAGCGGCCCGCCGGGGGCGGGCGGCAACTCAGCCGACGGCGGCAACTCCAGCAGGCATTCTTCGTGCTCCACGTAGAAGCCTCGCCGGAGAAGAAAGACAGCCGTCTCGTCCGTCAGGTCATTGGCCCGGCACGACAACCGACGGATTTCGGTTCCGGCGGCCGCGACCTGGATATGGCGCAACAATCGATCCCCCAGCCCGCTCCGCCGGTGAACCGGGACGATGCCTCCCGCCAGATCGTAAATGCCCGGCAAGCCCGGGACCGGATCGACCGTGGCATAACCCGCCAGTCGCCGCCCCCGCGCAACAACCCACGCCCGGCCGCCCGTCTCCAGCCGTTCTTCCAGCTCCTGCGTCCAGTCGAACAGATCGCCGGCATCATCGGGGTCGATCGCCGCGTGAACGACGTATATCGCCGCCGTTTCGTCGTTTTTCGCTTCGCGTATCTCGAATCGATCCCAGTGCATCAACTGCTCCATCAGGCCTGACCCTATCCCTCACTAACATTCTAGCCAAGTTGTTGACCACGCGCCCCACCAATGATAAAATTTTCTCCGTTGCCCTCATCGTCTAGGGGACCAGGACGTGGCCCTTTCAAGGCCGAAACCGGGGTTCGAATCCCCGTGAGGGCACAGCAACAGCCGCTTTCGCTTAAAGCGGCTGTTTTTTGTTCCTGTGCTTGACTTCCATTCCCCACGGATATACATTACATATATACATCGCTTGAGGTTGGTATGATGATGGAGCGAACGCAAATCTACCTGACAAAAGAACAACGGGAGGCATTGCGAACAATCGCCGAACAGCGCAACAAGCCCCAAAGCGAGATCATTCGCGAGGCCATTGATTGCTATCTGGTTGATGCCGTCAAAGAGGTAGACGTGGAAAAGTTGCTGGAAGTATCATTTGGCATTTGGGCGGATCGGGACGATCTGCCTGATATTGAGGCTTTGCGTCAGGAATGGGATGAACGTCTGGTGTCATGGCAATAAATCGCTATCTCCTCGATTCGGATATTCTCATCGAACACCTTCGTGGTAAGCAACAAGCGCTTCAGTCCATCACCGAACTAAATGCTGAAGGAGAGCTGTTGGTGTCGGTCATCACGGTCGCCGAGTTATTCACCGGGGTTCGTAATGAACGGGACGAAAAAGCCATTAATAACCTGTTACGTCTTGCCAGGATCATCCCGATCGACGAACCAATTGCCAGGCGCGGCGGCATGATCCGCAACCAGTATCAACAAAGCCACGGGACGAGTCTGGCCGACGCGCTTATCGCCGCCACGATCGAAGCGGAAGAGGCCACCCTGGTCACTTTCAATCAGCGTCACTTTCCCATGATCACTAATCTCTTGATACCTTACACAAGATGATAACGCAAGACTACCACCAGACCGGGAGTAATTAAGACGCTGAAACAGTGACGGCTATACAAGCCAAATCATTAGTCAGGCTTGTAATAACTATATTTTACTTGTATAGTTAACATATGAGGTGTGCGTCTTGAAAACAACAGTGACGAAAAGAGCCCAAACCGCCGTCCCGGCCGCGATTCGTGAACGCTATAATATTCAGGATGGGGATTTTTTGGAATGGATCGATGACGGACAGGTCATCAAGATAATCCCCATCCCAGCCGACCCCATTAAAGCGTTACGTGGCTCAGCAAAGGGGGAACGGCTGAATGAAAGACTTCTGACCTCGCGGCAGGAGGACAAGCAATTTGAGTAAGCCCGCCTACTTGCTCGATACCTCGGCCATCATGACGTTATTGGAGGACGAGGAAGGGGCCGCCCGCGTGGAAGATATTCTGCGGCATGAAGAAGCCCTGCTGCCCTTCCTGACTCTCTTGGAGACCTACTATATTACGCTTCAGAAGCAGCCGATGGACGTAGCCGACAAGCGGCACGCGATGCTGAAACAGCTGCCGGCGATGATACTCTGGAATGTCGATGAGCCGGTACTTCTGGCGGCCGGACGGCTGAAGGCAGCTCATCACCTGTCCCTGGCCGATGCCTTGATCGCCGCTTTCGCCGTGCGCCATCAGGCCATTCTGGTGCACAAAGACCCGGAATTCGACGCATTGTCGGAAATCGTTCTGATGGAAACCCTTCCTTACAAAAAACAGGAGAAAACGGAGAAGTAAACCATGCGCCTTGGACTCATGCTCGGCTATGCCGCCAGAACCATTGAATTGCCCATTGACCTAGTGCGCGAGGCCGACCGCTTGGGCGTCCACGCCGTCTGGACGGCCGAAGCTTACGGCTCCGACGCCGTGTCACCGCTAGCCTGGCTGGGTGCGCTGACGGAACACATCAAACTGGGCACAGCCATCATGCAGATGCCCGGCCGTACTCCGGCCAACGCGGCCATGACGGCCATGACGCTCAACCAGCTCTCCGGCGGCCGCTTCTTGATGGGGCTGGGCCTATCCGGGCCGCAGGTCGTCGAAGGCTGGCATGGCGTTAGCTATGCCCAACCGCTGGCCCGCACCCGCGAGTACGTCGAAATCGTCCGCCGCATCTTCCGCCGCGAAGCCCCGCTCACCTTCGAGGGCAAGCACTATCAGATTCCCTATCACGGCGACGACGCCACCGGACTCGGCAAACCGCTGAAAAGCACGCTGGCCGCCGCGCCGGAAATACCCATCTATCTGGCGGCCATCGGTCCCAAAAACGTCGAGATGGCGGCCGAGATCGCCGACGGCTGGCTGCCCATCTTCTTCGCCCCGGAGCGCTACGACGCTGTGTTCAAATCCCAGGTCGAGGCCGGGCTGGCCCGAGCAGGCAAGACGATGGACGGCTTCGACATCGCCCCAACCGTCTCGGTGGTCATCAACGATAACCTCGATATCTGCTACAACATGTTGCGGCCGATGCTGGCCCTCTACATCGGCGGCATGGGGGCGCGGGGCAGGAACTTCTATAACGATCTGGCGGCGCGCTATGGCTTTGAAGCCGAGGCGGCCGAGATTCAGGACCTTTACCTGTCGGGCGACAAGGGGGCGGCGATGGCCCGCGTGCCGGCCGAACTGATCGACGCCGTGGCTCTCGTCGGCCCGCGCGAGCGCGTCCGCGAGCGACTCAGCATCTGGCGCGACAGCCCGGTGACGACGCTGAACATGACCGTGTTCGACGTAGAGACGCTGAGAACTGTGGTAGAATTGGCTGCAGAGTGAGATTGGAAAACGAGATTTCTCTCCGCGAGGCCAAGTGGCTGGACCAAAACCAGCCGATCGATATCGACGGCCGCGAGGCGTTGCTGATCGAGTTGATCGACACCCTCGCCCGACTGCGCCCGCTGACCGGCAAACGCTATAACCGGACGATGCAGATCTACGCCCGGCGTGGGCTGCCGTGGCTATCCAAGGGGCAACTGCTGGCGGCTTATGAACGGCTGTGCGAAACCGGCTATCTGACCTTCGACCCCGACCTCCGGGCGCATCTGCAGATGAAGCCGATGCGCACCCAGTCAGGCGTGTCCGTCGTCACCGTCCTGACCAAACCCTACCCCTGCCCCGGGCAGTGCATCTTCTGTCCCACCGACGTACGCATGCCCAAGAGCTATCTCCACGACGAGCCGGGCGCGCAACGAGCCGAGCGACACGGCTTCGATCCCTATGCCCAGACGGCCTCGCGACTGCGGGCGCTGGAGAAGATCGGCCATCCGACCGAGAAGATCGAGTTGCTCATCCTGGGTGGCACGTGGTCGAGCTACCGGCGCGACTATCAGGAGTGGTTCGTCAAGCGCTGCTTCGATGCCATGAACGGCTTCGATTTGCCCACCCTGGTCGAGGCGCAAACGGCTAATGCCGCCGGTCGCCGTCGCAATGTCGGTCTCGTTGTCGAGACGCGGCAGGACCGCGTCGATATCGACGAACTGCGCTGGTTTCGCTATCTGGGCGTCACCAAGGTGCAGGTCGGCATCCAGACGCTGGACGAACGGATACTGGAGATGAACCAACGGGGTCACGATGTCCAGAGCACGCGCGACGCCTTCCGGCTGCTGCGGCTGGCGGGGTTCAAGATCCATGGCCACTGGATGGCAAACTTGCTCGGCGCGACTGTCGAGAGCGATATCGCCGACTTCGGTCGCCTGTGGAGCGACCCGGCCATCCGCCCCGATGAGCTGAAGCTCTACCCGTGCATGCTGGTGCCCAACGCCGAACTCCACGACTACTGGCTGCGGGGCGAGTACACGCCCTATACCGAAGAGCAGGTCGTGGATGTGCTGGCCGCCTGCAAGGTTCAGGTGCCGCGCTACGTCCGCCTCAATCGCGTGGTACGCGATTTCCCGACGACCAACATCGTCGCCGGCAACAGGAAAGCCAATCTGCGGCAAATCGCCCAGGAAAGGCTATACGACCAGGGGACACCTTGCCGCTGCATTCGCTGCCGTGAGATTCGCCGGGAGGCTGTCCGCCTTGAGGAACTGGAACTGCGCGATCTCGTCTATGACACCGACGCCACAACGGAGCATTTCCTGAGCTTCGAGACGGCCGACGGCTACCCGACGACCGACCGATTGGCGGGCTTCCTGCGGCTGTCGCTGCCCGATCCGACGCTCGCGCACCCCCTTCCCGAACTGGCCGGGCACGCCATGATTCGCGAAGTCCATGTCTACGGCCCGGCGCTGAATCTGGGCGATGACAGCCGGGGCGAGGCGCAGCACATCGGATTGGGCGAGCGGCTGATCGGTCGCGCCAGGGAAATCGCCCGGGCCGCCGGCTATCGACACATCGCCGTCATCAGCGCCATCGGCACGCGCGAATATTACGCCCGCTGGGGATTCGAACTGAATGGCCTGTACATGACCTGCCCGCTGGACTAAAATTCATCGATTCAATCGACGGAACATCATGACCCAGGAGCCAATCCTCCAGCAAACAGCAGACCGATCGGAAAGAGTGATAATCCGGGAGGCTCGCCCGGAAGACTCGGCCGCGATCATCGCCTTCTTCCGTCGCCTGTTCAGCGAGCCGGGAATCAATCTCATCACCGAAGCTGATGAATACTACCCTACCGTGGAAGGCAACTCGCGCGTCATCCGCGATATGAACCGCGCCGACAATAGCCTCTACCTCGTATCCGAAAGCGATGGCCGGATCGTCGGTGTATTGACTTTGGAAGGGGGCAAGCGGCGCAACGTCCGGCACACGGCCGTCCTGGGCATCACCGTGGCGGAAGAGTGGCGCGGCCAGGGCATCGGCCGCCGGCTGATGACACAAGCCATTGCATGGGCGCGCGGGACGATCATTCTTGAGCGGATCGAACTCCACGTCTTCACCCGCAACGAGATCGCGATCGCTCTCTATGAGTCGCTGGGCTTTGTGATCGAAGGCAGGCGACGCAACGCCGTCATTCGCGACGGCGAATACATCGATGATCTGGTGATGAGCCTGCTACTCTAGAAAATTTATATCGTAGATTGACACTCAACGCGATCTGCGTATTATATAACCTTGTCATTATCAAAGGGTCGATCGCAATCCGGCCCGGCAATAAGTGACATCGGGATTACTAAATCAGGCTAACGCCTCTCGCATCAGTTGGTGCGGCGAGGCGTTTTTCCCTTAAGGGTTAAGGGGAGAACGGGACAGATAAGGTTGAATCATTGCACTGCAGATAACAACCAGGATACGGGAGAAAACCATGAAACCGGCAGACGTAACCAAATTAATCAAAGATAAAGATATCAAATTCATCGATGCGAAGTTCACCGACCTTTTCGGCCAATGGCAGCACTTTTCGTTACCAGTCGAAAACTACAGCGAGGAGGACGCTTTCGAGGAAGGCCTGGGCTTTGACGGTTCATCGATTCGCGGCTTCCGGAGTATCGAGTCAAGCGATATGATCCTGATCTGCGATCCGTCGACGGCCATCGTCGATCCGATCTGCGAAACCCCGACGCTCAGCCTCGTTGGGGACGTTTATGACCCAATCACCCGCAAGCCATACGTGCGCGATCCGCGTTACATCGCTCGTAAATCCCTGGATTACCTGAAGTCCACGGGGATCGCCGATACGGCTTATTTCGGGCCGGAGGCGGAGTTCTTCGTTTTCGACAAGGTGATGTATTCGGCGGGCGAGTACTCCTCAGCCTACCAGGTGGACAGCATCGAAGGCCCGTGGAACAACGGCATCTTTGGCTTCGGCCATTCCGTGCCCCACAAGCGCGGCTACTTTCCGGTCGCGCCTTTCGATACCCTGCAAGACTTGCGCTCCGAAATGGTGCGAACGCTGATCGACGCCGGTGTTCCGGTTGAACTGCACCATCACGAGGTCGGCACGGCCGGGCAATGCGAGATCGACATGCGCTTCGATACCATGCTCAAGATGGCCGACAACGTCCAGCTCTACAAATACATCGTCAAGAACGTAGCCCAGAAGCACGGCAAAACCGTCACCTTTATGCCCAAGCCCATCTACGCCGACAATGGCTCAGGCATGCACACCCACCAGAGCCTGTGGAAAGATGGCAAACCGCTCTTCTTTGACGAGAACGGTTACGCCGGATTGAGCCAAATGGCCAAGTGGTACATCGGCGGCATCCTGAAGCATATCAATGCCCTGCTGGCCATTTGCGCTCCGACCACGAACTCCTACCGTCGTCTGGTACCGGGGTATGAGGCTCCCGTGGTGATAGCTTACTCCGCCGCCAATCGTTCGGCCGCCATCCGCATCCCAATGTACTCCAAGTCACCCAAGGCCAAGCGCATCGAGTTCCGCTGCCCCGACCCCGCGGCCAACCCCTATCTGGCCTTCGCCGCCATGCTCATGGCCGGCCTGGACGGCATCCGCAACCAGATCGATCCGGGCGAGCCGGCGGAAACAGATCTATTCCACGAGGAAAACATGGGCCAGGTGGAGATGACCGTGGGCAAGCTCAACGAAGCCCTCGATGCCCTGGAGGCCGACCACGCTTTCCTGCTGGAAGGCGGCGTCTTCACCAGGGATGTTCTCGACGCTTTCATCAGCTATAAGCATGAAACGGAGATCGGCCCGGTCAGCCTGCGGCCGCATCCCTACGAATTCCTTCTCTACTACGGGATCTAACGCCCAACGACTGACCACCAAAGGGTGTGGCTCCAAACAGCCACACCCTTTTTTATTTATGGCGGCCCTGATGTTGGGCAAAGCTCGTCGCGCCGCTCGCGTCGGCAGGAGTCAGGCAGATCGAACCCGGTGGGAGTGAAACGCTCCTGAATGCGCGACCGGTAGCGTCAGGCCACCGTAGGGGCTTTCGGCAAACGCACCCTGAAGGTCGAGCCGCGCCCCACTTCGCTCGACACATTGATGCGGCCGTTGTGAGCCGCCACCAGTTCGCGGACGATGGCCAGCCCCAGCCCCGACCCGCGACCTGTCTCCCCCCGCGCCCGCGATTTCTCCAGCCGGTAGAACCGCTCAAACACGCGCGACATCTCCTCTTCGGGAATGCCCGGCCCCGTATCGCTCACGCTCCCCTCCACCCAGTCCCCGTCCACGCGCGCCAGCAGTCCAACGCTACCGCCCGGCAAGGTGTAGGCCAGCGCGTTGTCGGCCAGGTTGGTGAAAATTTGGACGATGCGGTCGGGATCGCCCATCACCGTCAGGCCGGCCGGCGCGTCAAGCGTCAGATCAATCTGTCGCGCTCGCGCTCGTGGTAATTGGCCGCGATGGACGTCGGCCAGCACCGCGCCCAGATCGACTCGCCGCTTCGTCATTTGCAGCTGGCCCGACTCCAGACGCGCCAGTTCGAGCAGTTCATTGACCAGCCGGGCCATGCGACCGGCTTCATCATGGATGGTCTCGGCCGCGCGCTGCCGATCTTCAGGTAATTCGGCCGCGCCGTCGAGCAACGCCTGACTCCAGCCGCTGATGGCCGTCAGCGGCGTCCGCAGATCATGGGAGACGTTGGCCACGAAGTCACGCTGGGCCTGCTGCGACGACTTCACCTGGGCCGCCATGCTGTTGAAGCTCTCAGCCACGCGCCGCACTTCCTCCGGCCCCTTTTGCGGCACGCGCTGGTCGTAATCGCCGCGAGCGATAGCCTCGGCCGCCGACGCCATCGTGCGCAGGGGGCCGGACACGGAGCGAGAGATCACCGCCGCCAGCAAGACCGCCAATAACAGCGCCAGCGCCCCGGCGACGATCAACGGCTGCAGGAAATATTCGCGAAAGAACCCCCCCGCGGTCGGCTCCGGCTGGGCATAGAAGATGAGCGCCCGGCCCAAGGCGATATTCGGCTCGGCGAATACCAGCCAGCGAGAGCCGTCGGAATGGATGAACGTGCCGAAGATACTGCCGCGCCCGGCATTGGTCAGCGCCATGCTCTGGGGCTGTTGTACGCCCGCCAACCTGTCGCCGATCCAGTCATCGTCGGCTGTATCGAAGACGATCTCCTCCGCGTCCGTGTCGACGACGAGGATGCGGACGTCGGCCTGGTCGGCCGTCGAGAACAGCAAGCCTTGCAGTTCCTGGCCCCCCGCGCCGCGCCCCCATAGCTCGATCAACTCGCGCTGGTTGGTGCGGCTAATGGCCGAGAGGCGTTCGAGCGGGGAGAGCAGCCGGGCGTCGGAGACCGTGGCGAAGCCGAACAGCGTGACGGCGATGAACAGCAGCGCGGCCAGAATCACCACGATATAGGACCACAGCAAGCGGCCGCGTAATGTGCGTATCATGGGCCGGAGACTAACTTACACGAGTCGCTCGCGAGCCTTGGCGCTCAGATAGTCCATCGTCCAGACCATGACCACGATGGCCCAGATGGCCGTGCCCGCGGCGCTATACTGATTCAGGCTGACCCAGATGCGGAATTGCTGGCCGATGCCGCCGCCACCGACGAAGCCAATGACGGTAGACATGCGGATATTGATATCCCACTGGTAGATGATGAAGGCCAGGAAGGGCGGGACAAGCTGCGGAACGATGGCATAGACCAACGATTGCATCCGATTGGCGCCGGCGGCCGTGACTGCCTCGACCGGGCCGGGATTGATCTCCTCGATCGTCTCCGAGAAGAGCTTGCCGAGATTGGGTATATTGTTCAGGGCCAGGGCCAGCACGCCGGCGAACGACCCCGCACCCACCCACGTGGCGGCGATGAGCACCAGGATCAGCGGCTCAATCGAGCGGGTGAGGTTGAAGAAGGTGCGCATCACGTAATAGATCGTCCGCCCCAGCTTTGACTCGCCCATGATATTGCGCGCCGCCAGAAAACTGAGCGGTATGGCAAACAGGGAGCCGATGGTCGTGGCCATCAGCGCCATGAGCAAGGTGACGACCGACAATCGGACAACCGTCTTGACCGTATCGCTGATCTGGAGGCGGCCGGCGGCATCGTCATAGGTGATCTCAACCCGAGCCGGTTCGGTCTGCCCTTCTTCCATCAGAACGATGGGATTGATGGCCGTCTCCAGTACGATGTTGCCGTCGCTGTCTGTATCGCAACAATTGGATTTGACGCGCAGGTAGGCGCCGTCGGGCAACAGCCAACGGATGGAGACGGTGCGGTTGGGCGGCAGGCCGGAGCCGGTGATGGTCAGCGGATCGCCGGGTTCACCACAGGCGGTCGACAACGTGATGCCCGCATCGCCCGGCGTCGACGGCTCGGCCGCGTTGCAGGGCACGACGATTGGCGCGCTGATGGCCGTGGTGGCCGTGGGCCGTGTGACGAGATCGGGGACGGCGAACTCGCGCGCCAGCGCCAGCCCTTTGGGCGCGCCTCGCACCAGCTCGATCAGCTGGATTTGCGCCACCTGCCAGGACCAGGCAAACATGGCCAGAAATCCGCCGATAATGAGGAAGCGCAGGACAGCCCTCACCGGCGGGCTTTGATGGCTGATGATCGGCCGCCCCTGGATGATACGCTCCCGCAGCCAGCTGGAGACAAAATCCAGCACGGCGACGACGATGACGATGGCGATGATGGCCGTGGCCATGGCCGAGAAACGATTCAGCCGCACCCACTGAATGACCAGGAAGCCCAGACCGGCGTCGCTCACCAGACCGATGACCGTCGAAAGGCGCACATTGATGTCAAAACGATAGAGCGTAAACGAGGTGAACGTGGGCAAAATCTGGGGCAGGACGGCGTAGACGACCATTTGCGTCCAACCCGCGCCCGTGGCTCGCAACGCTTCGATGGGGCCGGGATCGATGCTCTCGATGGCCTCCGAATACAGCTTGGCCAGCGCGGCCACCGTATGGAACCACAGCGCCAGCGTGCCCGCAAAAGGCCCCAACCCCACCCAGACGGCGAAAATAATGGCCCAGATAAGCGTCTCGATGGAGCGAATGATATTGAGGATCGCGCGCACAACGTTATAAATAACGAGCGTGATGCGACTGCCGCCCATCAGGTTGCGCGCCGCCAAAAAGCTGACCGGCACGGCGAAGATGACACCCATCACCGTGGACAGAAATGCCAGCGCCAGTGTCTCGCCGATTTTCTCAATCACCAGCGACAGCGTCTGAGTGGGCTGCATGCCGCCGGAGGCGATGCTCTGCACGGCGCGAACCCCGTGGGTGAGGCTCATACCGGTGGTCGGCTTGTCGGTGAGGGGCACCGCTTGGGGGACGCGCAAGGTGGCCTCAAAGCGGCCGTTCTCGTCGGCTACAAACAGCACCTGCTCGCCATCCAGAAAAGCCCGGAGCGGCGTGCCCAACGGATCGACCCACTGAACCTGACCCGATTCGCCCGGCTCAAAACCCTCGCCCGTAATCGTCAGCAGGTCGCCAACTTCGGCGCAGGGGCTGCTCAATGTGAGGGCGGGCGATACCGTGGGCCGGCGGTTCGGCTCCGGCAACGGATCGACGCACGGAACCATGATCGGCGTCACACCGACGAATTCCGTCGTGGGTTGCTCGAACAGTTCGGGGTTGAACAACGAGCGCAAATAGGGCTGGACGTTGGGCAAGCCGGTGATCAAACGCCCCGGCCGAACATCGGTCACCAGCGTGGCCGCGCCATAGAGGACGATGCCGATCAGCAGCAACGATGTCCCCCAGCCCTGTTGCCTGCCCTTGGCGAGCCGGTAGGCATCCCGCGCCCCCCAGACCAGCAACAGCAGCAGCGGGATCAGCAAGACATAGGCTTTCGTCCACAGCACCAGCGCCAGGAGCAGGAAGAAGGTGATGAAGAGGGTGAGGCCCCTCGATTTGTGGTGGACGATGAACTGGCCGCCTCCCGGAATGATCAGCGAGAGGATGGCCGGCAGCCAGGGATTCCGGTGGGGCTGGTGGGTGTCAGGCGCCATTATGAGGTGTAATCGAGACCATCTCCGCCTCTTCGCCGTACACCTCTTTGAATCGCTCAGGCGTCAACTCGGACGGCAGACCATCGAAGACAAGCTCGCCGTCTTTCAGACCGACGACTCGCCCGGCGTACCGGTGAACAAGGTCCAGAAAGTGCAGGCTGCACAGGACGGTGATGTTGTCCTGCTGATTCAATAATTCCAGATAGCCCAGAATAGAATGCGACAGGACGGGGTCCAGGCTGGCGACCGGTTCGTCGGCCAGCAATAGCTGGGGGTCCTGCATCAGGGCGCGGGCGATGCCGACGCGCTGCTGCTGGCCGCCGGAAAGCTGATCGGCGCGGTTGTCGGCCTTGTCGGGGATGCCGACGCGCTCCAGAGCGGCCTCTGCCCGCCGGCGATCCTCGGCCGTAAAGCGGCCGAAAAGACTCCACACCGGATGGGCATAACCCAGCCGCCCCGACAGGACATTCGTCATGACGCTGCTGCGCTTCACCAGATTGAAATGCTGGAATATCATGCCGATCTGCCGCCGGATCTGCCGCAGTTCGGCCCCTTGCGCGGCGGTGATATTTTGATCGTTCCAGTAAACGGTTCCCGAGGTGGGGTCGATGAGGCGATTGATGCAGCGCAGGAGGGTGGATTTGCCGGAACCGGACAGGCCGATGATGGCCAGAAATTCGCCGTCCTGAACCTCAAAGCTGACGTCCTTGAGGGCGACGGTTCCGTCCGGAAACACTTTGGTCAGGTTTTGAATCCGAAGCACGGAGGCTCCTTTGCCCGAGGCCGAGCGCCCCGGAAATACGAACCCGGAAGCCTGTTCGGCCTCCGGGTTCGCTTAATCCGCACAATACTTACTTGGCCAAATCTTCGATATTAATGCCCGCGCGGCTCAGATCGGCGCGGAATACATCATAGAACGAGTCGCTGGACTCAACCAGGCTCTCGATATTGTAGAGCGTGTTGAGTGCTTCCTGCCCTTCCGGCGAACCGGAGATATCGAGCAGAGCGGCGACGATCTTGGTGCGCATCTCCGCCGGGAAGTCCTTGATGAAGGACACGCTGTCGTTGGGGATATCGCTGGTGGTGGCCAGGACGACGACCTTCTCCAGCACATCGGGGAACTCTTCCTCGATGCCGGTACGAGCATCGGAGAACGTCGCGCCCGCATCGCAATCGCCGTTATAGACCTGCGTCACAACGTTGTTGTGCGACCCGGCTTCGATGGTCTGGCTGAAGTCCGTATCGGGATTGATACCGTTGGCGGACAGCATGATGCGCGGGATGATATAACCGGAGGTCGAGGCGGGATCGACCCAGCACATGACCTTGCCGCGCAGATCTTCAAGCGTCGCAATGCCGCTGTCGGCGCGGACGATGATCTGGCCGGCATAGGTGCTCGACCCGAAACGGGACGTCGCCAGCGCGGCGTCGACGCCGCACTGCTCGTTGGCCAGCACGTAGTTGAACGTGTTCAGCCAGCCGATTTGAGCCTGACCGGCGCACATCGCCTCGCGAACGGACGAGAAGTCCGTGCCGACGTTGGATTTAACGGTGAGGCCGGTGCGGTCGGTGATCATTTTCGCCAGGGTGTCGCCGCTGGCGATGATGTCCTGCGTGTCGCCCGAGGGCACGAAAGACATGACGATGGGATTCTCGGCCGTGCCCAGGTCGGGCTTGCCGCCACAGGCGGCCAGTGCCAGACCAAGCAAGGACACCATCCCAAACAGCAAAACAATCTTACGGACGTTCATTCCTGAAAACCTCCTCCACATGAATGGGTTGGAAAGGGACATCAAAAAAGGCGCTTGCGCCTTTACGTCTTGCGCGAGGGCGTTCCTCGCGACACGAGGCGACTATATAATAAATCTGTCAAATCAGTTTGCCAACTAATTAGCCGGTCAAAAGTGAAATTTGCTTCTACTCCGGTTCAACCGTTGTGCCAGGGCACACGATATTGGAACTCGACTAGTTCCAGACCATTCCCCTCGGCAAAAGTGAAGGTGGCGATGGACGCCGGCGAGGGGTAGCCTTCGGGCACGCCACACTGAACCAGGCGCTTGCGCTGCTCGGCCGATGGAGCGAGGCCGCAAGCCCACATAATGGCAAAGGCGATCGGGTCGGCATGACTGACGCCGACGACATGCCCGCCGGGATGCCGCTCGCGCGCCCGATCGAAAAAGCGGATGATGCGATCCAGTATCTGTTCCGGCTGTTCGTAGGGCGAGTTGACAGTGCTGTAGAAATCCCAGCTGCGCCCTTCCATCTCCGCGACCGTGCGGCCGTCATAGGACGAGTGGATCTCGTTCAGGAGGTCGCATGCCTGCAAAGGCGTATCGGCGGGCAGGTGGGCGCAGATGATCCCGGCCGTCTCGGCCGCGCGCTGCATCGGGCTGTGATACACGGCATCGACCGGCTCCAGTGCCAGGGCTCGTCCGGCGGCCGCCGCCTGCTCGCGACCCGTCTCGGCCAACCCAAAGCCGGGCAGGCGTCCATAATAGACGCCATCGGGATTGTGAACCAATCCGTGGCGCACCAGCGATATTTTGGTCATAGGCAAACTATCCTGTATTTTGGCCGGTGATATTACGCTTCACGCAGGCTCAGCTTGTAGCCGCGACCCCAGACCGTCTCGATTTCCACCCCGCTGCCGTCCAGCCGATCGCGTAGCTGAGCCACGTGGACATCGACCGTGCGCGTCTGCCCGTGGTATTCATAGCCCCAGGCCAGATCGAGCAACTGGTCGCGCGAGAGGACCTGGTTGGGATGATCGGCCAGCGCCAGCAGCAGGTCGAACTCTCTGGCCCGCAGGGTGATGGGCGCGCCATCGACCGCCACCTCGCGGGCGGCCGGGTCTATGGTGAGGCGGCCGATATGGCGCTGCCGGTCCTGGCCGGAGCGGCCGCCGCCGGCTCGCCTCAGGATGGCCCGCACCCGCGCCACCAGTTCGCGCGGGTTGAAGGGCTTGGTGAGGTAGTCGTCGGCCCCCATCTCCAGGGCGACGATCTTGTCGATGTCCTGGTCGCGGGCGGTCAGGATGAGGATCGGCAGGTCGCTGCGGGCGCGCAGCCGCCGGCAGACCTCCCAGCCGTCCATTTCCGGCATCATGAGGTCGAGGACGAGCAGGGCGGGCGGGTCGCTCTCCGCCTGGGCCAGCGCCTCCGCCCCGTTCACGGCCATGCGCACCTGGAAGCCCTCTTTCTCAAGGTAGAGCCGGGCCAGATCGCGGATACTGGCCTCATCGTCGGCCACGAGTATGGTATCAGCCATGGGAGAAGACAAACGGGCGGTTCGACATTACGGCATGGTGGCCACGCATTCGATCTCCACCAGCACGTTTCTGGGCAGCGCGGCCGCCTCGACGGTGGTGCGGGCCGGGAAGGGTTCGACGAACTGTCGGGCGTAGACGGCGTTCATGGCCGCGAAATCGCCCATGCTCTGCAGAAAGACGGTCGTCTTGACGACATGAGCCATGTCCGTGCCGGCGGCTTCCAGAATGGCACGCAGGTTGCTGAATACCTGCTCGGTTTGCGAGGTGATATCCTCGCCCGCCGGCTCACCCTCGGGGGTGTAGCCCATCTGCCCGGCCGTGAATACAAAATCGCCGACGCGAATACCTTGTGAGTAGGGGCCGATGGCCGCCGGGGCGTTGTCCGTATGAATCCGATGCTTGTCCATATAGTTCCTTTTTCCTCGTGTGCCTTACGGCTTCTTCAATAATAGCTGCGGGCCTTCAGCCGTCTGTTCGGCCGGCAACAGCCAAAGCTCCTCGCTTTCGAGTCGCAGATCGAAATCCAGCGTCTCTATCCAGTCGCTTCGTTTGGCCTCGATGGAGACGATGACCAGCTCCAACAGCTTGCGGCCGTCCTCGGGCGACACAACGACCGGCTGGAATGTCGCCCCTTCCGGCGGAGCGATCTCCTCCAGCGGCGGCTGCGTTTGCACCAGTTTCGCGATCAGGTCGCGCGCCTGGGGCAACCCGACGCTCCAGGCTGGAACGTACATCCGGCGCGGCAGATCCCAAAACGCCCGGGCCTCTCTCTCCGTCGAGCGACCTTCCTGCGTTTTGCGCTGGTTGATCGTCACCCGGCCGCGATAGACCCGGAAAGGCAGCCAGCTTGCCACCTCCTCCACCGACGAGGCCGCGTATTGCACCGCCGGTAAATCCAGCCCCCCTTCCTGGATGCCCACGGCCGCGCGACAGTTGGGGCACTGGACGACCTGATCCTCCTGGCCCGGCGCGAGCGCGGTATTGCATTTTGGGCAGCGCAGCAGCATCAGTTTCATGGCATCATTCGTCCTGGTCGGAGGAAGTGTCCAGGTCCTCAATTTCTTTCATCAAGGCTTTGCCCGTCTCGAACATCTTTGACAAGCCTGCGGACGTTGGCAGCAGATTGCCCATTACCCCCCGGCTGGAACCGGTGGACGCTTTCTGGAACTCCTTCGGCTTGTCCTCTACCTCCTCACCGTAGCGGAACTGCTTGTAGCCCCAGACGATGAGGGCGATGCCCACGGCGATGGGCAGGAAGACGATGTAAAACCCGTCATCGCTGTCGGAGACGGCAAGGGCGGTCAGGATGGTCCCGTTCACCAGAACAAAATTACCGGTAGCCAGGCCGGACACCAGGGCCGCGGCGCGATAGAGGATATTACCCGGCGCCTTGCCATACATCACCCCGCCGTTGACGCCGTTGATGACCACCTGATAGACCCGGTTGCGGTAGGTATAGCGCGCCAGCCAGACGGGGTAATAGACCAGCGAGAACTCCGGCCGCAATAGCTGGATGTTTTCGTAAGTCGTGCGGGTCTGGTTGGCCTGGGTGCGGCTGCGATAGAGGAAGTGGCCGCGGGCTTCTTCCAGCGCCTCGGTCCGCGATTCCGACGGCTCGAAGACCATCCCCTCGGCGTGCATGGCCTGGCTGTCGAATGGCTGGAGGTCGTTTTGCGAGACGACGATCTGGTGGACGCCGAATTCGGCCACATCGACGGCCGCATCGGTCCAGTGCATCGACTCGAACACGTAATGCTCGTCCGGTTTGGTCTCGTCCTTGTCCTTGCGCACGCAGCCGAACAGCCAGCCGGCCACCGTGGACTCGACACGCCAGAAAGGCAGATAGACCAGCAGCACCTCGTCAAACCGGGCAGCGCGGCTCAGATCGCCGGCCTTGCGCATGCCCTTCAGGAAACCGCGCGCGCTCTTGAGCGCAGCCTCGCGGTCGATGCGCCGAGGCACATGCCAGCGGCGAATGCCGCGCTCCCCCTGCACCAGTGAATGCAGATTGCAGTAGGGGCACTGCACGACGCGCACCCCCTCGGACACCGGCACGACGCCGGCGCAATTGGGGCAGACCAGGCCTTGAGCCTTTTCCCGGGGCAGCGTCGGCGAGGCGGCGGCCGCCGGGACAACGGGGTTGGGTGGGAGAGAGGTGGTCATGTTGGTTAATATTTGCGTGAAACCGAGGCGGCGGCGATGAAAATGGGAATGGCCAGCCCGATGGCGACCACGATGTAGAGCATCGTGCCCAGCACGGCCCCCTCCCCGCCGGATACGAAGAAGCCGATGAGGGGGATGAGCGCGGCCAAAAAGTAGGCCAGGCAGCCCAACCCGCCGATGGTGAAGTAGGGCAGCTCGAATTTCTCGGGGAAGATGGCGGCGAACACCTGACTCGTCGCCGCGTCCACCAAAGCTGTATAAGTTACTCCCTTGTATTGGTACTTGAAGGTGTAGATCGGCAGATGGACCAGCGACACCTCCCGAATGGAACCGCCGGCGACGTCCTTGTTGTCGGCCAGCCACGAGCGAAGGGCCGTCACGGGCACCGTCGGCCGAATCGCCCGATCGTCCAGATCGTAATCATACGGCTCCAGGTCGGAGGCGGGCAAACGCAGCTTGCCCAGCTCGACAATCGACAGCGCGGCCGCCGGCCGCAGGTGCACCGTCTCCCGGCCGCCCATATCCGTCCGCGCCAGCCACATGGGGAAGTATTGGAACGTCTGCGATTCGATTTTGGCGTCCACATCCAGTCCCTTGACGGTATGGTTGCCGGCCATCCAGCGGCGCAGCGAGGCCAGGGCTTGCGGATCGTCGATGGTCGGCCGCACGGCATAGTGCAGGACGGCCTCACTCTTGTCCAGGGAGTTGACCGTGCCGCAAAATTCACAGGTGGCATATTGGGCCCCCTGTTCCACGACCAGGACGGCCGCGCATTGTTGGCAAAGGAGTTGAGTACGTGCTTCGATCTCGGCCATGGCGGCGAACCTCGACCGTCATTGTATCATGCCACCGGGTAACGGCATATGTATAAGCGATTGCCAACCGCCACGGATTTATGCTAAACTGTGGGTGCAGTGGACATTATGTCTCGTTTTGCAGGAGAACAATTTTACCAATGATCGATGTCAATCAGCTGCGCCGCGGGGTCACTTTCAACCACGACGGCGCTTTATTGAAAGTAACCGAATATTCGCACACCAAACCCGGCCGCGGCAAGGCCACCATCCGGGTCAAGGTTCGCGACATGCGCACCGGCACCAACAAGGAAGTCACCTTCAACTCCGGCGACCGCGTCGACGACGTGCGCCTGGACAAGAGCGCCTACCAGTACATCTATGACGACGGCACGTTCTACGTCTTCATGGACCTGAGCACCTACGAGCAGAGGAGCGTCGCCCACAGCGTGCTGGAGAGCGACGCCAAATTCCTGCGCGACAACATGGAACTCGAGCTGCTGTCCTACGAGGGCGAGGTGATCGACTACGAGCTGCCCAAGACGATGGAGTTCGAGGTCGTCGAGGCGGAGAACGCCGTCGCCGGCGACACAGCCACCGGCGCGACCAAGGAGATCATCACCGAAACCGGTCTGCGGGTGAAGACGCCGCTGTTCGTCCAGGTGGGCGACCGCATCCGCGTCAACACCGAGACGGGCGAGTACCAGACCCGGCTCTAGACTCGCCCACATCCGTCACGCCTGGCCGCAAGCGTGACGGGAACAACATCCGATCGCCGCGATGAGCGACGACGGGCACAGGACCTGAACAAGCCGGGAAACAGGGCGGGCAATGGTATCTCTACTATATGGAGGATGAGATGAACAGTGAGCTTGTTCGTGGCAAGTGGTCCGGTCGCCTGGTCGCGTTGGCGGCCCTGATGTTGGTATTGCTGTTTCTGGCGGCCGCCAGACCGGCCGAAGCCCAGGGCGGCGGCGTTTTTCATATCGTCCAGCGCGGGGAGTATCTGTCGCTCATCGCCCGGCAGTACGGCACGACGGTACCGGCGATTCTGGCGGCCAATCCCCAGATTTCGAACGCCAACCTGATCTTCGCCGGACAGACGATCTTCGTGCCCTTCGGCACGCAGCCGCCGCCGGTCACTCCCGTGCCCACGCCGGTCCCGACACCGCTTCCGCCGGTCTCAACGGTGTGCCGCTGGCAGCATCTCGTGGCTCCCGGAGATACGCTGCTGAAGATCAGCCGCCTGTATGGCGTGGACCCGTTCGCCATCGCCCGGGCCAATAATATCTTCAATCTGAACCTGATTTTCGCCGGCTCGACGCTTTGCATCCCGTAGCGCGGGCTAATTGCACGCAAACCAATTAATGCGGTCGGGTATATAGAGGTAGGGGCGAGGCGGCGGAGAAATC
>CAZZJN010000007.1:0-42778 GCA_964654505.1 uncultured Ardenticatenaceae bacterium | reverse complement strand
ATCAGACGTTCGGCCGCAGCCGCGAAGTCGTTCTGCAAGGGTGTGTCAAATCTGGCGGCAGTCCTGAACTGAGCGCCGGCGGCGATCAATTCTATGGCATCCAGTTCGCTGGTCCAATACCAAGGCACAGGCCAAGGGAAAGGCCAGCGCGGCCGGCCGTTACCGCACCAGTCGTCGATGATTGCGGCAAACCCGCTCTGCCAGGCTCGCGCTTGTTGGACATGCAGCTCATTGCCAGTTTGAGCCGCCAACTGAATATGGACCATGCCCTCATTGATCAGTGCCTGCGCACGCAATGCGGCCGATGCTGGACGAAGCACAGGCGGCAGTGGCTGCGGGTTCAGGCCAACAAGAGCAAGAGGGTTTACCGAAGCGTAGATCGATTCGGCCAGTATCTCGCGGCCACCAAGCGCGCGGATCACCGGGCCCCATGGTCCATAGGGACCCCACGGCCCGTAGGGCCCATCGGGTCCGTCGGGATTGGGGTAGTACTCCTCGTGGCTTTGGCCGGCTCCAGTCCCCTTAGATTTGAACGAGTATTCCTGAGTCATGTTGTTATCTCCTATTTCAGGTTTTTCGTCACGGGTTTGTAAACGGCCGTTTACTTGCACAGAATAATACCAAGGGCAGCAGTTTGTCAAGACATGATAAATCTTTTCTAAGTCCCGCATTTGCTTGTTAGTGCGCTGCCAAAAACAGCCCCTTAGGACAGTCTCTCAAGCTTGTCAATCACTCATACGCCAGCGCCTCGCGAATGGTCAAACGAGCCGCGTTCTCGGCCGGCAGCCAGCAAGCCGCCAACCCGATAACTACTACCAATGCCACCCAACCCAATGCCGCCGCGGCCGAAAAGGCAAAGCTCAACGGGCTGCCCAGCAGCGAATTGCCCATCACGCGATCCAGAATGAGCGTCAGCGGCACGGCCAGAATAATCGCCGGCACGCTGCTGATGAGAGCCACGGCCAATCCCTCTGCCAGCACCAATCGTCGCAGCAACGGCCGCCCCGCCCCCATGGAGCGCAGCACGCCGATCTCCCGCGACCTGTCCAGCACGTTGAGCGCCATCGTGTTGGCCAGCCCCAGCCCGCCCACCAGCGCCGTCAACCCGGCCAACGCCATCAGCAAGACCACCAGCGTATTAAACTGCGCCAGGTAGTTCTCGCGGAGACTGCCGGCCGTCTCGGCGCGCGCGACGGGCATGCTCGCGTCCTCAAAACGGTCGATCAACTCGGCCGCCACCGCCGCCTGTCGCGCCGGATCATCCGCTGTGGGACCATCCATATAGGCCACCAGACGTCCGGCCTGGCCGCGCGTGCCCGTCGCCCGCTCGAAGTCGGCATAGGGCATGTAAGCCCCGGCCTCGAACGGCCGCAGGCTGATGCCCACCAGTTGCGCCGTGCTGTCGCGCAGGCCGTTGACGCGCAATGACAACTCGTCGCCGACGGCCGGGGCGTGGGTGATCTTCTCGGCCTCGTAGTTGATATAGAGAGGGGCGTCGGGCAATGCGTCGCCCTCTGTCGCCCAATTGAGCCATCGCCCGTCCCGATTGGCAAAGGCCGCGATCTCCGTCGTCCCCGGCACACCAAACAGGAAAAAGCTGCTGCCCACACGGCCGTCAGGGTAGACGCGACGGGCATCGGCCACACCCCAGACTTCGACCCGTTCGACGCCGTCGATACCGGCCGCCTCGCGCGTCACATCCTCTGCTGATTCCGGCCCGGCGAAGTCGATCTGCACATCGTAGGGAAACTCACCGACCAGAATCTCGATGGCCTCATACAGCCCCAGCCGCAGGCCGAAGGTGGAGATGAACATCGCCCCGGCGAGGCTGAGCGCCACCAGCGTCAGCACCAGCCGAATCTTGCGTCGCCCTATGTTGCGCCAGGCCACCAGATACGGCATATGGGAGGCGAGAAATGAATCGCTCCCGCCCTTCTCTCGTGGCTCGGATTTCATGTCGCCGGTCGGGGAAAGCGCCTCGCGAATCGTCAGTCGCGACGCCGCAAGCACCGGCCCCAGAGCCGCCAAAGCGGGAACCAGCAGCGCGCCGGCGATCTGGAGCAACAACGTCGGCCACGGCAGACCAAACGAGGGAATGTCGAAGTTGAGTTGCCCGGCCAGATAGCTCGACTGAAACCAGGCTCCCATCAGGCCCAGCGGCACGGCCAGCGCCAAGGCCATCAGCCCGAAGAGCAGCACCATCCGCCCGTATTGCCGCAGCACCAACCCGCGGCGGCCGCCCAGCGCCTTCAGCACACCGATGGTCGGCACCTGCTGGGCGATGACGGCCGACATGACATTGGTCACCAGAAAGGCGCTCAGCAGCAAGGTCAACCCGCCGAGGATGCCGATCATCAGCAGCCCGGTATCGACGCTGCCCTGCATCAGGTGGACGCCCGGCTCGGGGATAGCCGCCCGGGTGACGATGACGCCCTCGTCCGCCAGCCAATCGGACACGGCCGTGACGGCTGTCTCCACCGCCGCGCGATCCGGCTCCTCCGCACTCACAGTCAGGCGTAACTGGTTATACCCCTCGGGCAGCCCCAGCGCGGCGGCCGTGTCCGCGGCCAAATAGCCGTACACAACGGGCGACACCGTCGTGGGGGCCACAGCCAGGTCGTTGACGAAGCCCGCCACCGTCAATTCGGCCATCTCGCCACCGATAAGCTGCACGGTGACAGGATCTCCCTGGGCGATGCCGAGCACAGGCGCGGCCGAGCGCTCCAGCAGCAATGTCCCTTCGAGCGGGGGAACGATCGCCCCCGGCTGGCGGGTGAGCGTGCCGATAGTGGCCGCGTCAAAGTCCGGCAAGACCCACAACTGCATCGGCCGGGTTTCGCCGCCGGGAAGCTCCAACCGTAGCATCGCCTCCCGACGCAGCTCGGCCTCGGCCACCCCCGGCAGGGCGGCCACGCGCGCGGCCAGCGATTCCTCGACACCGGCGCCATTCATCGTGGCCAGGTCGAGGATGGCATGGGCCGGGCTCGTGCCGCGATAACCGTCGTGCAGATCGCCGCGCAGCACGATGAAGCTCGTCGTCGCCACGCCCACGGCCGCCGTGCCGATAGCGATGGCCAGCACCACCAGGATCGTTCGTGATTTGTAGAGCCATAAATCACGCAAAGTCTTGAGTCGCAACGTGTTCATTGATCAATAACGATGGGTATCTGTCGGTGAAAATTTCCTCATCCCATATCCCGGCAAGTTAATCGACCTGGCTCTGTCGCCGGCGCAGGTCGATGATGCCTTGCAGCTCATCGCGCAAGGAGGGCGACTCGTTCACCAGCCAATCGAAGGTCGTCCGGTCGAGCGCCGCCACAACGGCCGTTGAATCAGTGGCCGCGCGCACTGTGGCCTGCCGCGGCCGGCGGCCGACGAGGGCCATCTCGCCAAAATACTGCCCCGCCCCCAGTCGATCCACCAAAATTTGGCGGCCGTCAGGATGCTCCACAAACACATCAACCCGGCCGTCGGTCAGGATATAGAACTTGTCACCCTGCTCTCCCTGCCGCACGATGGTGCTGCCCGGCTCGAAGGTCGTCGGGGCCACGCGGCGCTGCACTTCGGCCAGCTGGTCGTAGTTCAGGACAGCCAGCGCCCGGACGACATGCTCGTTGACCACCTCGCCGTCGGCGATCATCACCGAGCGGTGAGTGCGAGCGGCGCGGGCCTCGTCGTGGGTGACCATGATGATGGTTTTGCCCTCGGCTACCAGTCGCTCGAACAGGGTGAAGATGCTCTCGGCCGTGCGCGAGTCGAGATTGCCGGTCGGCTCATCGGCGATGATCAGGCCGGGGTCATTGGCCAGCGCGCGGGCGATGGCGACGCGCTGCTGCTGCCCCCCGGAGACGGCCGCGGGCAATTTATTCGCCTGCCCGGCCATCTCCACCGTCTCCAGCAACTGCATGGCCCGCTCGCGCCGCTCAGCCGGTCGATAGAGACGGTTGATATCCATCGGCAACATCACGTTCTCCACCAGCGTCAGCGTCGGCAAAAGCTGAAAAAACTGAAAAACGATGCCCATGTGGCGGCCGCGCCATATGGCCATCTGTTCTTCGTCGTAGGTATGCAGCGGATCGCCGCCGACGAAGATCTCGCCGCTGGTCGGCCGGTCGATGCCGGTGATCAGGTTGATGAGCGTCGACTTGCCGCTGCCCGACTTGCCGATTACGGACACGAACTCGCCGCGATTGACTCGCAGGTCGATGCCCTTCAGCGCGGGGAACTCCCCGGCCGGCGTGCGATACACCTTGATCAGGCGGCGAGCGTCGACGTAGGGGGAAGAAGCAGGGGACGGGGATAAATCGTTATTATTCGTAGGCATGATTGCTCGCAACTCGGTATTGGCGAGGAAGAGATTAGCCAATAACGGCCGTTCTGGCTACTGATTGCGCCAGGAGGGTCGGGGTTATCGCCAAGCCGGCAGCTTGCTGAGGAGGTTCCGGCGGCGCATTGGCCGCGCGATCCTTGCCGGAGGGGTTATAATGATTGACATGAGTGATGAACTACCCGACGGCGCGATCCGGATCGTGGAACACACGGCCGATTGGGCGTTACTGGTGCGCGGCCGTGATCTGGCCGAACTGTTTCGCCACGCGGCCGTCGGTCTGGCGCGCCTGTTGGCGGGCGATCTCGCGGCCGTGCCCAAGGACATGCAACGCGAGATACAACTTGAGGCCTACGACGCCGAAGGGCTGCTGGTCGAGTGGCTCGGCGAACTGGCCTATTGGGCTGAGCGGGAAGGGCTTGTCTTTCCCCTGATCGAACATCTGGAGGTGGCGCCCGACAGGCTCGCGGGGCGCGTGCGCGGCGGCCGCGCCCTCGAACTGCAGAAACATATCAAGGCCGTCACCTACCATGATCTGGCAATCCGCGAGCAGGACGGTAAACTCGAAGTGACCATTGTGTTCGATGTCTGACCTTCCGTCGATCCATCCCGGAGGATATTGTGAAGCCCGGAGACTTTAAACGGCTCAATCCCTTTCTGTACGAGATACCGGCCTCCCACCGGTCGGACATGCGCGTTCCGGCCCGCTTCTATGCCGACGCCGAGTTGCTGGAACTGGCATTGGAAGACAAAAGCCTGGATCAGCTGGTGAATAGCGCGACCTTGCCGGGCATCGTCGCCCACGCCCTGGCCATGCCCGACATCCACCAGGGCTATGGCTTCCCCATCGGCGGCGTGGTGGCCACCCGCGTACCCGACGGAGTCATCTCCCCCGGTGGCGTGGGCTACGACATCAACTGTGGCGTCCGGCTATTGGGCACACGACTCAACCGGCAGGACGTTGCCCCCTGGCTCGATGAGCTGGCGACGCAACTCCAGCGCAACTGCCCCCATGGCGTCGGCCGCGGCGGCGAATTCCAGCTCAGCCGCAAGCAACTGGAAGAGATCGTCCGGCAAGGCGCGCGCTGGGCTTTGGCGCAAGGCTACGCCACGGAGACAGACCTGGAGCGCACCGAGGAGAACGGCCGCATCGCCGGCGCCGATCCGGCCAAGATCAGCCCCCGGGCCTATGAGCGCGCCCACGACCAGCTCGGCACGCTCGGGTCGGGCAATCACTTCATCGAAGTCGACGTTGTGGACGAGATCTTCGATGAGACGGCCGCCGCGCGGATGGGCCTCATCCCCGGCCGGATCGTCGTCCAGATCCATTGCGGCTCGCGCGGGTTCGGCCATCAGGTGTGCACGGATTACGTGGCCGCCTTCCAGCGCGTCGTCCATCGGTACGGCATCCAACTGCCCGACCGGGAACTTGTCTGCGCGCCACTCAACAGCCCCGAAGGGCAGGATTATCTGGCGGCGATGAAAGGCGCGGCCAATTTCGCCTTCGCCAATCGCCAGGTGCTTACCCATCTCGTTCGCCGCAGCTTTGAGGACGCCCTGGCGGGACGAGTTGACGACCACAGCGTGTACCAGATCTACGACATTGCCCATAACATGGCCAAGATCGAGGAACATGACGTTGGCGGCCGCCGGATGGAATTGTGCGTCCATCGCAAGGGAGCCACCCGCGCCTTCGGGCCGGGATCGCCGGTGCTGCCCGACATCTATCGCGACATCGGCCAGCCCGTTCTGGTCCCCGGCTCCATGGGCACAGCCAGTTGGGTGCTGGTGGGCACGGAAGGCTCGATGGCCCAGACCTTCGGCTCCACCTGCCACGGCGCGGGGCGCGTGATGAGTCGCTCGCGAGCCAAGAGGGAGGTGCAGGGCGATGAGTTACGACGCAAGTTGGAAGCAAAAGGCATTCGCGTCCGGGCCGGCAGCCTGGCGGGTCTGGCCGAGGAAGCGCCACAAGCCTACAAGGATGTCGACCGGGTGATCGAGATCGTCCACGGCGCAGGTATCGCCCGCAAAGTGGCGCGGCTCGTGCCCATCGCTGTCATCAAGGGGTAGGTCTCCGAAGCACCATGTCCAAAAGCAAACCCGCTCTGAAATCCGCGTTTGACCGGATCGCCCGTCTCTCGACCGGGCTGCGGCGGCCGCCATCGAACGCTTCGCCGCAAAAAATCCTCATCATGCAGCCCTGCTGCCTGGGCCAGGTGATGCAGACCACCCCCCTGTTGGCCGCCCTGAGCCAGGGATTCCCGGAGGCGCGCATCGACTGGGCGGTCAGCGATTGGGCCATGCCGGCCATCGGCGTCAACCCGCGCATCACCCGCATCATCCGCACCGGCGCGGGTAGCCTCGACGATTGCCGCCGGGAAGAGCTTCGTGCCCTCATCGATAAACTCCGCGCCGAAAAGTATGACACCTGCTTCGTCCCCTCCCAATCAGGCAACGCGAGACAGGCGGCCCTCCAGGCGGATATCCCGCGGCTCTTCGGGTTCAACGGCGGCCGCAAAATGAAAGAGCCGGCCACTGTCGAACGACTCACGGCTCGTCGCTATCTGTCTCTGGCCGTGGCCGCCGGCGTCGACCCGTCGATCATCGCAAACGTGGAGATGGAATTCGAGCCGCCGGACGTCGACCGGGCCAAAATCGCCCGCCGGTTGGTGGAAGAGCTTGACTGGCTGGGCGACACGCCGCTGGTCATATTGCATCCGGGTGGGGGCGACAACCCCGACCGGATGGCTCTCGACAAGCGTTGGCCCGCCCAGCGGTTTGCCCGCCTGGCGAACCACCTGACGCGAACCTATGGCGCGCATGTGATCGTAGCCGGCACGGCCGAGGAGCGAGCGGTGGCCGAGCAGGTCGTGGGCATGGTCGCCTTTCCGGTCACCAATCTGGCCGGGCAACTGGGTCTGGGCGAGTTGGGGGCATTATGCGAGCTGGCCGATCTCTATGTGGGCAACGACGCCGGTTCGACCTGCGTCGCCGCGGCCACCGGGTGCCCGACGTTGGCGATCTACGGCCCCACCGATCCGGCGATCTATGGCCCCTACATGATCAACGGCCGTGTCAGGACGCTGTGGAAGCCCTATGAGGGACCGTTTGACTGGGCCGTGGGGGTATCTGTGGCCGAGGCGTGCGTGGCGGCCGACGAACTGATGACCGAATCGGCGCGATCGGCAACGACGATCGTTTAGGATTTGTCGCCCTCGGCCAGCTTCACTTCCAGGGATTTCAGCGCCGCCTCCAGTTGCGCGCTGCGATAGCTGTTGGCGAGGTCACCGTTGGTCCGCTCGAAAACCGCCCGTAGCGCGTCCGTCCGGCGGCGCAACCCCCCGGTGATCTGATCGGCAAAGTCAAAAGTTACCAGCGTGCTATAGATGAGGTCCATGGCGTCCAACAGGCGCTCGGCTTCGGGCATCTGCCCCTTGCGCATCAGGTCGAGGATGCGGCGGCGCAGTTCGCTGGCAGCCTCGGCCAGCCCGTTCAACCACGTGTTAGGCTCCGACCCCAGTTCTTCCGGCGGGGGCAGCGGCCGGTTGCGAACCAGCGCATAGACGAGATTGGCCTCGACGAACTCCTTCACTGCATCCTGGGTATAACCGGCGAAGTAGAGTTCCGCGTAATTGCGCACGCCGCCGACGAGGTCTTCGGTGGCCTGGCGCGCCTCGGCCAGCAACGATTCGGCCGCCGGCCACTCCTCGCGGTGTATGGCGCGAATAGATCGGGCGCACAGCGCGATGAGGCTGCGCGACCGCTGATAGGCCAGGTCACGCGCGCCATCGACCTGTTCCATGTAGCGGCGAATTGTTTCGGCCGTAGCCTCAAGTTCGTCCATCGCCTTTCTCATCGTCGGATTCGCTCTCGCCACTCTCTCCTGAAAAACGGAAGAAGTTATCGGCCAGGTTGGGGCGCGGGTGCGGCAGGCGAATCTCGCCGAACTGATTCTCAAAGTTGGCCAGGTTTTGGCCCAGAGCCGCATGCAGCAGCTTGGCGTGGATAGGACTCATGATGATCCGCGCCGCGACGGCTCCGCGGGGGGTGCGCGGCAGCACCTGGGCGAAGTCGACCACGATCTCGGCCGGTGTGTAGTTGATGAACGCCAGGTTGGCGTAGATCGGTTTCAGATCTTTGGGAAGGTCGATGGTGATGCGAGTCTGTTTGGGTTGTTCGTGTGTATTTTCAGTCATTCATTATCCCTGATGCTTGCCGCCACAGGCCATTTAGCCCTTCACGGAGCCGGCCAGCAGCCCACGAATGAAGTAACGGCCCATGACGATGTAGACGATTAGCGTCGGAATGGCGGCGATAATGGCCCCGGCCATGATCATGTTCCATTCCTGAATCTGGCTTCCCGACAAGTTACGCAAGGCTACCGTGATAGGCTGCGATTCCGGCTTCTGCAGAGTGGTCACCGCAAAGAGAAATTCGTTCCAGATATTGGTGAATTGCCAGATGATGACGACCACGAACCCCGGCAGCGACAGGGGAAACAGGATATGACGATAGATCCCGAAGAACCCCGCGCCGTCGATTCGCGAAGCCTCGATCATCTCATTGGGCACTTCGGAGTAGTAGTTGCGGAAGATAAGCGTCGTGATCGGGATTCCATAGACGACATGGATCAACACCAGACCCGCCAGGGTACCCCCTATGCCGATTCGCGACAGGGTTATCGTCAGCGGCACAAGGACGGACTGATAGGGGATGAACATGCCGAACAGCATCAGCGGGAAGATGATATTGGAGCCGGGGAATTTCCACTTCGACAGCACATAGCCGTTCATCGAGCCGAGCATGGCCGACAGGATCGTCGCCGGGATGGTCAGCTTGAAGCTGTTCATCAGATTGGGACCCAGGCCGCGCAATCCTTTCGCGGGGATGCCCGACCAGGCCGCGCGAAAGCTCTCCAGATTGATCCCCTGAGGCAGGCTCCACATTCGTGACAGGTCCTGCACCTCGGCAAAGGTCTTGAAACTGCTGCTCAACAAGACATAAACCGGGATCATGAAGATCAGGGCAAAAAGGACCAACAATACATAGACGGCAAAGCGAGCGGGATTAAAGCGCGTGGTCATATCTCGGTCTCCTGGCGGAAGCTGTAGATGAGGTAGGGGACGATGACAAACGCGACCATGATGAGCATGATGACGGAGATCGCGGCTCCCTGGGAGTAATGGTTACCCTGGAAGGTCGTCTCGAACATGAAGATGCCGGGCACATCGGTGGCGAAGGCCGGGCCTTTGCCGGTCATGGTGTAGATGAGGTCGAATATCTTGAGCGAGATATGGCCCAGGATGATGAGGGCGCTGAAGGTAATCGGCCGCAACAAGGGCATGATGATCAGCCGGTATACCTGAAAATTGGTGGCCCCATCAACCCGGCCGGCCTCGCGTAACTCATCGGGTATGGCTCGCAAACCGGCCAGATACATGGCCATGGTATAGCCGGTCATCTGCCAGGCGGCGGCGATGATGACCGGGATGAGGGCGATATGGAACGGGCCGATGCTGGTCGGATCGGTATACCAGCCCCACTTCAGATTCTCCAGGCCCAAAGTGCCCAGGAGCGCGTTGACGCCCCTCGGCCGCGATGCCGTGCCGGGAGCAAAGATCCACTGCCAGACGACGCCGGTGACGACAAAGGAGATGGCCATCGGAAACAGGTAGATGGTGCGGAAGATCCCTTCGCCCTTCACCTTTTGGTCGAGAAGAATGGCCAGCAGGAGGCCTACACCCACGCATATCAGCAGGAAGAAAATGGTGAAGAACAGCGTGTTCCACAGGCCGGTATTGAAGCGAATGGCCGAAATGCCGCCAATCTCTTTGGAAAAGAGAGCCTTGTAATTCGCCAGACCCACAAAGGTGTAATCCGGCGCGATTCCATCCCATTTTGAAACGGAGACAAGCCCTGTCCAGGCGATAAATCCATAGACAAAGATAGCGATGAGAATGATGGACGGCAGAAGCATCAGAAAGGCGATCCAGCGCTCATGGCGCGTCTGGGAATCCATATTGTCACCTCGCAGCTAATATTGGACGGCAATGGGGAACATGCTGAATGGTATCACGAAACTAATAATTGCATAACATATTAAAAAGAGCGCCGCCGGATTGCTCGCGGCGGCGCCCTTCTCACCTGTCAGCGTTTACTTGCAAACGCCGGCGGCAACACATGCCTGGGCCATGGCTGCCTGAGCGGTTTCGACATTGCGGTCGGTGACAAACAGGGTCATCACATCGTTGAACGCCGTCACCCAGCCTTCCGACGCGGCCGCGCCGTGGGCCAGACTCGGGGTGATCTCGTTGGTGGCGAAAGCGTCCATCGCCGACTGCAGATACGCATTGTACAACGAACGATCGCTGTCGCTGCGCGGCGAGATGGAACCCTTGACCGGGTTGAACGCATCCTGCCCTTCCTTTGAGCCGGACAGGGTCAGCCACTTGATGGCGTTGTCACGATGCGGCGCGCCCTTCGGCAGGCCAAACGTATCGGACAGCATCATGAAGGTGCCGTCGGTCCCCGGCGAAGGAGCATAGCCGTAATCCACACCCGGTTCCAGGTCGAACGAGAAGAAGTAGCCGTCGGCCCAGTCGCCCATGATGGTCATGGCGGCGTCGCCGTCGACGACCAACTGAGCGGCCTGGTCCCAGGACAGGGCGGCATGGTCCTCATTGACGTAGTCGAGCATACGGGCAAACGTGTTGAGAGCCTCGGTGACTTCCGGGCCGTTCCAGTCCGTTTCCCCGGTCCAAAGGCCGCGATAGCCGTCGGGGCCGAGCGCGCCCAGCAGGACCGACTCGAACAGATGGGTGGAAGCCCAGATGGCGTTATCGCCCAGAGCAAGAGGCGTGACGCCCGCGGCTTTCAGGGTATCGGCCGCGGCGAAGAACTCCTCGAAATTCGTCGGAGCGCTGATGCCGTTGGCCTCAAAGACGGCGGGGTTGTACCACATGACATTGGAGCGGTGGATGTTGACCGGTACACTCCAGATCTCGCCATTGTAGGAGAGGATATCGATCACGCCCTGGGGATAGACATCATACCAGCCGTTCTCCTCGAAGAGGAAAGTGACCGGCTCCATCTTGTCGGCCACAACCCAGGTGTCGATCAGCTCGTGACCGGCATGAACCTGGAACGAGTCGGGCGGGTCGCCGGCCTGCATGCGCGTGGCCAGCACGGCCTTGGCATTGGAGCCGGCGCCACCGGCCACGGTGGCATTGACGATCTCGACATCGGGGTATTGGGCGCGGAAGACTTCAAACATGGCATTGAGGCCATCCGCCTCACCGCCGGCCGTCCACCAGCTGAAGAACTCAAGCTGATTGGCTCCGCCGGCCGCGGGCGCTTCCGCCGCCGGTTCTGTGGCTGCAGGTACCTCCGCGGCGCCCTCTGCCGGGGCCTCTTCGGCCGGGGCGGATGGAGCGGCCGCGCCGCCGCCACAAGCGGCCAGCGCCAGGGCAAAGACCAGCAGCAATGAAATAAACAACAGGGATTTCCTTGACATTTTTATTCTCCTGAAAGGTTGTCAGTTTCACAGACAAGCCTGTGAAACGTTAGGCATAGGAAACAAAGGGTTCAAACTATCAAACTATGGGTGGGCGTTTTTGTTTCTTCTCTCTGAAATCGACTCACCTCCTCTGCTGTCTCTTGAACTTGCGAATGAGACCTACCGATGAAATACAATGAAGTAATTCCTGGTTGCCGATTGAGTGTGACCGCGTATCTGGATGGATTAGAGAAGTGCCTCGTCAAGAATACTAAAACTTGGCGAGGCGATAACAATGTCAGTGTATCATATTTGGAATAAAATTGGAAGAAGTCGCGAATACTCGGCGACTTCAACGAGCGTTGAAATCAGTAGGGCGCGACCCTCTTCGCGCCCTACTGGTCTTATATCGTTTCCGTCACCTTTTGGATGCCGCGAGGGGAGTCGACGTCATAATCGCGGGCATGGGCCAGATGCATGGCCAGCATCTGGCCGGGGATGATGGCTGTGATCGGGGATACCCACTCCGGCATGCTGACGGGGATGGCCAGGGGGACGCGAGCCAACTCCAATAGCTCGGTCGCGTCGCTGATAGCGATCACCTCGGCCTGTCGCTCGCGAATGGTGCGGGCAAAACCGGCCATTTCGGCCGCCATCAACCCCGAAGGACCGAAGACGATCACCGGGAATCCCTTCTCCAACATGGCCAACGGCCCGTGGAGGAAATCGGCCGGGCTGTATGGCTCGACGATCGTGTAGGTCATCTCCTTGAGCTTCAGGGCCGTTTCAAAAGCCGTGGCATAGTTGAAGCCCCGGCCGACCACAACGCAACGATACATGTAACGGTAGCGCTCGGCCGCGAGGGCGATGGCCTCATTCATGCCCAGCGTCGCCTCCACCGCGTCGGGCACGGCCAGGAGCGCGTCGCGTTGTTCGGCCGAGCCGCTGAGCGCCGCGCTGATGAGCGCGATAGCTCCTAATTCGGCCGTATAGGTCTTGGTCGCGGCCACCGCGCGTTCCTCTCCGGCATGCAGAGCGATGACCACATCTCCCTGTTCAGCCAGAGGGGACGCCGGGCGGTTGGTTAACACGGCCGTCGTGGCCCCCTGTCGCCGCGCCTCGGCCAGCACGCCGACGATGTCGGGGCTTTGCCCGCTTTGGCTGATGCCCAGGACGAGCGAGTTGCCCATTTTGGGCGGCCGGCCATAGATTGAAAACAGGCTGGGCGCGGCCAGCCCCACGGACAGGCCGTTCATTGCGCCGAACACGTACTGAGCGTAGCGACCGGCGTTATCGCTGGTGCCCCGGGCGGCGATGATGACATTTTCAATTTCGCGCCCGTGAATCAGATCGGCCAACGCCTGGGCCGTCGCTTCTTCCTCATCAAACAGCCGGCGCAGGACGTCCGGTTGCTCATGGATCTCGCTGAATAAAAGGGAATCAGAAACAGGTTTTGTCATAGGTAATATCCTGTAATCAAATATTTAAACCGGCTTCAGCTCCGCGCCGTCTGTTCCGGCCGGCAAGGATGGCTCGAGGGAATCCGCCGCGGCGCTCCTGATCATATTGAGAAACAGCAGCGCCGCCGCCGCATAGGCCAGGGCGGCGACAGCCAGCGTCAGCTGGAAGCCGATATGGATTGAAAGGGCCGTGGCCAGGGCCGAGCCAAGGACCGAAGTCACGCCGTTGATACCCCATAGCCAGGGGACGACTGACGGTTTGAGCCGCCCGATATGGCGAATCCCCACCGGAAACGGGATGCCCATCATGAAGCCTAACACCGACAGGAGCAGAACGGCGACGAGTAGCCGCGCTGCCAGCTCCATTTGCAGCGTCCGCTCCAGGACGGCGCTGCTGAATGCGGCGTGGATCATCAGAAAGACGATCAGCACAGGGAAGACATAGCGCATGTTGGCGCCGATCTTCTCCGACCCCCAACGGCCGCTCCACCAGCTGCCCAAGCCGCTGAATAACAAAAGAGAGAAGAGGACGACCGCCAGCGAATAGATCGGCTGGCCCAGATAGACGGTCAGCTTCTGCATGGTGGGAATCTCGACCATCATGAATGCCAGTCCCAACGCGCCAAAATAGGCCAGCGTGGTCGTCGACGGCCGAGCGAGATTGCGCCGCTTCGCGCCCAACCACAACGGCACGAGGATGAACATCAGGCTGAACAAGGCCGTGATACCGATGACGGCAAACAGGATGTAGATGGCCTCCATGCTGGTGCGATAGACGCCGCTGCCGCTGAGCGCCGGGTCCAGAAGATCGCCCAGCAGGACCAGATTGAAGAAGAACGGCCGGTCGTCCGTGGCCGGAGAGATGTCCAGCGGATAGGCCTTGATGAAGGCGTCATGGTCGTCGGCCGTGATGAATGCGCCGACTTCCTCAAACGGCTCCAGACCGGGAGCATAGATCACCTGATAGTCGTATTCTTCGGCCACCTCTTGCAGGCGGGCGATTTCCTCGGCCGTAAACGGCTCCCGCTTGAACAGCGTCGTCGACAACCCCTCCGCCTGGGCGCGGGTCAGGTCGAGCCGGGCGATAACGGCGATGTGATCGCGCGCATCAGTCACGCCCGCGGCCTCCCAGCCCGCCAGACCGGTGGTCACCAGTCGCAGCGTCTCAGCCGGGCGCTCCGGCAGATACCAGCGTGAGATGCTCAAAATACCGTCGTCGCTGAGGTGATTAAAGTAGCTGGTGAACGCCTCTTTGGTATAGAGGCTGTTCTCGGATAGGGCAAACGCGCCAGACCCGCCGGCCGCCCAGGTATCGATCAGGGAAGCCTGGATCACATCATAGCCGCCGGGACTGCGGTCGATATAGCCACGGGCGTCGGCCACAACAACATCGACATCCGGCCGGTCATAGAGGTGGCCGGCGAAGTCGGCGAACGGGCCTTTGACCGCCTCGACCACCGCCGGGTTAACCTCGACGGCCGTGACATGGGGCGCGCCACTGGCCAGAGCGGCCAACACGTCGCGGCCCCCGCCCGGCCCGATGATCAGCGTCAGGGGGTCGTCGATCAGATGATACGGGATGGCCGTCAGATCATTACGCAGAAACTGCACTGCCTCCAGGTTGCCGTCGAAGCTCTGGATCGGCGTCCCGGCCGCGGCATCGATCAGCAGCAGAGCGTGGTCCCAACGGCCGCCGGCGGCGATCGTCTCCTCCCATTTTCGGGGCGAGATACCCCAGAAGAACGGGTACCCGGCCGGTTCGTAGACCGTGACGCGCGAATGGATGTTCCATTTTTCGTAAGTGACGGGCGGTTCATCGCCGCCGGCCTTGTTGACGACGATACGGACCCAGGGCGCGGCAAGGTTGCTCACCAGAAACCCGCCGGTGATCAGGAGCGCCAATCCGGCGACGATGGCCCAATGACGGCGACCGTAGATGAAAGCCAAGGCCGCCAGCGCCAGAATCAGGCTCAGCAGGAAGAGCGCGTTGACCCCGCCCAAATTGGCCAGAGCCACGATGCTGACCACGCAACCGAGGGCCGCGCCGATGAGATCGGCGGCATAGATCCGGCCCGCGTCATTGGGCCAGCCGGCCAGCGACAGCGCCAGCACTGACCCGGACAGGAAGAACGGCAGCGACAGCAGGATGTAGATGACCGCCAGCCAGCCCAGCTGCTCGAACGAGAAAGCCCCCTCGCGGTTCATCAGCACCGGCCGGAACGGGATGCGAAGATAAATGAGAAAGATGATGGGCACGGCGACAGCCAGGGCAACGGAAGCGCGGCCGATCCATGTTTGCGCGGCCTCAGGTTTGGTCAGACGGGGGAAGAAGTAGAGCAACACCCCGGCCACGGCGCTGCCCATGAGCGCCATCGAGATAGCCAGGAAGGCGAAATGATACCACATCGTGACCGAAAAGATGCGCGTCAGCACCACTTCCAGAGCCAAAGCTCCCATGCTGATGAGAAAAACGCCCAGCAATAGATGTCGTGTCGCTTTCAAGTTGAAGAAACCCTCCGGAGCCCTGATTGATTTAATACATGCCTAACGAAATCGGCTTCACAGGCAGGGAGCAGTGGAAAAGCGGTGTGATGCCGGCCCCATTGTAGCCGACTATGGCCGCCGGGGAAAACCGATCCCCGACCGGGCGGCCTCACAATGCGCGATAGATCGATCGACCGGCCACGAACGTCTCGACGATCCGGATGCCGGGTGTCATCAAGACCAGATCGGCCTTTTTCCCGGGGGCGATGCCGCTCTGTTCATCCCCTAACCCCAGCAGACGGGCGGGCGTGGTCGTCACGGTGGCCAGCGTTTCGGCGAGGGATGCGCCGGTAAAGTGCATGAACTGGCGCAGGATGGCATCGAGCGACAGGATACAACCCGCCAGTGTCCCGTCCGGCAGGCGGGCCGACGTCCCATCGACGGTAACGCGATAGTCGCCAAGCAGATAGTCGCCCGGTGGCATGCCCATGGCCGCCATCGCATCCGTCACCAGATTGAGCCGGTCGGGGCCGGTCAGACGCCAGATCATATCCACCACAGCCGGGTGAACATGGAGGCCGTCGGGAATGAGGCCGGGCGTGACCCGCGAATCGGTCAGGGCCGCCGCGGCCAGCCCCGGCTCGCGATGCTGCAGCGTGGGCATGGCGTTAAACAGATGGGTGGCGTAACGCGCTCCGGCGTCAAAGCCGGCCACGGCTTCGTCATAGGTCGCCAGTGAGTGCCCGGTACTGACGGTGACCCCGCGGCCGCTCAGTTCCCGGATCACATCCAGCGCCCCCGGTAGCTCGGGAGCCAGCGTCACCAATCGCACGCCCATCGCAGGCGACCACTCGGCCACGGCCGCGGCCGACGGCCGTCGCAAATAGGCCGGGTTATGCGCTCCCTTCTTGCCGGGATTGAGGAACGGCCCCTCCAGATGCAGGCCTATCGGCTGCGCTCCCGTCCAGCCGGTCGGAGGGCCGTCGAGCAGCACCTCCTGGGCCGAACGCGCAACCTCGGGGGGAGAGGTGATGATCGTCGGCAGAAAGCCGGTGACGCCGTAACGGGGCAGCCGCGCGGCCACGTCCCAGATAGTCGCCGGGTCGGCCGTGAAATCGAGACCGAAGCCGCCGTTGACCTGCAAATCGAGCAAGCCGGGCGTCAGCAACAGACCGCCGGCATCCCGAACTTCGGTCGCGGCGCCCAGTGACAAGCCCGGGCCGCCGACAGCCTGGATGCGTCCCTCCGCGATGAGCACCGTGCCGTCGTCGATGACGGTCTGGGGCGTTATGACGGTGGCATGGGTGATGGCGAGCATGGCGCTACTCCACAACGTTGACCGGCAGGCGGCCGCCGGGCGTGAATTCGCCAAAGATCGCCGCCGCCAACGCCTCCAGCGACGCGGGCTGGATGCTGTAGGTGCACAGATGGGTGGTCGACGCCGGGTAGACCGCCAGATCATAGGGCGTGCGCAGCGCCACGGTGACGGTGGGAATGCCCAGCCGCAGTAACTCCGTCGCCAGTTCCGCCTGTTCCGGCTGCATGGATGCGTTGATGGTCCCCAGAACCAGCAAGTCATAGTCGGCCAGTCGCTCGCGCAGGGCGGCGATGGTTTCACGCAGAGGCCTATGCTCGGTCACGAACTCGTCAACGTGGGGGTGATAGGCGCGCAGGGCGGCCGCCAGATGGGGAACGATGGTCGATGAGGTATCGGCCGGGGTCAGATCTTCCGGATGGGGCATAATGGCAGCGATGCGCGCCCCGTCCGGCAGGCGCAGGGGCAATAAACCGGCCGTGTCGCGCACCAGCGTGATGGACCGACGAGCCAGTTCGGCCTCCAGCGCGCGATGTTCGGCACAGCCCACCTGGTCGAGGTCAGGCTGCGGTTGAGACCCCACCCACTCTTTCAGCGACAAAATGCGCGCCACGGATGCCCGCAGATGGGCATCGTCAATCAGCTCGCGCGTGTGGGCCAGGCGCAAGCCGGCATAGAGGCGCTCCTGGGTGTCGGGATCGTCCTTGTTGAGCATCAGATCGACGCCGGCGCGCACGGCGGCGATGACGTCGATGATCTGTCCCGCCCCCTGGGTAATGGCGCCCATGTCCAGCGCGTCGGTGATGATGACGCCCTCGAAGCCCATTTCACCGCGCGCGAAATCGGTCATCACCCGACGGGCGACGGTGGCGGGGTAGGCGCTGGTTCCGGTCAGCGCGGGAATGGCGAAGTGGCCGGTCATTATGAGCTTGGCCCCGGCCTTGATGCCTGCCTTGAACGGCGGGAACTCGACGGCCTCCAACCGGGCGCGGTCGTGGGCGATAACCGGCATCTTGTAGTGCGAATCGACGGCCGCCTCGCCCTTGCCGGGAAAATGCTTGATCGTGGCGGCGACCCCGGCCGATTGCAGACCCTCGATGAACGCCGCCCCCAGCACCGCCGTCAAGGCCGGATCATCGCTGAAGGCGCGGATGCCGAGCGAGGGGTTGCGGGGGTTGGTGTTCAGGTCGAGAACGGGCGCGTAGTTCACGTTGACGCCCATGGCCGCCAGTTCCCGGCCGATGGCCCGGCCAACCCGCCGCGTCAGTTCGGCGTCGCGCGTCGCGCCCAGAGCCATATTGCCCGCGAACTGGGTCGTGCCCTCGCCCATGGCCGCCAGCTGCCCACCTTCCTGGTCGGTGGCGATGAGCATGGGCGCCTGGCCGGAGTCGCGAGCGGCTTGTTGCAGCGTGGCCGTCAACTCGCGGACTTGCCTCGGGTTGTCATAGTTAAACGGCCGAAACAGGGTGAACCCGCCCAGGCTCCGATTGGCTATCCACTCCAGGATACGCGACGGAGGCGTCCGGCCGTCAAAGGCCAACATGAATTTATAGCCGATGAGGTCTTCGTGATTCGTGGTCATCATGGCAAATCGTGGGTTAGATATAGAAACCGGGTTCCTCGAAAGAAACCCGGTTTCCATATCACATAATCATTGTTCGACAAGGCCGATGCCCGGTGGCCGGCTGTAGTTTAACCTGTCCGGATTGGGAGTTTCACCTCCACAAGCCGGACAGCATTGTCGCTACAGGGCCGGTCGCCGGTTACCGACTCGGTCCTTAGCGCGGCCAGGAAGCGTCGATTTCTTTCAGAGCCGTATCCAGATCGGTGGAGCCACTGATCCAGTCCGTCATGCCCTTCCAGAAGGAACCGGAGCCAACTTCAGCCGGCATCAGGTCGGAGGCGTCGAAGCGAACGCTGGTGGCGTTCAGCAGCAACTCCGCAACCTTGCGGTCGATGTAGGTGGTGTACCAGTCCAGGTCGGCGTCCTTGTGCGGGGAAAGCGTTCCACCGGCGCGGACCCAGCCCTCAACACCGGCGGCCGTGGAGAAGAACTCCATCAGAGCGCGGACTTCGGGGCGGTCGTTGAACATAACCATCATGTCGCCGGCGACCAGCGCGGGGCGACCCAGGCTCTCATCGATGGGAGGCAGGTAGAAGAAGTCATAGTCTTCGCCGGCAACCAGAGCGTCATTGCCGAAGAAACCAGTGATCCAGGCCGCTTGGGCATGGAACCAGCAGCCGGGCGGGTCGGTGAACATCGGGACAGGGGAGTCGCCGATGAAGGTCGAGACGATCGAGGGTACGCCGCCGTAGACATAGTCGTCATTGAGCCAGATCTCGGCCATCTTCTCGGCCGCGGTCTTCACTTCAGGTGACTCGAAGGGCAGATCGCCGGTGACCCACTTGTCGTAGTTCTCCAGCGAGGTCGTGCGCAGCATGATGTTCTCCATCCAGTCCGTAGCCACCCAACCGGTAGCCGCGCCGGACTCGATGCCGATGCACCAGGCGGTGTCGCCGTCGTCGGCGATCTGCTGGGTCAGGTCCAGCATCTCATCCCAGGTCTCGGGCACAACATAGCCGGCGGCGTCGAACTGGGCCTTGGGATAGAAGACCATGCTCTTGGCCGAGGCGCGCTGCCAGACACCGGCGATGATGTCGTTGCCGCTGGCATCGGGCATCGTCGACATGTCGATCCAGCTGTCGATGTAGGTCTCCTGCAGCTTCTCGCGCGGCAGGAAGGAGCTGACGTCTACCAGCTTGCCGGCGGAAGCAAAGCGCTGGGCCATGGCGGGCTGGGAGATATTGGCGACATCGGGCGGGGAACCGGCGTCAACGGAGACGTTGATCTGGGTCTCGAATTCCTTCGAGCCTTCGTAGACAACATCGATACCGGTGGCTTCTTCAAACGGGGCCAGGGCGAGTTCCATCTTGGTGGCTTCCTCGTCAACCATGACGCCCCACAGGCTCACTTTCGTGCCCTTGAATTCGCCGGCCTTGGCGCGATCCAGGAAGGAACCTTCGGCCGCAGGGGGTTCAGTCGCGGCCGGCTCTTCGGTCGGGACCGGGGCCTCGGTCGGAGCCGGGGCTTCGGTCGGAGCCGGGACTTCGGTCGGCTCTTCAGCCGGAGCCTCGGTCGGGGCCGGGGCCGGGACTTCGGTCGCGGCCGGGGCCGCGCCGCCGCCACAAGCGACCAACATCGCCGCCAGGGCCATCATCAATACAACAAGTACCAAACGTTTCATTCTTTCCTCCGTAAAGGGACTGATATTGGGTTTATACCCGAACTAAAACCGATCTCAAACAGGTATTTGGGGGTGGATTGCTTCGTTGTTCTTCTCATTTACCTCCTGCTAATCTCTCTGATGTCAGGGCAGGCGCCAGATATACCGCGCCTGTGACCCCGGCATTGTAATCAGACGGCATGATGACGACCTTTTCATCGGGCATCATCGAAGCCGTCAAAGGCGAATCGTGGCGCATGGCCTCCATCGCCGCTCGCAAGGGACGTTCAAAGGCTGCCCCGGCGCGAGTTACCCCGCCGCCGAGAGCCACCTTTTCGACGTCATAGGCCATCAACAATAAATAGATGGCGCGGCTCAGATAACCGGCCGCGCGCTCGACAATCCGGCGAGCGGCGGGATATCCCGCGGCCGCCAGTCGATACACCTCAACAGTGGACATTGATCCCTCGTTTCGGTCGGGGATCAGTTCCGCAGCTCGGGCGGCGATGGCCGGACCGGCGGCGAGGACCTCCAGACAGCCAAATGCACCGCAGACGCAGCGCGGGCCGGTAGGATCAAAGGGAATGTGGCCAATTTCGCCGGCCATGCCGTGCGCCCCGCGATAAAGGCGGCCGTCCAGCACCAAACCGGCGGCGATGCCTGTGCCGATGCTCAGATAGGCCAGGCTGCTCAGCGGCTCCTTTTCACAAGCCCAGTGATACGCGCCCCAAGCCGCCGTGCGAACATCGTTCTCCAGCGCAACCGGCACGCCAAGGGCGTCCTGCAACGCCTGACGTAGCGGGTAAGGCTCGCGCATATTCAGGTTAACGGCCAGGCGCACCGTGCCGCTCATCGGATCGACTTGTCCGGGCACGCCCACGCCAACTGCGGCGACGCCTGCCGCATCAATGTTTGCATCTCGACCGGCATCGCGCAGGACGTCTTCGACAACGGCAACCGTGCCGGCGACGAGGTGGGCGGGCGAGGTGACATCGGTCGGCCGAACCGCCCGGCCCAACGATCGGCCGTATGCGTCGACTACCAGAGCGGCTGTTTTGGTTCCGCCGATATCGAGACCGATGCGCAAAGTCATGCGATTCCCAACTCCCGGTTTAATAACAGGGCCGAACAGCCCAGCATGACGATGTCGGCCGCCCTTTGCACGCCGAGCGACGAAAAGCGCACGTTGGTTGCCTGGGCCATGGCCGGCAGGACGCGCTGGTGCATCTCGGCCACCATGGCGTCGAGGAAAATACCGTTCAGATCGACCGGACGCCCGGCCAGGACGATGTTGCGAATGTTGTACGCCCCCACAAGGCCGGCGGTGGCCGCGCCCAAATAGCGCCCGGCATCGACGGCGATGTCAACGGCAGCAGGATCGTGGGCCATCACGGCTTGATGGAAATCGGGCCAGGTGGGCACTCCGGCTCCGGTCAGGGGCGAATCGGGGCAGTCGATGGCCGCCGCATGGGTCAGGATGGCGCGAATGCTGCTGGTCGTTTCCAGACAGCCGCGGTTGCCGCAGGTGCAAAGTTCGCCGCCAGGGTTGACGACCACGTGGCCGATCTCGCCCGCTCCGAAGCCGTCGCCATAGAAGGGGCGACCGCCTAAAATAATGCCCGCGCCGATGCCGCGACCGACGCGGATAACGATGAGATTGTCGCTGTCGAGGGTGGCGCCGTGGGTAAATTCGGCCAGGGCGGCCATATGGCTATCGTTGGCCACGTGGACCGGGATGCCATAGCGTTCTTCCAGCAAATCCCGCAAGGGCAGATTGACCCAGCCCGGATTGACGGCCCGCAAAACGATGCCGTTATCGGGATCGACCAGCCCAGGGGTGGCCACGGCGAGACCCAACAGGGGAGAATCGGTTTGAGCCAGGATCGCATCGGCCAGACGATAGACGATCTGGAGCGCCTCGTCATCGCGCGCGCCGTGAGTCGGCAAGCCGGCGCGCGCTTCGATTTCGCCATTCAGGTTCAACGCCAGGGCGCGGAATTCGTCACCGCTGAGGTCCAGCGCCAGCAGGTGACGGGCGTCGCTATTGACAGACAGAAGTGTGGGGCGTTTGCCGCCGGCCGAAGGGCCTTGGCCGGTCTCGACAACCAGCTCGCTTTCGAGCAGGTCGCTGACAATAGTGGAGACGGTAGGGCGGGTGAGACCGGTGTGCCGGGCGATATCGGCCCGGCTGACACGGCCGCTGTTGAAGATCGTACGCAAGACGAGGCGGCTGTTATGGTCTCTGGTGTGGCGGCGGGTTGCCTTTTCCATAAGGGTCGCGAATCGACTAAGTAAGTTAACTTAACTTACAAAGTATATGATAACGCCTCACCCTCCTGTTTGTCAACAGGCAATTTTCGTGCTTGATCATTTTTCTTGTCGCATATTTCGAGTTATGGTAAGATGCTGGAAGCAGAAGAGGGGATGTCGCCTAAGAGCGGAATCCGAACAGACGGCTCAGGTCGGTTGAAGTGCGCGGATGGCCGAGCGCGCCGGGTAGTCGGGTGAACGGGTTCGAAAAAATCCATTCCGCGAGGATATAAGCAGGTAGGTGACAAACTATGGACATCATCAATCGACGGCCCGGCTTGACAGCGCTGATAGCATTTATCGCCGGGCTAATCATCGGCCTTGTGGTACTTGGCTGGGGCCTGTTCCCTGTTGAGTATACCGGGGCCGATCCTTCCAGCCTCTTTCCCGAGTATCAGGCTCAACTGGTCCGCAACGCGGCCGAACTCTATGCCTTCGACAATAATCAGGAAAGACTGCGCGATACAATAGGCAATTGGGGGGGCGATGCGGTCGCCTGCGAGCTGGCTAAAACCTCCCTCGATCCGGCCGATCAGCAGCGCCTGGTGGCGGCGGCGACCATCGTCAACGGCACCGGGTGCGGCAGTCTGGTTGGGGCGGGCGTATCGGCAGGTACGTCAGTCGCGCCGGGCGCTACGGCCGCCGTCCCCGGCACCGTCCCCGGTACCGTCCCCGGTACAACGACGAGCGAGGGCGGCTCAAATATGCTGCCTTTACTGTTACTCGGCCTGCTGTTGCTGTTGCTGTTGCTGGCCATCTTCTACGTCTGGAATCGCCGGCGAGAGATCATGGAAGGCGCGGCCGACGAAGGTGGCGTGACCTATAGTGACGCGGAACCGATTGCGAGCCGCAAGTCAGGCCCGTCGCCACGGCGTCCAGGCCTGGCCGAAGCCGGCATGGCCACGGCCGAGACCTTCGCCGAACCTACGGCTATCCCCATCGCCCGATTCCGCACGGCCTATACGCGCGGTCACGACAATTACGACGACGCCTTCAGCATCGAAAATGCGGCCGGCAATTTCCTGGGTGAATGCGGCGTGGGCACCTCCGAAACGCTCGGCGCGACCACGCCCAAAAACGTGACCGCTTTCGAGGTCTGGCTCTTCGACAAGAACGACATTCGCACCATCACCAAGGTGATCATGAGCGATCACGCCTTCTTCGACGATGCGTTGAAGGCCAAGCTGGCCCCCAAGGGCGAGCCGGTGTTGGCGCGCAAGAATGAGACCATCGTGCTGGAGACGGCTTCGCTGATCATCAACGCCGAGATCACCGAATTGGAATACGGCAACAACGCCGATATGCCCGACGCGAGCTACTTTGACCGCTTCACCATCGAGTTGTCGGCCTGGGCCAAGGAAGGCGACTACGTCGCCACCCAGTCGGCCGCCGATGAGGATGATTTGCTCAACTACTAGATCGGGATCGGATTCCAGAAATCAAAAGTCCGGCAGCGCGCTCGTTGCCGGACTTTTTTGTTGGTCCGGGTGAACTCAGGCCCGGATATAGGGGTCGTATAACCGCTGCCAATCGTCGAGAGCATAGCGATCGGTCATGCCCGCGATATAGTCGGCCACCACTCGCTCCACAGGCCGGTTAGACAGTCTGGCCTGGGTCTCGCTGGGCAACATATGCGGTTCCTTGGCGTAGGCTTCAAACAGGTCGGCGATGAAGCGCTCGGCCTTGGTTTGCATGCGCACCAGCCGGTAGTGGCGGTACATGCGCTCAAACAGAAATCGCTTCAGCGCGCGAACCTTTTGGCCGAACTCGGGCGAGTAGCCGACGACGTTCGTCGAGTGACGCTGCAGCTTCTCGGGTGAATCAATATGATTCAGCGTCAGGGTTTCATCCGTTCGAATCATAACATCGGTGACCGACCGGCCGATCAGCTCGCGGATGATCTCATGCCGATGCATTGAGGTGAAGGTCATGCCCGGCTTCCAACCGGCGAATTCGCACAGCTCACGCCAGATAGCCAGTTCCTCCAATTCCTCCAGGGTGAACAGTCTGGCCCGCAAGCCATCATCGAGGTCGTGAGCATCATAGGCGATCTCGTCAGCCAGGTTGGCGATCTGCGCCTCCAGCGAGGCCCGCTTGTCCGGCTCGTATTCGGCCGCCTCGCTGACGTCGTAATCCGTCTCGTGTTTCAGCATCCCCTCTCGGGTCTCATAGGTCAGATTGAGACCGGGATAATCAGGGTAGCGGTTCTCCAGCTCGGTAACAATCCGGTAACTCTGCGTGTTATGGTTGAAGCCGCCGTGATCAGCCATGAGTCTATTGAGCATATGCTCGCCGGCATGGCCGAATGGCGCGTGCCCCAGGTCATGGGCCAGGCAGATGGCCTCCGTGAGGTCTTCGTTGCCCCCGAGGCCGCGGGCCAGTGCGCGACCCAGTTGCGACACCTCCAGGGTATGGGTCAGCCGGGTGCGGTAATGGTCGCCCTCGAAAAAGACAAACACCTGGGTCTTGTACATCAGTCGGCGGAAGGGCGTGGTATGGATGATGCGATCCCGGTCGCGATTGAAGGCCGTGCGGGTGGCGGATTCCGGCTCGGGATAGGCGCGGCCGCGTGACTCGGCGCTGCGCAGGGCATACGGGGCGAGGCTCATGGCCTCGAACTCCTCCAGTTGTGGCCGCTTTCGGATCATGTTGTATCACTCCTGGTGGATCAACAGATTCCGGATGCCACAAACCCGGCGGTTTCACCTCTGGTACTATTTGTGGAATCGGTGAAATCTGTGGATTCTTCTTCTATGGGTTGAGGACAGACGGTGGCAATTCGGCAAATCGGACCTGCGGAGGTTGCCACCGAGCTAAGGCAAGTGTAACATAATCACAATCCAACCGCTATTGAAGAAGCGCGTGGGCATCGCAACAGGAAAATATGTCGTCTCAATCTTCGGGCTGTTTTTCCCGGCTGCCTCAATTAACGATGATCATCCTGGCCGCCATACTATTGGCGCTGGGAGGCTTGCTGGTCGTTAACGCGCAGTCACGACCGAAGTTACCTCGTGGCTCCTCCGACGTGTTGGTCGAAGGTCGGCAAGTGCGGATAGCCATGGACCCTCAACAAGAGGTCTACCTGGTTCCTCTGGAGCAGGGCATTGGAGGGCAGCAATTATTGCAGCTATCCACAGGCACGCCGGCCATCCTGCCCACCGCACCACCGGCTGCGACGATTCAACCTCTTCCCACCGCGCCGCCGCCGACCGTCACACCGATCCCCCAAGCCTCATGCATCATGTTCACAGACTACACGGTGCAGTCGGGGGACACCCTCTTCAGCATATCCCGCAAATTCGTCACATCGATCACCCTGATGGCGCGGCACGGTATTTCATCAACATCGCTGGTTCCCGGCAGCGTCATTCGCATTCCGGTGGGCGATCCATCTTGCTGCAGCGGCGGCTGGCGGCCGTATGTGGTCGAGGAGGGTGACACATGGTCCGGCATCGCTGTCTTTAGCGGTATCTCCACCGACACCCTCATGCAAAGCAACGGGCGGTCATCCGGCGCGATCCTCTACCTGGCGTCGGTCATTTGCACCCCGTAGGCTGCATCCCGATTAGTTCTTTTTGTGTTCGGCCGCGGTCAGCCCGACTTTACCGACGTGTCGGAAGAGGGGAGTTTTGAGGGGTCCGATCAGAGAGATACCTGCCCGGTGATAGTCAGATACCCAACGACAAATACGATGATGTTCAGCCATATGAGGAAGGAGAGGGCGATCCGTTGCGCTTCGGTGAAATCCCACGCCCCGCGGGGAGCGCGATAGGCAACCATCTCATAGCTTTCGGCCGATGCCTCTTCGATCTGTTCGAATTCAATTGTGTCGTCGATCATTTGCCTGTTCTCCGAAGAATCTACTTGACATAGCGTAACGCGACCCGGGCCAAATGTCAATGCCGGCGCAAAGTCACATCCCCTGCGGCGATGGTGTGCACCACGCCGTACTCGTCTCGCACCAGCAGTTGACCCCACTCATCGACAGATTTAGCCATGCCGCTCAGCGTCCCGGCCGAACCGACAGCGGTCACCTGAACCGCCTGGCCGAGCGTCACCAGTCGCTCCGCCCAGGCAACGGCGGGGGAACGGCCACTCATGGCGACCTGGTAATGGTGTTCCAGCCGGCCAAGCAAATCGACCAGCAAGGGCAGCCGGGGAATTGGGCGACCCGCGGCAACCAACAGGCTGGTGGGCGGAGTCGAAGCATCCGGCAGAGCATCGTTAGGGATGTTGACGTTGAGGCCGATGCCGAGGATGGCGCTCTCCACGCGGCCGTCGGGAGCGAGAGCGACGTCGAGCAACAGGCCGCACACCTTGCGCCATTGGACATCATGATCAATGCCGTCCTCATGCGCGATGACGACATCATTGGGCCACTTGAGTCGGGTCGTCAAGCCGGTGACCGATTCAATCGATTCAGCCACGGCCAGACCGGCCAGCATCGTCAGCCAGGTCGCTTGCCGGGCGGGCCAACCGGGCCGAAGCGTGACCGAGAACAGTAGCGAGGTGCCCGGAGTCGCTTCCCAACGTCGTTGCATGCGGCCGCGGCCGGACGATTGATAATCGGCCAGCAAGACCGTTCCTGAAGCGACAGCCGGATCGACGGCCATCTGCCTAAGGCGGTCGTTGGTGGAGTCGATAACAGGGGTATAGAGATAGGGGCGGCCGAACCATTCGGTCGTCAAGGCGCGGCTTACGTTATCTTCGCTCAGTTCGTCGGACATGGGTTGATCGACCATCGTGCCCAAATTGTAGCAGGGGACACAAACCAGTGGCAATGCCCGGTGCGTCATCAGGGCCTGGGCTTCAACCGCGGGCTTGCCCGGCCGAACGCAAACTGCGACAATGACCGTCATGCGCGCCACTGATATTGTCCGCCGTCGCCGGGAGCGAGCGTCATGGGCTGACCGGCCCGGACGCCGCCTTGGGCGTATCGTGACGGCGGCCACGTTGGTGCTGCTGTCGCTCCTGATCCTCCTCCCGCTCGCCGGTATCGCCATAGGCGTGGCCGGCGCGTTCCTCCTGACGCGCGGTCTGCCCAACCTCCACACGCTCGAGGAGCTACCATCCCGCTACCGGCCCACCCAGGCGACGACGCAGCTGTTCGCCCGAGGAGCGTCTGATGCCGGCGATACGCGCCATCCCGTCCTCATCGACGAAATCATCGACCCACGCGCCGGTGGGGCCGGATGGGTGCCTATCGATACCTTGCCAAATCACGTCATCACCGCCTATCTGGCAGCGGCCGATTCCCAATTCTTCACCGCCGAAACGTCTTCAGTCTCCTCGGTCTGGGCCGAATGGTTGCGTACCGGCACGCTCCGTGACGACCATTCGCCCATCATCCGCGATCTGATCGCCGACCACTTGCGCGACGGCGCGGCCGCCCGGCCCGGGGACACCCGGCCGGCAATTCAGGATTGGCTGTTGGCGAGGCAACTGGAGGAAACCTCCTCCCGCCGGCATTTGCTGGAATGGGCCATCAACACTCGCTACTATGGCCACCTCGCCTATGGCATCGAGGCCGCGGCCAGGGTTTATTTCGACAAGGGTGCGGCCGACCTCAGCCTGAGCGAGGCGGCCATGCTGGCAGCGCTGGCCCAAAAGCCCGCGGCGAACCCCTTCGATGATCTGGCGGCTGCGCAGCTGGAGCGGGATGCTGTGCTGGCAAACATGGCGGCGATGAGCGCCATTAGCCCCCAGGACGAAGCGGCCGCTCGCGAAGAGCCGACAGTGACGGCCGCGCCTCCGGGCAGCCAATCGGCCTCACCCGAATTCGCCCGCCTGGCTCGCCGTGAACTGGAGGCAATCCTCGGCCCCGAGCGTCTATTGGCCGGTGGATGGCAGGTGGAGACGACACTCGACATGGCGCTCCAGGCTCAGGCCGATTGCCTCATGACTCGTGCGACCGAGGGGGTGGGGGCAGAGGGGGCACCGCCTTGCCCGACAGCGGATGGGTTGCCGGTCGGGGAAAGTGGGTCGATTACGGAGGCGGCCGTCGTCGTCCTGAATCCAGCCACGGGCGAGATCGAGGCGATGACCGACCACGCCACCTACACCGCCTATCCCATCGGCACGCTGGTTCGGCCATTTATCTACCTGACCGTATTGAGCCAGGGGCATACAGCGGCCAGCGCGATGATGGACGTGCCGTCCGTCTACCTGCAGGACGGCCAATCCTACTCGCCCGTTAACCCTGACGGCCTGTACCTTGGCCCGCTCAGGCTGCGGCAGGCACTCGCGGCCGATCGAGCGGTAACGGCGGCCGAGGCCCTGGGCTGGGTCGGTGTTGGCCTGGTGCGCGAGACTGCGCGAGCGCTGGGGCTGCGACCGGATGGGCCGGACGATCTGTCCTTCGCCGAAACTGGCTTTGAGGCGTCGTTGCTTGACGTCGGTCGCGCCTTCGCAACCATCGGCAACGGCGGCGCGGTGGCCGGCATGGCCGGTGATCCTGGTCGCCCGGCCACGATAGCCCGGATATTGGATGCGAACGGGCGCGAGGTTTACACTCGCGAGACGGCGACAAGAAAAACCTTGGCCGCCGAACTGGCTTATTTACTGACCGATATCCTGGCCGACCACGACACTCGCTGCACTCTGATCACCTGTGCCATCTCTCCCGATTTACCCGACGGGCGGCCGGTGGCCGTGAGCAGCGGGGAATCAGCCACGGGCGATGCCTGGACGGTCGGCTACACGCCGGACCGCCTCATCGGCGTGCGGGTGGCCGGAGACGGTGCGACCGGGGACGCCGACGCCGCGCCGTTGTGGCGGGCGTTGATGCAGTATGCCATTGCCGGAACCGAACCAACCGGCTGGTCACGGCCGTCGTCCTTGCGCCCGGTCGATGTCTGCGATTTGTCGGGGCTGTTGCCGTCGCCGGAGGTGGGTTGCTCCACAGTGCGCGAGTGGTTCGTTCCCGGCACGGAACCGACCGCGTTCGATACCCTGACTCGCGAGGTGGCAGTCAATCGCGAGACGGGACGGCTGGCGACGATTTACACCCCGCCTCACCTGGTCGAGCGGCGCGTCTACACCGTCATGCCGCCGGAAGCCGCTCAATGGGCGGCCGCGGCCGGGAATGAATTGCCGCCCACCGAATATGACACCATCGGGCCGATACCAACTCGGTCGGGAGCGGCCGAATTAAAGCTGGAGCCGTGGGCCGTCGTCAGCGGCCAATTGCCGGTGGTCGGCTCGGCCGGGGGCGACGACTTCGCCTATTACCGTTTGGCCGTCTTTCCCGACCTCATGCCGGAGAAGATGGAAAACCTTGTGGAGCGCGGTGACGCGCCAGCCGACGCGGCCGAACTTGCCGTTTGGGATACGACCCTGGTCGATGATGGCCTCTACAGCCTGCTCCTGACCGTCATTCGGAACGACGGCACATTTGACGAGGTGGCCGTGCCGGTAATCGTGGACAACGTCGGCGCCCTTGCGTCTCCCTAGACGGCGGCCGCCCTAGATAAGGGCATCCGGCACTCCCAATTGAATGTTCGGTTGAACTAAACTTCCGCCTCCCAATAATCGGGATCATAGGCCGGCATCTCGCAGCGCATCGGCCGATCGTGGCGATCGCGCAGCGCGTAGCCCGCCTGCATCAGCGTGTGAATCTGCGACGTGCCTTCATAGATGACCGAACTCTTGGTGTTCCGCAGGTGGCGCTCCACGTTGTACTCGTTGGAATAGCCATACGCACCGTGGATCTGCACGGCGTCATCGGCCGCGCGCCGGGCCGCCTCAGTGCAGTACCACTTGGCCGCGCTCGTCTCCCGTGTATTGCGAATCCCCTGGTTCTTCAGCCAGCCTGCCTTCCACACCAGCAATTGGCCGATGTCGATGCCCTGTTGCATATGGGCCAGCATTTGCTGCACCAGCTGGTAATCCACAATGGGGCGACCAAATGTCTTGCGCTGTCGGCCGTAGGCGATCGACTCCTCCAGGCAAGCCTTGATAATGCCTACCGCCCCCGCCGCCACGCCAAAGCGCGCGTTATCCAGTGCGCTCATGGCGATCTTGAACCCTTCGCCCTCTTCGCCCAGCCGGTGGGAGGCCGGCACGCGCACGTCAGCCATGTTGATCCAGCCCGTATTGCTGGCCCAGACGCCCATCTTGCCTTCGATGGAGCCGGTCGTCAGGCCCGGCCAGCCGCGCTCCAGGACAAAGGCGGTGATGCCGCTTGCCCCCCGCTCCGGCGCAGTCTTGGCAAACACCAGAAAGCGGTCGGCCACATCGGCCAGTGTAATCCACATCTTCTCGCCATTCAGGATATAGTCGTCGCCGTCGCGTTTGGCCCGGCTGCCCATCGCCGCCACGTCCGACCCCGCGCCCGGCTCCGTCAGGCCAAAGCAGGCGATATGATCGCCCGTCGCCAGGGACGGCAGGAATTCCCGCTTCTGCTCTTCCGTCCCCCATTGGAAGATGGGCAGCGCGTGCAGCCCCAGGTGGACGGCGATCGTCTCGCGCACCGATGAGTCGGCGAACTCCAGTCCCTCCGACAAAATCCCCAGCGACAGATAATCCATCCCCGCGCCGCCATAACGTACCGGCAGGCAGATGCCCAGAAAACCCAGCTCGGCCATCTTGGGCAACAGCTCGTGGGGGTAGGTGTGGTTGCGGTCATGCTCCTTGATGACGGGCATGATTTCCTTGCGGGCGAAATCATATACCGTCCGCTCGATCATTTTGTGTTGGTCTGAAAAAGAAAAATCCATGTCAAATCCTTTTTTGTTGCTTCGTTCGGGCTTCCACATCGCCGGCGACTAATCCGTCACCAACCGGCGCCATTCCGATTCGGCCGCCGGTGCGTCGATAATACGATCCGTACCTAATGATATTACCTTACCGTTATTTTCCAATTCTTTAAGCTGAACCAACTCCTGATCGGCCCGGTTAAAAACAAAGACCAGCGTTTCCGCGGCCGGAAAGTTGGTGTATTCGGCGTTCTCGAACACCAGCAGATCCCCGTCACCGATGCTGAGCGTCCGCGATGGAGAGGCCGGCACAAATGACGCACTCAACCCATCCTTGCCGTACAACAGTTGCAGGGCGCTGCTAATTCCCCACGGGCCGCTGATCATGGGGCGTGGCCCTCTGCCCGGGATGTCATAACCGTCCAGCAAAACCAGGACGTGCGTCCCGTCAACGATATCCGGCGCCTGTTCAAAGAGAGAATTCCAGATCAGTTTCTGTTCGGCCCACGCCTCGCGCAGCTGTCGCGTCACCATGATGTGCCCGGTGATGCCCACGACCAACAGCGGCACCAGCCCGGCCAGGGCGATAAACCTGGCGCGCGACGGCGTTCGCTCCAGCCGCAGGCTCACGATGAACAGAACCGCGCAGATGACCAATGAAGCGCCGATACTCGGTATCTGATAGGCGCGAGAGCCCGTGTACCCGGTCCCGGTACCGATAGCCAGAATAATCGGAACAAATCCCGCCGCCAGAAGCACCAGCCCTGTCAACCCAGCCTTCAGCAGATCGAGCATCTCGCCTATCCCCACGTCCTGACGGACAGCTACCGGATCGAACCGGTGTGAGTTTCGGCTGATTCGGCGGGCCAGCAGGATGGCCAGCGTCACCAACCCGATGAGAATAACAAACCCCAGTACCCTGGCGACGCGGCCGTCGATCGGCATGAAGGGTTGCAACTCCAGAATAGTGGTAGTCCAGCTCTCGCCCAGCAAATATCGAGCGCCAAAGTACAAACGATAGAGCAATAGCAGGGGCGATGTCGTCACATGGCCAACATCATGTCCGTAGGCATAACCTACCGATTGCTGCCAGCTCCATCGCCATAGACTGAAGCCGGCCGCCGCGATTGCCGGCGCTAACAGCCCCAGCCGCTGGAGCCACGTGCGGTGTCGTCCGAACAGGAAAGCGAGACCCGACAGGGCGATGAGCGCCCCCACCATCACTTCGGTGAAACCCAGATTGATGGCCACCGCAACCATACCCGCCAGCCAGGCCCACCAGCGGCCGTCTCGCCAGAAACGCGCCATGGGCCAGGCGACCAGCAGCAACAGAGCCGAACCGATGACGACGTTGCCGCCCAGCCACGTTCGCGTCATATCGGCGGGAAATACGATATACAGCGCCACCACGGCCCCGTTGTAGCTTGCCCAATCGGGCAACAGGATATCCAGCGTCGCCAGCAACAGCAACGCACTAATCAAATTCATGACGATTCCAAATGCGTGGAAGCCGCCCGCGCTCGTGCCGACCAGCCGATAGACAAAAGCCATCCAGCACGTGCTCAGCGGCCGCGCCCCAATAGCTAACTCAGGGCAAGAAGGCCCACCATTCCTGATATGGTCGACCAGGTAGATCCATTCGTCGCCCATCACGCTCGGCGTCAGCGCCGTCCATCCCAATGTGACGACCGCCAGGAGCGCAAGAAACAGAATCGTGCCGGAATATTTCTTCAGGAATGGCTTTTGAGTGGGGGCTGCCTCCCGGCTCATGACGTGGGCGCTCATTTTAATGATGCCTCCTTGATTCCAACACGTAACATCACGGGCCTTTCGGCTAACAGTGGTAGGCCGTTACCGCCGCGCACACGCGATCCTGATCCGCCTCGCTCAAATCATTGAAAAACGGCAATCGCACCAGGCGGTCGCTGACATCTTCCGTCACCGGGCACTCGCCGGGGCGTCCGCCGAATTTGCGCCCCATCTCCGACATGTGCAGCGGCAAATAATGAAAGACCGACAGGATGCTGTGCGCCTTCAGATGATCGATCAGTCCTTGTCGATGTTCCAGCGACGGCAACAAGAGATAAAACATATGGGAAGGATGCTCACAATGGTCAGGCACGATGGGCATCCGTACCCCATTAGCGGCCGCCCAATCGCCTAATGTCTCCTCATACGTACGCCAGATGCGAATTCGCCGAGTCTGAATCTCCTCGCGCGCCTCCAGTTGTGCGAACAAATAGGCGGCCAGAATATCGGATGGCAGATAGCTTGAACCCAAATCCACCCAGGTATACTTATCCACTTGCCCTCGAAAGAACCGGCTGCGGTTGGTGCCTTTCTCGCGAACCACTTCAGCCCGTTCGATGAGCGACGGATCGTTGATGATCAGCGCGCCGCCCTCCCCGCAGGTGAAATTCTTGGTCTCGTGGAAGCTCTGCGTCGCCAACGCCCCGAACGTGCCCAGGTTTTTCCCCTTGTACTTGCCGAACAGGCCGTGGGCGTTGTCCTCGACAACAGCAACGTTGTGACGGTCGGCGATCTCCATGATGGCGTCCATCTCGCAACCAACTCCCGCGTAATGCACCGGCACGATGGCCCGCGTTTGGGGTGTGATCAGCCGCTCCAGTTGCGTCTCATCCAGATTGAGGGTGTCGGGCCGGATGTCAATGAAGACAGGCCTTGCCCCGCGAAGCACAAAGGCATTAACGGTCGATACGAAGGTGAAATCGGGTATGATGACCTCATCGCCCGGCTGAATATCCAGCAGCAACGCCGCCATCTCCAGCGCATGGGTGCATGATGTCGTCAGCAATGCCTTGGGCACGCCCATCTGGGCTTCCAAAAGAGCGTGGCAGCGCCTGGTGAAATTCCCATCGCCGGCGGAGTAACCGCTCAGGATCGCCTGGGCGATATTGTATAACTCCTTGCCGACGATACAGGGGCGGTTGAAAGGAATCTGGTACGTTGACATGTCGGCCTCTCGGAGTTACCAAATATAGTCGGCGGCTTCCGGCCCCATCATGAAGAGCAGATCCAGGATCGACACCTGCGGATCAAATGGGGGGTGCAGTTGTGGATAGTCAGGATACTGATACGTCATGTATTCAAGCGTAATCGCGGCCTGCGCCAGCTTCACTTCATCCAAATAGCCTCGGGCGGAAGGGCCGGAGATGTAGTGCGTGGCACCCACTTGAGTGAGGATATCCAGCAGCCTGTCGGTCTTGGTGCCCTGGGCGTTGAGGGTCGATGAGCGCATGAATCGGGTATCGATCCCCAGTTCACGGGCCAAGGCGATCGTCAGATCGATCGTGAAATCGGCCAGAAATTCATCATGCCGCCGGTAGAAGCTTTCCAGCAATGGCGCATAGCGGCTGAACCATGGGGCCTCGCGGTAATTCTGCCGCAGGATTTGCCAATGGCTGTTGCTCCACTCCTTAGCCCAATCGATTTTAATGTCCTTGATCAGCAAATGATCGACACTCGCTCCCCCGGACAGCGCCGGAATCGTTATCCAACGGCTGCCGGCAGGGGTCTTGATGCGGTTTCGATTGCGCCAGCCATGCTTGTCATACTGGACATCGTCATAGAACACGAACAGATCCGCCTTTTGAATCTGATGAAAATACCCCCGCCATGGGATATAGGACGGCTGCAGGATCACAACTTTCAATGGAGGGGTACCCATTCTATCGCCAGGGATTCGAAATCGGAACGTAACAAGCCCATGTACAGGGCCGACACTCGCGTGTCGTGAAGCCAAAACTCATCTCGCAAGATGCCTTCGAGCGTGAACCCCAGTTTATTGTAGGCCTGGATAGCCGGATGGTTACGAATGTGGACGGTTAGCCAGATCTTGTGCAGCTCCAACTCGATAAAACATTGCCGGATGGCGAGATACATGCCCGTGATACCCACACCCGCCGAACGAGCGGCCGAATCACCGATATAGACCGATAGCCTGCCCATGAACAAATAATCATCGATCCGGTCGATAACCACATTGCCGACATGCCTACCGCCGAGCAAAACGGCAAAGCCCTGGACGTCGTCGGCCTCCGAGGCATAGCGGAGCCATTTGATGGTTCGCTCCAGTGAAGGTGTATGGCGCAGCCCCAAATTATCGCTTATCGTCGGATCGCACACCCAGTGATAAATCGCGTCGGCATATTCGGGCAACAACGGCCCGATCGTGACATCCTGACGCAGGCGAATCGGTGCCATACTACTCGCTTCCCAATTCCTGCTGAATCACATAAGTCGGGCGTTCCATGCTGCGGTTAAAGATGCGCGCCAGGTATTCCCCAATGATGCCGATGGCGAAGAGCTGCGCCCCCGAGAAGACTGTGATCACGGAAGCCAGGAATGGAAAGCCCGGCACACTGCCCTGAAGGGCATAGCGACCAATTACATAGACAAGCACGACCAAACCGAACAAGGTGAAGGTAAATCCCACCAGACTGGCCACGCGCAACGGGGCGGTGCTGAACCCGGTGAGGATCAACAACATCTGGTTGAACAACTTGAAAAAATTATAGTTCGATTTGCCGACCTTACGCGGGTGATGATCCACAGCGACAACGCCGAACTTCGTCGTGCCCCAGGAGAGGAGCACATCCAGCAGCAAATTGGGGCTTTGATAGGACGAGAAGGCGTTGCGCAACTCGGTGCGAAAACAGCGAAACGCGCTGATATCCTGGATGTTCCCGATGCCCATCGCGATGGCCATCGCCCGCTTGGTGAAGCGCGAGGTAAAGTTGCGCCACAGCGAATGCGGCAAATGTTTGGGTACGCCGTAAACCACGTCATACCCTTCGCTCAACTTCTCAAGCAGAAACGGTATTTCCTCCGGGGGATGTTGCAGATCATCGTCCATCGTAACGATGGTCTCATGACGGACGGCTCGAATGCCCGCCAGCAGCGCGTTGTGCTGGCCGTAATTGCGCATCAGGTTGATGCCCCGCACCTCCGGGTGGTCGGCCGCCAGCTTCTCCACGCGCTCCCAACTCCGATCCCGGCTGCCGTCATTGACCAAAACCACCTCGTAGCTTGATGTGATTGGCTCGAGTGTAAGCTTAAGGCGGTCGACAAGCTCCTCCAACGTATCCTGGCTGTTATAAACTGGAACGACAACGCTAATTGCCCGGCCATTATCCCACTGCGAGGAGCCCATATGAACCTTCATCAACGAAAATGTCCCGGCGCACCAAACATCTAGCTTCCCTGTGTATCCAGAACCCGGCAGCGAGGCCCGGCCGTACGGTAAAACTCGCGCATAAGCAAATCCAGGGCATTGATCTTGCCCGTGGCCAGGTTATTGGTCTGATAGGGATCGACGTCCATATTATAATGTTCGATGTCGCTGACCTTCGAAAGATCGGCGATATCGTTGTAATATTGCACGTAAGTCGTATTAATGCGCGGGTTCCCGTTTAGCTGGCGCAACCCCAGATAGTCCGGCAAGCCGAACCGCCAGTCGACCGATGAGCTAACATCGACATCGCCGCGAGGCCGATGGTAGGCCAGGAACATCGTTCGTCGCCACGGCACATTGGGCTTGTTCTCCAGCAACGGGCGCAGCGAGCGGCCGTCCACGTTGATCGTGCGATCAAGCCAGTTGTGTCCCGCGCAATCCAGAATCGTCGGCGCAATATCGAGATTGGCCACCAGCCGGGTCTCGGTGCGCGGCTGAAAGTTAGGACCACGTATGTACAGGGGCACACGGATCGACTCCTCTTGCGCCGCCAGTTTGTTGCCCAACCGGTGCTCGCCGTTGAAATGCCCGTTATCGGAAGTGAAGATAACGATCGTATTTGGCCCGGCCGCGTCCATCACCTCGCCCACCATGCGATCGATTGTGATAAGTTGCTCCATCCGGTCGAGCACCAATCGACCCAGATAGTCCTGCTGGATACGATTGCCGGGCACAGGCTCCTTCAGATTGGGCCAGGCCGCCTCGCCGAAGAAGGGTGTCGAATTATCGACCCGCCGGTTGAATGAGGCCTTGCCCGTCGGCAGCCCATAGGTGGGCGCGGACGGTGTGAAACCATTGGGGTCGCGACCGGCGCGCAATCGGCCGGCCGGGAAATTCCCACTATAGTTATACGTCTGTCCCGGCGCGACAGGCGACCAGTTTCCTTCGGCATGGGCGCGCATCACGAAGTACGGATGAACCTCCCTGACGATAGGCTCCACGCCGGTCGTTCCTGTCCCCCCAGCCTCTTCGTTACTTTCCCTGTCAGGCGGGATCATACCCAGCCGAGAATATTCCATCGCCGGATCGAGAAAGACATCCCCTTCATCCGGCAAGGTAGGCGAGGTCCCGCTGCGTGGGCTGCCGTCGACCGAGCCGGTGATGGCCAGTTCCTGATAATCGATCAGCTCGCCGCTTTGCCACCATTCATACCGGGTGGTCCCCGGTCGCCTCAGGATCAACTTGATGATGTAACGTGACCCTCGCGTCGGAATAATGGAGAAGCCGCCCAACCGGCCGAACACCACCGGCTCGCCCCAGTCGGGATCAAGGCGCCACGGCGAGAAAATGCCGGTGATCGGATGGCGGTGGCGCACGTAGCTGGCGTAACCCATCGTCTCGCCACCGCGCACGACCTGCTGGCGGATGGTGCCGCTGGGGAAGATCACGGCCGACCAGCCCACAACGGGCATGGAGCCTGTGCCGGCCAAGGTGGATTCATCCGTCGTCAGCGTCCAGGGCTGGCCCGGCTGGCCGACCACCAGATCACGGGCATAGAACTCTATCCGGCTGCCGCGCTGCCGCACCAGTTGTTGCCGGCGGGTATTCGCAGCCGGCAACATGATATTCCAGCCCACCACCGATCCGTCACCGGTGTTGGGCGCCACGGTTGATCCGTCGCCCGAGCTGGACCAATTGCCCCAGCCGCTATCCCGCCGACGGCTGTCGCGCGACCACCAGAAATAGTTCGGCGTGCCACCGCTGAAATCAACCGTCACCAGATGTTGTCGCCAGCCGTTAGTCTGGGATTCAGGGAATTGAGAGAAGGCGACCGGCGTCCCCGTATAGGTTGTCTGGGCCTGATCGGGCTTCTGGGACCAGCTGGAAAGGGCCACATGGGTCGAGATAGGGGCCACGTAGAGGAAAAAAGGGCGATCCCCCGACGCCTGGATGGCCTGTTTGGCCGCGTCGCCGACATATTTGGTCTGATACACGTCCGGCCAAACGTCGCGGCCGCTCTCGTTGGCTCGATACATTCCCGGCCGCTGATCATAGCCTTCGACCGGACGATAGAAATCCCAGCCGGGGTGCTTTGAACCAAGATGAAACTTGCCTACAAAGGCGCGATAGTACGAATTGGTGAGCCAAACCGGCAGGTAACTATTGTTCGTCGTCGTCAGGTAGTCATCAAACTGTTCCGGCCCCTCATCGCCGACGACATGCCAGGTGCCATGGTTATGGCTGAACTTGCCGGTCAGCAATGTCGCTCGCGAAGGGGAGCAGATGCTGGTCGATACGACCGCGTTGCTGAAATGGACGCCGCCGTCGGCGATCCGGGATTTGATATTGGGGAGTTGATTGGCGTCGAGCATGCGCTGCAATGTATCGGCGTCCAAATCGTCGATGCTGAAGAGAAGGATATTGGGCGTCGTGGCTCCGGAGGAAGCGGCCGCCTCGCTCACTGGCGACGCGACCGGCGCGTTCTTTCGTTTGGCGCCCATGAACGCCGCCGCAATAAGGGCGCACCCCGTCCCCAGAAAGCGCGCTATCGTCCTCATCGTCGTCATATGCATTTACCCCTCGTATGAATGTTTACGAGAATGCTGCCCGGCGACAGATCCTCTCAGGCTATGACCGATGAGATTATACGCAGACCGGCCAAATGTGCATGTCGTATAAAACGAAAGCCCCGGCTCGTTCAGACAATCGGCAGGCGAACGATGTTGATGATGCTGGCCAACAGCACCAGCAGGGATACGGCGACCACTGCGATGCGCAACTCCGCCCATTCAAAGCGTTGAGCCAGTCCGGCCAGCAAGAGCGCGCCGGCCAGGATGAGAATCGACAGGGTGTATTCATCGGCATAAGACCCGGCGACCTCCGCGCTAAGGCTAAGTTGACCGGCTTCTGTGATCCGGTCTGATGCCTCATCAAGCATCGCCCGGTGATATTCATCCATGGCGAACGGGCTGCTCGGTGCGTCCGGGTTTTCCAGCGGCCGAGTGGTCAGCCAGGCATCAAACGCCGGGCGGAACTCGACGCGCATTCGGTCGCGGTAGAAATTCTCCAGCACAGTATGGCCGCTTTTGTAGGCGTTAGCCCAGTTTGTGAACACCTGAAGATCGATCATCATGGCTTCCTGCGCTTCGATCGTCAGTTGGCCGGACTGGATCAACATGAGGGCCGCTCGCTGGTTTAACGCTCCCTGGATGCTGTTCCATTTGCCGGCCTCATAACCCGCCCAGGACGTCGCCAGGGTGGCGACCGTCAGGACAATTGTCGCCCAAAGCTCGGCCCACTGCCTGTAGCGACGGTCGCGGACATCCTCGGCCGTGGCCACTGGCCGGCGCCAAGGCCTGAAGCGCGACTTCGTGCCGGCCGTCGACCGTGGTTTGGGGTCTTGTGGCGGATCGCCATTCGTGGTGGAATCCATTCTTTCTCCGAAAAACCGCCCTGCCAGAAATAAAATTCAACGCCGAGCGCTCATCTGAAACGCTCGATCCATTGCCCATAACGCGCTGCGCCATTATACTAAAGGTGTCAAGTGTCACCAGAAATACTGACACATGGCACATGACGCCACCCGCCATGCCGATTATTATGATCGGATAGGTTATCGTCAAGGGACGCCTCGGCGAATCGTCCGCTTTTCGGGCTTCTGCATCGTTTGCGGGCGGCCGTCTCTGTCCCGATTGAACAAATTACGAAGGTATAACCCTTTTTCAAGCTTTGATGGAGGTTGATTTTATGAAAGTAGTCGTATGTGTAAAGCAAACGCCCAGCACAACGGCCGCGTTTTCGGTGAAGGACGGTGTGGTAAGCTGGGAAGATCCTGGCGGCAAGCCCAACATCGTCAACCCCTGGGATGAATACGCTGTCGAAGAGGCGATCAAGTTCAAGGAAGATCGGGGCGCCACGGACGCCATCGCCCTTTGTGTCGGCGACCCATCCAGCGACGAAGCGCTGAAGACCTGCCTGGCGATGGGCTGCACCGAGGCCGTGCTGGTCTCCGACCCGTCCTTGGTCGGTTCCGATACGCTGGGCACCGCCCGCACGCTGGCCGCCGCCATCGGCAAGATCGGCGACGTCAAGGTGGCCCTGTTCGGCAAGCAGGCCATCGACGGCGACACCGGCCATGTGCCCGTCCAAACCGCGCGCGTGCTCGGCTGGACGCCCCTGACCTACGTCTCGGCCATCCATTCGGTCGACGGCGACAGCATCACGGTTGACCGCCTGACCGACGACGGCAAGGAAACGGTCACGACCAAGTTGCCGGTCGTCATCAGCGTGGTGAAGGAAATCAACGAGCCGCGCTATCCGTCGTTCATGGGTATTCGCAAGGCCAGCAAGGCCGTCATCCCCAACTGGTCGGCGGGCGATGTGGGCGTCACCGGGGTTGGCCCCGACGCGGCCAAGACCGACTGGACGAACGTCTATCCTGTGCCGCCGCGCGAGGGCGAAGTCGAAATGATCGTCGCCGACAGCGTGGCCGAGCAGGCGCGCATCCTGGTCAACAAACTGTTTGAGGAGAAGGTCATATGAGCGGCGGAGTTTGGGTATTCGTGGAGAATCGTGATGGCGCGGTCAGCGCGATCAGCCGCGAGGCGATCGGCGAGGCTCGTGCCGTGGCCGGCGCTCTGGGCGCTCCGCTCACCGGCCTGGTCTTCGGCAAGGGCATCGCCGCCGTGGCCGCCGACGCCTTCAATCTGGGCGTGGACGCGGTCATCGCCTCCGACGACGCGACGTTCGAGGGCGGCCGCCTGGAAGCTCTCGGCCCCCTGGTCGTCAAGCTGGCCAGGGAACGCCAACCGAGCGTGATCATCCTGGGCGCATCGACCCGCGGTCGCGACCTGGCCGCCTGGGTCGGGGCCGATCTGGATGCCGGGGTTGTGGCCGAGGCCGTCAATCTGACCGTTGACGGCGGCACCGTGAAGGCCACGCGCGGTGTCTATACCGGCAAGCTGCTGAGCGATACCTTCGTGAAAGGCTCGCCGCAGATTATCACCCTGCGCAGCCGCGCCTTCGCCCAGGCCGAGCCGACGGGCAAGACCGGCACGCCGGAGATGGTCGCCGCGGTCGTGGCCGAAGATGCCATCCCGACCAAGATCACCGGTTTCGAGGGCAAGGGCGGCAAGGTCAGCCTGAGCGACGCGAGCAAGATCGTCAGCGGCGGCCGCGGCGTGGGCGGGCCGGAAGGCTTCGAACCCCTGCGCGAGCTGGCAGGCGTGCTTGGCGCGGCCTTGGGCGCTTCGCGGGCCGCGGTCGACGCCGGGTGGATCCCCTATGATCATCAGGTGGGCCAAACCGGCAAGACGGTCGCGCCCGATCTCTATATCGCCGCCGGCATCAGCGGCGCCATTCAGCACCAGGCCGGTATGCGCAGCTCGAAGGTCGTCGTCGTCATCAACAAAGACCCCGACGCGCCGATCTTCAAGATGGCTCGCTACGGCATCGTCGGCGATCTGTTCCAGATCATCCCGGCCCTGACGGCCGAGTTCAAAAAGCGTCTGAACTAATGGTCAGTGGTCAGTGGCCGGCCTATGCCGGCCACTGACCGCCACCCACCGGCAACCGCCACTTGCCCGACCCGACCGGCCTTATCATCAAGGCTCAGAGCGGCTTCTTCACCGTCCGGCCCGACGACGGCGGAGAACCGGTCGTTTGCCGGATCCGCGGCCGTCTGAAGCAGGAGCGGCAGCGCACCGACATCGCCGCCGTCGGGGACCGGGTGACATTCACCGTCAACCCCGATGGAACGGGCCTGATCCAGGCTGTCGCGGAGCGCACCTCAGCGCTGTCACGAACGCGCGCAGCCGGCAGCGATTCCCGCAACCTTGAGACCGATCGTGAGCAGGTGCTCGTCGCCAATCCCGATCAAGTCATCTTCGTCTTCTCGGTGCGCAACCCCGTCTTCAGCCCGCGCAAACTGGACCGCTTCCTCGTCGTGGCCGAGATGAACCAACTCCCGGCGATCATTTGCGCCAACAAGGTCGACCTGGTCGACCCGGCCGAAGCCCGTGAGGCGTTTCGCCTCTACGAGAACATCGGCTACCCGGTCATCCACACCAGCACCCTCACCGGCGAGGGGATAGACGAACTGCGCGAGCGACTGCGCGGCCGCATCTCCGTGCTGGCCGGCTCTTCCGGCGTGGGCAAATCGAGCCTGCTCAACACCGTGCAGGAGGGGCTGGGACTGCGCGTGAAAGAGGTCAGCGACGCCACCGGCAAGGGGATGCACACCACGCGCCACGTCGAACTCATCCCGCTCGACAT
>CAZZJN010000006.1:32351-46790 GCA_964654505.1 uncultured Ardenticatenaceae bacterium | reverse complement strand
GGCGATGGATTTGTTCAACGCCTCGAGGGCGGGCATCGCGTATTGACCGAAGAAGTTGTTGGGGTTGTTGGCCAGCTGTTCGGCGGCGTATTGGACTTCCCGTTTGCTGCGTTGCGGGAGAGGAGAGATACCCGCATGGTTCAGATAGGTGAGTTCGGCCGAATGGGGGAACTCGTCACGGCGCAATTGTTCAACATCATACATAAGATCCACTTGTCCGGAATAAATTGTTGGATGGGATTATAGTCGGCCAATAAACAAGGAGGAAATGATATGCCGTAACCAGCCGGATATATCGGGTGGGAGGTGAGACGGGCTGCACCACCCACCCCCACAACCGCAGCTTGAGGATATAATCCGGCGTGACCCAGCTACCGGCCTGCGGGATGACAATTCAGTCTGCGGCAGCCAATGGCTGGATTGTTTGTTTAGGCCGGTTCATCGCCAGGTCATAGTTGATCTGCAAATTGAGCCAAAACTGCGGCGATGTGTTAAACGCACCGGCCAATAGCCACGCCGTTTCAGGAGTAACGCCACGCTTGCCGCGAATCAACTCATTGATCCGTTGCGTGGAAACTCCCAGGTGCTGAGCTAAAGCGACCTGCGTGAGGCCTAACGGATGCAGGAATTCTTCTTCCAGCACGATTCCGGGGTGAGTAGGAATTCGGTTCTCAGGAATCATTATAATCTACCTTCAGTGATAATCCGTCACCTGTACATCGTTAGCGTTTCCGTTTTCCCAAAAGAAGACGATTCGCCATTGTCGATTAATCCGAATGCTATGGAAACCAGTCCAATCGCCACTGAGGGCTTCAAGACGATTGCCGGGCGGTGATCTCAGGTCGCTCCAATCCTGTGCCGTATTGAGAACGTCCATTCTGACCAAAGCACGATGCAAAATATCATGAGGAAATCGGCGAACTCGGCCGGTACGGCGGCCATGATACAGGTCGGCTGTTGCCTCGTCACCAAAAGTGACTATCATGCAACTGATTATATATCTTCACGAGTACCGTGTAAACCCGGAAACGCTACCCCCGCTGGACATTCGCTTACGACACGAGTAATCTCCCACGGATTACGCCTCCGCCATCGGGGACGCATCCGATAATCTCCGGCCGAGCGAGCATCGCCTGACCGGACCGACCGATACGCAATGACCTTGTCTGTTGACCTGCTCCTGTCCGCCTACGCCCAGGGCATTTTTCCCATGGCCCACGAGGACGGCCAAATCTACTGGTACGCCCCCGATCCCCGCGCCATCCTGCCCCTCGACGGCCTGCATGTGTCCCGGTCACTGATGCGACTGATTCGATCCGGGCGGTATGAGATTTGCGTCAACACCGCCTTCCTCGAAGTGATCCTGGCCTGCGCCGCCCCCGGCCCCGACCGTGAGGAGACGTGGATCAACGACGAGATCATCGAGGCCTATAATTGGCTACACGAACTGGGGTTCGCCCACAGCGTTGAGGCCTGGGAGGATGGCGAGCTGGTCGGCGGCCTCTATGGCGTCGGCCTGCGGGGCCTGTTCGCCGGGGAGAGCATGTTCAGCCGGCGGCCGAACGCCAGCAAGGTGGCCCTCTATTACCTGGTGCAGCGGCTGCGGGAGCGCGGCTTTCGGCTGCTCGATGTGCAATTCCTGACCCCCCACCTGCAGCGGCTGGGCGCGGTGGAGATCAGCAAGCGACGCTATCTGGCCCTGTTGAACAAGGCGCTGGCGGTCGATGCTCGATTTGATTAGTTGAATAATAGAACATTCGTGCTATTATTCTCTGCATGAAATTTAACCGTCCCGGCCGGAAGACCACCCGCTCGCCCTCGGCCCACACAAACTGGAACGTCGTCCTGCTGGAGCAAATCCGGCTGGCCGGGCTGCCGGAGCCTGTTCGGGAATACGTATTCCACGCCAACCGCAACTGGCGCTTCGATTTTTGCTGGCGCAAGGATGGGCTACTGGTAGCCTGCGAAGTCGAGGGCGGGATTTGGATGCAAACCGACACCGGCCGCAGCAAGGGCCACGCCCACCCCGAGCGGTTCGAGCAGGATTGCGAGAAGTACAACGAGGCCGCGCTTTACGGCTGGACGCTGATTCGCGTCACGCCGGACATGATCCGCGACGGCCGAGCGCTCGACTGGCTGGATCGCGCCTTACGGGTCTGACGGGCGGCGCCAGACTTCCCTAGTATTTCTCATACCACAGCTCGCCGATCTCATCGGCCGTACCGGGGTAATATTTCGTCCAGGGTGTGCCGTATTCCGACACGATATCGCCCAGGTCGACCATCCGCTCAATGGCCGTCTTGTTCAGGAACTCGTCGTGGGCGTCGTTGCGCAAATCCACGGCCTCCTGCCACACGGCGCGGCCGACCAGCACCCCGCTCGCCCCGAACCGGCAGGCGATCTCCGTCTGGGCGGTGAACTCCTTGAACGAGACGCCGCCGCTCAGCAGCACCCAGGGCACGGCACTGGCCTCGGTCAACTCGGCACAAGCCGCCTCCCACTCGCCCCGGCGCGGCTCCTCGCGACCATCCAGCGGAAACTCCGCCTTCAGCACGTCGATCCCCCGCGTGGAGAGCCGCCGCGCCGTCTCGATGACTACCTCGCGCTTCTCGGCCGAGGACAGGCTCTTGACCTTGCCGCTCAACGGAAACGACAGCGGCTCCAGAAACAGCGGCATGTCGGCTGCGCGACAGGCGGCCACCACCTCATCCACCAGCGCCTCCTGTTTGGCCGCGCTCTTCGCTCCGGGGTGGTAATAGAGCCGCATCTTGACCGCCGACGCACCCATGCGCACCACCTTGTCCACGCCCCACTCGGGCAGCAGCGCCGACCGCCGATTGGTGGCGTCTCCCTCATAGCCGCTGGCCTCGACGGTGACGATGAGGCCCGTGTTGCCGGGCAGCGCGCCCGAGGCGATGGCCTGGGCCGCGCCATACTCCGGATCGAGCAGGATGGCCGAGCTGACCGGGGCCAGCACGTGGGCCAGCTCCGATTTGAAGGCCACCATCTCCAGGTAGCTTAGGCTTTCGGGTTCGACCGGTTTGAGGATGCGCCGCAAGTCGTCGCGATGATCGAGGGCGGCGATGACAAACATGCGGTCAGGCGTGCTGCATTGCTGCAGCCGGCGCGTTTTGCCGATGGTCAAATTCATATTGTCTCCTGCAAAGAACCAACAAGATATCGAGCGGCATCGTGCCGCCGGTGGGAAGACCAACGTTCAGCCTTGTCGGTCGGATGGCCTCGCCACGCCGGGCGTTGCTCGCCGAGCGGATGGGCGGGCCATCGGGTTATCTGATTAGATGATTGAGCCGTTACGGCCGTTGCTTCAGCAATCGCGTGGGTGAAACTCCAAAAACAGTTCGGCTGAATTATCCACGGTTTGGGCCGATGATGCAATCCCTTCGAATGCCATCAGACGGCCGCGGGGCTTCGGCGACGACGGGGCACCATGCGGGCGGCGACGAACACAGCCAGCATGACCAGACACAACCAGCCCATGGCCGAGAAGAGGCCCGCGTAGCCGATAAACTCCGAGGCCGGGCCGCCCAGAAAGCCGCCCAACGCCGAGCCTAATCCCATCACCATCCCCTGGAACAGGCCTTGCGCGGTAGCCCCCAGGCCCGGAGGCGCGACGGCATCGGCATCGGCCACCCCGGCCAACCACAGCACAGCGAAGGACGGCCCTTGCAGCAGGCTGATGGGCAGCACCAGCCACGGCGCCACGATAGCCCCCATCGCCAGATAGCGCACCGTTCCCACCACCAGCGCCATGGCGATCATCCGGCTGGCGCCGAAACGGTGCAGCAGAAACCCGCCGAGGAGCCAGATGGGGATTTCGCTCACGGTCATCATCGTCAATGACAGGGCCATCACCGTCCGGCTCGCCCCCAGTTCTTCGAGATATAGAAATTGGTAGCTCAGCAGGACGCCCAGGGTGATGCCGTATACCAGCGACACCAGCAACAGCAATAGGAAGCGGCCGCGACGAAGCAAGCGCTTCAGCCCGCTCGAAAAATCCTGCCGATCGCCGACGGTGATATTCATGGGCAGCCTGGAGGACACGACGAAATTGACGGCCATCAGGACCAGAAAGCTGTAGAACGCCCAACCCAGCCCGGCCCGCTGCAGTACCGGCCCCAACAAGGCCGCCGCCAGCCCCCAGCCAACGCTGCCCCACAGCCGTATCTGTCCATATCGCGCCTTGTCGTCTCCCGGCAGGCTAATCGTCGTGTGATCGATCAACGGGACGATCGGCGCGTTGAAGATGGCGTAGAGAATGACCACGGCCAGCAGGGCGGAAAAGGCGTTTGCAAAGTAGAACGCCACCCCAACCGCCCACAGTCCGGCGATGCCCAACAGCAACACGGCGTGATGGCGGCGGTGCGCGTCGGCGATGCCGCTCCAGACAGGCGTGCTGATCCAGGTAACCAGAGGCACCATCCCCGACAAAACGCCGATCTCCGTTCCGTTCATGCCTCGCTCCAGATAGATGAGGCTCATGAAAGGGGCCAGGCAGGCCAGCGCGGCATAATAAAAGAAGTAGACGGACTTCAGCCGAGTAATTGGCATAAATTTTCAATCAAAACGAGAACAGTTTGGCGAATGTATCCAGGGCCATTTGCGGCGTGGGCAGCAGGAACCACACCCAGCCCAACATGACGAAGAGGACGGTCATGCCCCACCCGGCGACGGCCCAGGCGCGCCGCGGCCACGGCCGCCCCTGCAGGCCGCGATACCATTTGCGGGTCCGGTCGCTCCACTGCTTGTGAATGAACAGGCCGACGCCGTGCCACAAGCCCCAAAAGAAGAAGTTCCAGCTGATGCTGTGCCACAGGCCGATGGCGATCATGGTCGCCAGATGGGCCGAGAGGACGATGGTGGTCGGTGTCAGCAGCCCGGCCGCTTTGGATCGCCGGCGGAGCAAGGCACGCGACAGCGGCGTGAAGATGTAGAAGCGCGCCCACTCGCTGAGCGACATATGCCAGCTTTGCCAGAAGGTCGTGATGTTGCTCCGCGTGTAGGGCCGATTGAAGTTCTCCGGCAGGCGAAAGCCGAACAGCATGCCCAGACCGATGGCGATATCGGTGTAGCCGCTGAAATCAAAATAGATGCGCAACCCGTAGCCAAACAGCAGCAGCCACATCGCCACCGCGCTCTCGGTCTGCTCGGCCAGCGCCGGCGTGAGCGACATCCCTTGCGCCAGCAGGTCGGCGACGACGAACTTCTTGAACAGCCCCTCGCCAATGCGCCACAGGCCCGATCCCCAACGCGCCGGATCGAAGCCCCGCAAGTTGCCAAGCGCATGATAGTCCCCGGAAAACCGCTGGATGCGGTCGATCGGCCCGGCAACGAAAGCGGGGATGAAGAGGATGTAGCTGAGATACGTGCTCAGCGGCATGTCAGGCATGACGTTCATCCGTCGGTCGCGGATGGTGTGGATGATGCGCACGACGACATAGGCGAAGCCAAGCCACACCAGGTCCGACGGTGCGGCCAGCGAGACATCCTGCTCGGTCAGGCTCCGCCACCACCCGGCGACAACCGTCGTGGCCGGCGGCCATTTGACCAATACGAACAGGAAAAGGATGGCGACAATGCCGCCGTTGAGCGCCACCCAATGGCCGACGCGGCGCAGAATGATGGCCAGGGCCAGAAAGAGCAGCCCCACCTCCAGCGCGGTGACGGCGACAAACAGGGGCGACGGCGGCCGCGATGCCGTCAGTCGTAACTCGGCGGGCGCGTAGCGGAAGAGCGACAAGACCAGGATGACGGTCATGACCACCAGCAACGTCAGCCAGTCGTCCTGCACGTAAATATGAGGGTCTCGGCCGCCGGGATGATCGTCGTCATCATGGACGGGCGAGAGGAAAGCTTGCTGATGCTGTCGCGACAGCCACCAACCGGCGACGCCCAGGGCGATGGTGGCGCTCGGCAGGAGGAAGTCGGCCCAGCGCGGGGCCAGCGGAGCCTGCAGCCAGTAAATGCCGACCACGCTGCCCAGCAGGATGGCCCAGCCGCGCCAGCGCGGAGGAATCAGCGCCGCAAACAGCACAGCCGCCAGCGCGATGACCAGAATCTCGACCAGCCCCAGGCTCATGGCGCGATCCCCTCCACCGTCCGGCGAATGGCATCGAGCATCATCAGGCCGGTCAGGTCGCTGAGCGGATAGCCGAACGAGAGCGCCGCCGGATCGGTGTAGTCGTCGGTATCATAGGCGGTTAGATGGGCGCCGTCATGACCCAGACCGCGATTGGGCAAGGTGCCGGCCACGACGTCGAAGTCCCACAGCGGCACAGCATACTCAGCCGCCAGGGCGCGCATCGTTACGTTGTGCCGATCGTCCCCCTCCAGCCGGTCGGACTTGGTGATGAGGACGGGAATGACGCCGTTATCGATGCTATAGGTGATGGCATGGCGTATGGCGCGCTCGAAGGCGTCCCCCTCGGCCACGTCGTTGGTTCCCAGCCGGATGAGCAGAACGGATGGATTGTGCCGGCGGAACTCGCAGCCGACCATATGCTCATCGGGCGAGCAATGCACCGGATCGGCCTCGCCGGGGCGGAACGCCGTCCAGGCATGCAGACCGATGCGCGTCGCCAGGCCGAAGCGCTGAAACGACTTCCGGTAGAAATCGACGGCCGGTTGCAAACCCGCGTAGATGCCCAGGTTGTAACGACCCTGATCGAAGCGAGCCAGATACTGGCTGGTGAGCGAAGCGCTGTCGCCAAGCTTGGAGAAGCGGTTCGGGTTGCGGCCCAGCTCTTGCCCGCGGGCGAAAATCTCGCGAACGTGCTGCTGCGTCTCGGGCGGCATGATGATGAAATCCTCGACCGGCACACCGTTGACCAGCGTTGCCGGATCGCGGGTCGGTGTGGGGGATGGCGTCTCCGTCGGGGTGGCTGTCGCCGTTGCCGTCGGGGTCGCGGTCGGGGTCTCCGTTGCCGTCGGCGATGGGGTGTTGGTTGGCGAAGGTGTCGCCGTCGGCGCGAGTGTTGGGCTGCTCACAGGTACGGTTGTAGACAATGGCGATGGCTGATTAACGGGATTCGCCGCGCCAATGGCCACCGGACTGAATCCCCCGCAGGCGACCGTCGTCAGAGCGACGATCAGGAGCAATAAGTGAGCGCGCGGCGGCATAGGTAATGCACCAGTTTACAGGGAATCAGGTATGGCGACAAACCGGATAACCGGTCGGTTGAGGCTATCCTGTTCCTCGAATGACTCGCCACCGTCATCCGGCTGAAATAAGCCGACTCGCTCGCCGCCCCAGCCCGTTAGGCCGTGGCCGCAAAGTAGCTCTCCAGGACGGCCGTGACAGCATCGGCCGCCAGCGACGGCGCGTGGTTGGGCAGGCGACCCTCACGCACACGCGCGAATTGTCGCGGCATGAACTGGCTGAGCAAGGCCAAAGGCAGAGGCCCTGCCGACAGATTATCCAGCAACCGGGCCACGGCCGTCTCCACCTCGGCCACAGGCCAGTAGTAACGCGAGCGATCGCTGAAGCTGTAGGCTCGCTTGCGGGCCAGGTCCGCGTCGTCGCCCTCGTAATAGCTGCGCCAATAGACCGGGTTGGCCAGCATGGCTGCGTCCAGCGTCGCCTGCAAGTTTGACGGCTCGAAGCCCCTTCTGCCACCCAGCCACGCCCTCTCAATCGCCTCCAGCGCGAACAACGCTTCACGGTAGGCAAAGGTCAACCCCGGGCCAACCTTGAGAATGGCGAAGTGGTCTTCCACCAGCGCGCGCAGGGCGGCCGGAGTCTGGTAGTCCGTGGAGTGGGCCTCATAGACAAGCCCCGGCTGTGATTCAACAAAGCGCGACAGATCGGCCGCGGCGGGGCGATCGTAATCGATGATCGTCTCGTCGCCATACTCAACGCCGGGTTGAACGACGAGGGCGATGACCCGCTGCCAGGCCTCCTCGAGGCCCAGACTGACGAAGGCCGCGCGGCTGGCGGCGATGGTCTCGGCGGCATCGGCCGGGCGGGTGACGGCAAACGAATGCCCCTCGCCCGGCAGCCCCCCGGCGACGGGCACCTCTGTGCCTATGACATAGACGGGTGCAGGCGCATCCACACGGCGATGGGCCTCAGCCACGGCGGCCAGGTCGGCGGCGCGGGCGGCGATGGTGGCAACATCCAGAGGGCCGGGCGGATCGTCCGCCAGGGACATGCTGGCATCGAGATGAATCTTGCTGTAACCGGCCTCAAGATAAGCGGCGACGAGCGTGCGGGACTCAGCCATCGCCTCGGCCGCGGGCATTTTCTGCCACGGGCCTGGCCCAAGGTGATCGCCGCCGAGGATGAGCTGCTCGTCCGTCAGCCCGATGCGCTCGGCCTGTCGAGTCACATGAGCCACGAACTCGGCCGGGGTCTGGCCGGTGTAACCGCCGTGATGGTTGACCTGATTGCAGGTCGATTCAATGAGGACCGGCCGCCTCGTGTCGCGGCCGAGGGACATGGCGGCGTCCAATACAATGGGATGGGCGGAGCAGATGCTGGCGATGCCGATCGGCACGCCGGACTTGTGACGCTCGATAAGGGTATTGAGGTTCATGGTTATTCAGATAGTCTGCTTGCGTCCCACTCAGGCCATCGCGATCTCCGGCATCCGGGCCAGGGCTTCGGCCAGGGTGGGCTGAGCCGCCGTGCCGCCGGAGCCGGTGGCCGAGAGCGATCCGCATACCAGCGCCAGTCGCAACGACTCGGCTGCCGTCCAGTTGTTGAGTTGCCCGCACAGGAACCCGGCGTCGAACGAATCGCCCGCGCCGACTGTATCAACCACGGTCACCGGCAAGGGTCGGGCCTGTGTCTGACGGCCACCCTGCCGGGCCAGCCCGCCATCCGCCCCCAGTTTGACGGCCACCGTGCCTACCCGCGCCCCCAGCCAATCGACAGCCGCGGGCAAGTCGGCCGCGCCGCTGATAGCCATGGCCTCGGTCTCGTTGGGCAGAAAGATGTCGCAATGGGGCAACACGTCGCCCGCGTCCCAGCGACCCGTAGGGTCGAAGTTGGGGTCAAGCGAGGTGGTCAGTCCCAGGTCATGGGCTTCGCTGAACAGCGCCGGCAGATCGGGTCGCAGCGCGTCGAGCAGGAAGTAGGCGCCGACATGGACGTGGCGGGCTTTGCGCAGCAGGTCGCGGTCGATGCGATCGGCCGTCAGCGCGGGAATGGCTCCGGGATGGGTCAGGATCGCCCGGTCACCGCCGGTCCGGGCCAGGATGACGCTCAGCCCGGTGGGCAGCGCCGAATCGACGATGCACCCGGCGATATCGATGCCTCGGGCGGCCATGGCGTCGAGCATGAAGCGGCCGAACAAATCGTCGCCCACCAGGCCGCAGAAAGCCACCCGCAGCCCCAGCCTCGCCGCCCCGCAGGCCATGATGACCGACGACGATCCCATGGTCAGCGCCGCGTCCTCGACCAGCTTCTCGGCCTGGCCGAAGGCGGGGGCCACGTCCGCGCCACGCAGGATGAGATCGGGGTTGATCTCACCGATGACGAGCAGGTCAAACATGTCCATCAGGTCGTTCCCGACGGCCGAGCGCTCCTAGTAGCTCTCGTACCAAGTCTCGCCCACGTCAGTGGCCGATGAGGCATAGAACCGGGTGAACGGCGTGCCATGTTCAGCGATGATCTCGCCCAATTCCACCATGCGGTCTACGGCTTGCTTGTTAAGAAAGTCGGCTCGTGCGTCGCCGCGCAACTCCACCGCCTCTTGCCACACGGCGCGCCCGGCCATGACCCCGCCGGCCCCGCATCGGCAGGCGATCTCCGCCTGACGGGCGAAGGTCTCGAAGGGCACCCCGGCGCTGAGCAGCACCCAGGGCGTCCGGCTGGCCTCGTTCAACTCATGACAGGCCTCTTCCCAGACCTTCTCGTCCGACTCCTCGCCAACGTCGAGTGGGAATTCGGCTTTGAGCACGTCGATGCCTCGTGGCGTGAAGCGGCGGGCGGTCTCGATGACCACGGCGCGCTTCTCGGCCGAGGAGAGCTTCTTGCGACGGCTGTCGATGGAGAAAGAGAGCGGTTCCAGGAAAAGGGGCATGTCGTACTGGCGGCAAGCCCGCGCCACCTCATCCACCAACGCCTCTTGCTCGGCGGCATTATGAGCCTCAGGATGATAGTAGAGGAGCAGCTTGACAGCCGACGCGCCCATGCGAGCGATCTTTTCCACGCCCCAACCGGGAAGGACTTCGCTGCGGCGAGCGGTCGGCTCATCGGTGTAGCCGGTCGATTCGACGGCGACCATCAGCCCCGTGCAGCCGGGCAACGCCCGGGCGGCGATGCTTTGGGCCGCGCCGAATTCGGGGTCGAGCAACACGGCCGAACTGACCGGGGCCAGGGCATGCACAACATCGTTCTTGAAATCGACCATCTCCTCATAGCCCACCGAGTCGGGGTTGGCCGGGTTGAGGGCGTGCCGCAGGTTGTTGCGGTGGTCGAGGGCCATGATGACGAAAAAGCCATCGGACGTGGCGCATTGCTGAATGCGACGCAGTTTGCCGATTGTAAGGTCCATAGAATTATCCTCGCGTGTGGTTATAGAAAGTCGGGCAGATAATCCCGCTCGGCGGCGACCATCTGGTCAAACATCGTCCGAATTTCGCCCAGCGACAGGACGGCCGAGGTCAACGGGTCGAGCATCAGGGCGTGGACGGCCGCCTCGCGGTCGCGCTCCAGCACAGCCGTGGCTACCAGGTCATGGAAGGCCATATGTTGCGCGTCCAGCGCGGCCAGTTGGGTGGGCAACGAGCCGAAATGCGTCGGCTGGATGCCCTTCTTGTCCACCAGGCAAGCCACCTCGACGACGCCGTCCTGCGGCAGGTTGTCGATCAGCCCAGTGTTATAGACATTGCCATAGATGACCGCCGGCCGGTCGGTGTGCATGGCTTCGATGATGTTCGAGGCGAATTCCTCGCCGCGCTCCATCTCGTACTCCTCCTCTCCGGCAAGGATGCGCCGCAAACGCGCGTCCTGTTCCCCTCGCCAGCGCGGCCAGTTATTGGCGTAGAACCCGCTCTCACCGCGATATTCGGCGCGAGTATAGGTCTTCACCAGGTCGGGCCGCTTGCGGTAGTAGGCGGTGTATTCACTGACATGGCCGCTGGACTCGGTGGGGAATGCCCCCAGATGGCGCATCATGTCGAAGCGCACCGGGTCGCGCTCATAGATAGCCGGATCCTTCATGCGCTCGCGCAGCAGCGGGTAGAGGTCCTCGCCGTCGCGCTCCAGCCGCACCAGCCAGGCCAGATGGTTGATGCCGGCCGCGCGCCAGTCGATCTGCTCGATAGGCATGTCGAGGTACTCGGCCAACTCGTGGGCCGTGTTCTGAATGGAGTGGCACAGGCCGACGACGGGCATATCCGTGTAGCGGGCGGCCGTCAGCACCGTCAGCGACATGGGGTTGGTGTAGTTCATGATCAGCGCCCGCGGGGCGTAGATCTCGATGTCGTCGATGATATCGAGCCACGAAGGCAACGTGCGCAGGGACTTGAACAGACCCCCCGGGCCGATGGTGTCGCCGATGCATTGGTCGATACCATAGCTCAGCGGGATGTCGTAGTCGTGGCGGACATTGGGCAGTCCGGCCACTTCGATGGTGTTGATGACGAAATCGCTGCCGGGGAGGTGTTGGGTGCGGTCGGTGCCCGCCTCCACCGTCCATCGGCGGCCACTACGGGCGATAAGGTATTCGGCCGTGCGATGGACAAGCTCCAGCCGCTCGGCATCGATATCGACCAGCGCGAACGTGCCTTCTTCCAGCGCCGGCGTGCACAGGATATCGGTCATCAGCTCGGTGGCAAACTCGGTACTCCCGGCACCGATCAACGTAACTTTGGTCATGATAACTCCTTCAACAAAGCCTGACAGGCTAATCCGGCTCAAAGCCGGGGTTGATGCGCAACCGGCCGAGGCTCCGGTCGGTGACATATTCGACATAGCCGCGAGCGGCCGACCGGGCATAGGCATCGGCGATCTGCTCGGCTTTTTCAGTGTAATCGATGACGAGCACCAGCTTCCCGGCCGCTACCCACTGATCGAGGATAGCCTCGCGCGCCGCCGTCCAGTCGGCCGGGCTTGGCTCGTGGTCTCGTGGATAACCATAATAGAGGTCTTCGACGCCGATGCCGTTCATCGCCGCCAGGAAGTCGGGGAACATCGTGCCCAGTTCCTCGGAATTTTGCGGGAAGACCAGAAAGTTCGGATTGCGTTCGCGGGCGTAGGCGGTGAAGTCCAGGATGAAGTCCACCATTTCGCGAGCGGCCGTGTCGCGGCCGTCGCGCTCCTCATAATACTGATAGGCATCGACGCGATCGAGATAGACGCCATCGAAGCCCAGGGCCATGATGCGGTCGAGATAGCTGTTGGGGTGGCCATAGATGATCTCTTGCCACGCCGGCATCCAGTAGCGCACCCAATAATCGTTGGCCCAGGTCTCATCAGGCTCATCGAGCCATGCCGGCGGGTTGTCGCTCCAGGTGGGATCCCAGTATTCGCGATAGGTCTCGGCCTGCCCGATGCTCATGTAGGCCAGAACGATCTTGTCGCCGCCGGCGCTGCGTTTCAGGGCGGGGATGACGTCGGGCGAGTTCCCGGCCGCGGCAATGCTGACGACGGCCAGATCAAAAGCCGTGGGGCCGATGCGGTCAGGCCGGGGGCGCTGCAACTGGTAGAGGAAATCGTTCACCTCCAGCAAACGCTCCTGCGTGACGGGCTGATCCGTCGGTCGAGGCGCGGGCGGCGCCGGCGTGGCCACGGCTGATGTCGCCTCAGCTACCGGCGCTATCCCGGCCGTCGGCGTCGTGCCGCGGCATCCCACCATCCACACCGCCAGCGCCAGCAAGGCTAACAACCCGACCGACCGGCGGTTTAGCGCTCCAGTCCCCCATCGTGTGTTCATCGTCGTCACTATCCTTTCAACCCCGACAGCGTCATCCCGCGCACGATCCAGCGCTGGGTCAGCAGGAAGACAGCCAGAATGGGAATGATTACGATGACCGACGCGGCCATCGTCAGTTGAATCTGATTGGAATGTTGCGTCGAATACCAGGTGAGGATAATCGGCAGGGTGCGCTTGTTTTGCTCGGTCAGGATGATGAGTGGCCAGAGATAGGCGTTCCAGTTCCACATGAAGGTCATCATCCCCAGCGTGGCCAGAGCCGGGCTGAGCTGGGGCAAGGCGATCGACCAGAAGATGCGCCACTCCGATGCCCCGTCAACCCGCCCGGCATCGAGCATCTCGCTGGGAATAGACAGGGCGAACTGGCGCACCAGGAAGATACCGAAAGCGCTGAAGGCCGAGCCGACGATCAGACCGGCCAGATTGTTGACCAGTCCCAGTCGAGCCAGAATCAGATAGCCGGGGATCATCGTCACCTGGAACGGGATCATCATCGTCGCCAGTACAAACCAGAACAACGCCCGTTTGAGCGGAAATTCGAACTTGGCAAAGATATAGCCGAACAGGGCGCTGGTGGACACAGCCAGGATGACGTTGCTCACGGCAATGATGGCCGAGTTGCGATAGAAGGTGATCAGCGGCAACTTCGGATCGTTCAGGATGGTGCGATAATTCTCCAGCGTGGGCGATTGCGGCCAAAAGGTCGGCGGAACCTGACGCACCTCGGCCCCGGTCTTGAACGAAGCCAGGATCATCCACACGAAGGGAATGATGGCGATAATGCTGGAGATGATCAGGATGGTGTAAACCGCTATGCGCCCCAGCGACAGTCGCCTCTCCGAACGATCATGTGCCGGCCGTATCATTGTCGTCGTCATGATTACTCCCAATAGCGTTTGAAGATCGCATCGATGGCCCGCGTTCGGCAACGAAAATTTGCGCCATCAATGAGGCTGCTCTACTCTCAATATTCCCACTCGCTGCGCAACATACGGTTCTGGACAAGCGAAACGGCCAGAACGATGAGGAACAGAATGACCGACGTGGCCGCGGCCCAGCCCATGTTCTGGAAGCGAAAAGCGTTGTCATAGATGTCGAAGGTCAACACGCGGGTCTGATTGTCCGGGCCGCCGCGGGTCATGACCTGGAAGATGTCGAACACCTGGAAGGCCGAGATCATGGTCAGGATAGCCGTCAGCAGGATCGTCGGCCGCAGCAGGGGTAGCGTGATATGACGAAACATCGTGAACCCCGACGCCCCGTCCATGGTCGCCGCGTCACGGATGCTGTCCGGGATACCCTGCAAGGCGGCGATGAAGATGATCAGGTTGTAGCCGATGTCCTGCCACAGATAGGCGATGATGACGGCGATCAGGGCCACGGGGATGGGACCGATGACCAGCGTGGCGTCGCCGACCCAGTTGATGGCGATCATGCGCCCGGCCATTGAGCCGAGGGCGGCATTGAGCAACCCCCGCTGCGGGTGCAGGATATAGCCCCACATGATGGCCACGCCAACCGACGAGGTGACGATGGGCAG
>CAZZJN010000006.1:0-32251 GCA_964654505.1 uncultured Ardenticatenaceae bacterium | reverse complement strand
ACAATGGGCAGCAGTGACCAGAAGGCGACGTAGAGGATCATCGGGATCAGGGTCGACAGAACAAAGACTTTCTGCGCGCCGGTGCGGCCCTGCCAGAAACGCGGCCGGGGTGGCGGCGTTTCCGGCAAGGCGACGGGACGGTTGGCGATTGTATTCATCGCAGGCCTCCAGGATGGATGCTCAACTACCGATTAGAGCGTCTCGTTGACTTCGCGTTCGATAGCTTGCAGCGTGTCTTCCAGCGTGGCGTTGCCCTGCAGGAAAGACAGGATGCGCGGATAGGTGATCTCGTACCACACCAGGTCGCGATCGGGGAACGCGCCTTCGTACTGAGCGAAGGGCAGGATCTGCAGGAAAGGACCGAAGTGCGGGAACTTGGCCACCAGATCATCGGCCGCCTGGCCCTCGCCGTTGGCTCGCAGGGCGGGCAACGTGCCGGAAGCCAGGTTAAATTCCTCGACCTGCACCGGATCCAGCGCGGCAAAGCGCACGAAGTCCCAGGCGGCTTCCTGCGCCGGGCTTTTGGCGCTGATGGTCAGGCCCCAGCCGGAGGCGGCCACAAGAGCCTGCTCGCCCTTGACGGTGGGCAGGGGCACATACTGCGTCACAGCGGCCACCTCGGGGAAGTCGCCACTGTATTCGGGCACGGCCCACGGCCCGATCAGGCCCATGGCGCTGCTGCCATCGAAGAAGGACTCGCCAACCCAGTTCGATTCGTCATTGAACAGGACGGGGTCGATGACGCCCTCGTCAACGAAACGCTTCATCAGTTCCAGCGCGGCCTTGCCTTCGGGCGTATTAACGGTAAACGTGCCGTCTTCGCTCAGGTACTGGCCGCCATTTTGCAGGATGAGCGAGTAGAACATGGCCGGAATGCCGTCGGAGCCGGTGTAGTTAAAACCGGCCCGGGTGATGACCCCGTCCTGGGTAGCGGTCATGGCCTTGGCGTCGGCTATGAACTCATCCCAGTTGGCCCAGCCGGCGGTGATGTCGCTGATGCCCGACTCTTCGGCTACGGCCGTGTTGACCAGCGCCGCGCCATATTCGATGTTGAACTCCTGGGGGATGCCATAGACCTTGTCGTCGCAGGTATAGCCGCCGATCTGGGCCGGGAAGATCTGAGCCTGGGCGTCAGCCAGACTCAGGACGCTGGCCGGCATCTCGGCCAGGTTTCCGCCATCAGCATAGCTGCAGACCCATGAGCCGAACATCTGCAGGATGTCGGCCTGCGTGCCCGCGGGCAAGGCAGTCTGCAACGTCTGGATGTAGGTGTCGTAATCGAACGTCTCCAGGGTGATGGTGACGTTGGGGTTCGCGGCGGTGTAGGCATCGATGAGCGCCTGGTAGCCGCTGTTGAAGGCATCATTTTGATGCGTCCACAGGCGCAAGCTGACCGGCTCAGCGCTGCTTTCTTCCGCCGCGCCTCCGCCCGCGCTGGGGACGGTCGGTTGTGCTTGCGGGGCCGAACCGCCACAGGCGGCCAAAGCCAACAACAGGATAGCGATTAACAACAGTTTCTTCATAGTTATTTCTCCTCTCGCACCTAACAAACTGATTGTAAAAAGAGCCAATGGGCCGCCCGGTCGGTCGCTGACGCCATACGACCGGTCACGGGTGACAGGCCATCAGCCCTAAAAAACATAACTTCTCAACCAAAGCTCTTGCGATCCAGAAAGACAACCGACGACAGGTTGCGCGGGTTGTCGGGGTCAAGCCCCTTGGCCCGGGAGCGATGGTAGGCCATCAACTGCAATGGCGGCAGGTAAAGCACAGGCAGCGTCCACCACGGCAAGCCGCCGGGCAAGGCGATACGCCAATCGGCGTCGCCCTCGCCCTGGCTGAGGGCAAAGACGGTCGCACCCTTCGCCCGCATCTCGGCCAGCACGCGCCACTCGTGCGCCTCGGCCTGGGGTGAAACTAAGCCGATGACCTGGGTGCCGGCCTCGATCATCGACATCGGCCCGTGGCGAAACTCCAAAAAGTGAAACGCCTGCGATGGCGTCAGGGACATCTCGGTCATCTTCAGCATGGCCTCGGAGGCCATGCCGTATTGCGAGCCGGAGCCGAGGTAATACAGACGTTCGTCCGCCAAACGACCGGCAATAGGGGCGACGACGGGTTCGGAATCGGCGATGAGTTGGCGGCCGAGTTCGGGCAGCCGGTCAAGCATCCGCCAGTCGGCGCCACCCAGGCAGGCCGCCAGCGCCTGGCACAGGATAAGCATGCTGGCGAAAGAGCGCGTCTGGGCCACGCTTTTCTCCTGACCGGCGACGGCGGGCAGCACCAGATCGGCTGCCTCGGCCAGCGGACTATCGGGGTAACAGGTGACGGTCCATACCGCCCGACCGCCACGGTGGCGAAAGCGATCGACGGCGGCCAACGTCTCCGTCGTCGTGCCGGAGCGGGAGATGGCGATGAGCAGGGTGTTGGCCGGGTCGGTCACGGCCTCGTCAAAAAAGAACAGCAGTTCCGACGCCGGTCGTGCCTCGGCCGCGCCGACGAGGCCGCGCCAAAGCGATGCGGCCGTAATCGACAGGTAATGGGTGGACCCGCAGCCGATGAACACAACCTGGCGCGGGGCCAGGTCAGCCCAGGCAGCGCGGGCGATGTCCTCGCGCTCGACAAAGGCGGCCAGCGCGTCAGCCCAGGCATCGGGCTGGGTGATGATTTCATTATGCGTCAATTCACCATTCATAACTTCAAAACCTTAACCGCGTTATCGTGATAGACCCGGCGCAACACGTCGTCGGGCAGGAAAAGCCCATAGGCATACCAGCGGCCCTGGCTCGGCGGGTCGCTGGGAAGATAGCTAAAGTATTCGTCATCAGTCTCCAGAAAGCGGTAATAGCTGCGATAGCCGTCGAGGCGGGGGCCGAAATCGGAGCCGAAGAGGATGCGGTCGGCGAACTCGATGAAGAAGTGTCTCGCCGTGTAGGGCTGGCGGCACAGCTCGCCCACGCGCGCGCTGATGTCCACATGGAAGTTGGGGCAGCGCCGCAGCACGTCGCTCACCCAGCCCAGGTTCTCGGCGTAGCAGCCGACATGGGCGCCGATGAAGGTGGTCGCCGGGTGGCGGGCGACGACCGCGGCAAACCCCTCGACCAAACTCAGGAAAGTCGGGAACGGCGGGCTGGTGAACTGCCAGTCGGGGTGGTTATGAAGCTCCTCCCAGCGCTCGTTGGTCGCGTCCACCGGCTCGAAAAAGGCCACCGGGTCGGCCACGTGAACCATCACCGGCAAGCCCAGTTCTCCCGCCGTGGCCCACAGCGGATCGAGCCGCGGGTCGTCGACGGCCACCAGCGCGTCGTTCTGGTCGCGCACGTGCAGGCCGAACGGCTTCCAGATCTTCAGCCCCTGCGCCCCCCAGCGAGCTTGCTCGCGCAGGCGACCGGCGGCCCACTCGCCGAAGCGGTCGCCGTAGTCCGGCCAGCGCGACCAATCCACGCCGCCGAAGATCTGAAAGCGGTCGGGGGCAGGAGCCTTGAAATAATCCAGATGGCGCTGGAGGATCTCCTCGCCCCAGCCGCCGTCGAGGTCCACATAGGCCACAACGCCGGCCATGTCGAGGTTGTCGAGCAGCGCGGGCAGAGGTTTCTTGTCCCAGCCGCCGCCAAAAGGCTCGGCCAGATGGTTGTGGGCGTCGATGACCGGGAAGCGCGGCCGATCGACCGCTGTTCGCCTGGTCACCATCATGGACTTGGGTCGAAAATCTTTCAGTTCCATAAGATTTACCCTGTCGGGGTCTCTCAGGCCAGCAATACCTCAAGACCGCTCTCTTGCAGCGCGGCGATCGTGGCCGGGTCAAGGCGGGTGTCGCTGATGATGACCTCGGCGGCGGTGATGGGGCCAAGATAGACGGCGCTCACCCGGCCGAATTTGCTGTGGTCGGCCAGGATGATTCGCCTCGGCGCGACCTCCAGGATAGCCCGGTCGGTCAGGGCCTCCGGCATGTAGTCGCTGGTGAAACCCTGGACGACGTCGATGCCGCGCATCCCCATGAACACCACGTCGGCGCGCAACTCGCGAATGGCCGTCTCGGAGATGTGGCCGACCATCGACAACTCATCGCTGCGCAACAAGCCGCCGATGACGATTAACTCGACGACACGGCCGGCCAGCGCGTTCACGACCGGCAAGGAGTTGGTGATAACGGTCAGGTTCCTGTGTTCGGTCAGATGCGGCAGCATGGCCTCGACCGTCGTGCCGCTGCCCAGGAAGGCGGTCTGACCGGGAGCGATCAGATCGGCGGCGCGACGGCCGATGCGGCCCTTCTCGGCCGCCAGCTCGCCCAGGCGCTGAAGGTGTGGGGGTTCGATATCATCGGCGAGGCGGATCGCCCCGCCATGCGTTCGGCGCAGCACGCCCAGCCGGTCGAGTTCGTCCAGATCGCGGCGAATGGTGGCCTCGCTGACGAGTAGTTCGGCGTTCAGCTGAGCGACCGTGGCCTGTCCGAGCCGGTCGACGATTTCCTTGATTTGGGAGTGCCGGGCGAGCCGCAACATGATCGATTGTGCTCATTTCTGCGCTAATCACTATAATCGCGCAGATACAAGCATAATAAATCAGATACATGCGGTTGTCAAGCGAAAAACCGGACTGATTTCCGCCATTCGCTCATTACCCAACCCCCGAAAAAATCGTGTATACTACCGTCATGCAAAGGTTAGTCCGCCGGTTGGGTGTCCTTCCTGTCCTGTTGCTAAGCATCGGCCTGTTCCTGTTGGGGGCGCTGGCCGTCGAGCGCATCGTCAACACCATCTGGCTGTTTGACGTGACGCGGGTAGAGTTGGCGCGGGCCGTCGTCCTGCAGCGCACCGACGCCGCGGCCCTGCTGTCGGCCGCCAACGGCGAGGCGTTGCTGGCCTTCCTGGCCTCGGTCATCGTGGCCTTCACGGGGATCGCCATGCTGCCGTTGTACTATCTGAACAAGCGCTACAACCCGCCTGAATTTCGCCACGAGCCGCCCGTCTTCCTGCCCGTTTTGCGGCAATCCATGTTTGTGGGCTTTTGGGCCGCCTTCTGCCTGTGGCTGCAGATGAACCGCACCTTCGGCGTGCCCGTGGCGGTGCTGGCCGCGGCCGTCCTCGTCCTGTTCGAGCTGGTCTTGCAGATTCGCGAGCGGGCCGCCAACGTCCAGGAACAAAGCTCACCCTCCTGACGGCTGTCATGACCCAACCACCAGCCGGCCGCGCCACGCCACGCGATCTCCCCAGCATCCACCGCCTGCTGCGCTCCCCCGGCGCGAGCGAGATGGCCGGCATCTACGGCCAATCACTGGCCACGGACGCCCTGCGAGCCATCCTCGACGAGACGCGGGCCGCGCTGCTCGACGGCCATAATAGGGCAGGCGAAGCTCCGCCGGCCATTCCGGCCGATGACGCGCTGGTGGCCGGGGCGCGTCAGCGACTGGAGGCGATGCTGGCCCCCACCCTGCAGCCGGTCATCAATGCCACGGGCATCATCCTTCACACCAATCTCGGCCGCGCCCCATTGAGCGACGCGGCGATGGCGGCCATGGCCTCCGTCGCCAACGGCTATTCCACGCTGGAATTTGACCCCGCCACCGGGCGACGCGGCTCGCGGGCCACCCACCCCGAGTCGTTGCTGCGCCGTCTGACCGGCGCGGAGGCAGCCCTGGCGGTCAACAACAACGCCGCGGCCGTGCTGCTGATGCTGACCGCGCTATGCCGCGGCCGCGAGGTGCTCATCAGTCGCGGCCAACTGGTGGAGATCGGCGGCGGCTTTCGCGTGCCCGAGGTGATGGAGCAATCGGGGGCGCGTCTGGTCGAAGTGGGCACCACCAACCGCACCCACCTGCGCGACTATGCCGCGGCCATCACGGCCGACACGGCGGCCATTCTGGTCGTGCATCATTCCAACTACAAGATCATCGGTTTCGCCGGCGAGCCGCCCCTGGCCGAACTGGCGGCGCTGGCCCACGATCGCGGGCTATGGCTGCTTTACGATCAGGGCAGCGGAGCCATGCTCGACACCGCCCCCTACGGCCTGGAGCCGGAACCGACCGTGCCCGAGGGGCTGGCGGCCGGGGCGGATGTGGTGGCCTTCAGCGGCGACAAGCTGCTGGGCGGGCCGCAGGCGGGCATCCTGGCCGGGCGAGCCGACCTCATCGACCGCGCCCGGCGGCACCCGCTGGCTCGCGCCGTACGCGCCGACAAGCTGGCTCTGGCCGCGCTGACGGCCACGTTGGACCTGTATTTGACCGGCCGCGAACTGGCCATCCCCGTGTGGCGGATGATCGCCCGGCCGCTGGATGAGATCGCCGCCGAGGCCGAGCGCTGGGCAAACCAACTGCGAGCCGCGGGCATCGACGCCGCGACCGCCCCCGATGTGTCTTACGTGGGCGGCGGTAGCCTGCCCGGCGAGAGCCTGCCCACGCGGGTGGTGGCCATCCGTGTCGATGACATGGATGGGGGCGTGGACGAACTGGCCGCCCGATTGCGCGCCCGGCCGCTGCCGGTCATCGCCCGCATCCACGACGGCCGCTTGCTGCTCGACCCGCGCACGGTGCTGCCGGGTCAGTCCAAGGCGGTGACGACAGCAATCATGGAAGTGACGAATGACGAATGACGAGTGACGGATGACGGATAGCATGGAAGAGAATCAGCAAACCACACGAATCCTGGCCATCGAGACCTCCTGCGACGAGACGGCGGCGGCTGTGGTGGCCAACGGGACGACCATCCTGAGCAATGTCGTGGCCTCGCAGGTGGAGATGCACGCCCAATACGGCGGCGTCTTCCCCGAGGTGGCCTCGCGCCGCCATGTGGAGACCATCTACCAGGTCGTCGAGGAAGCCATGCGGCAGGCCCATCTGGGCTTCGACGACCTCGATTGCGTGGCCGTCACCCGCGGGCCGGGGCTGGTCGGCTCGCTGCTGGTGGGCGTCAACATGGCCAAGGGGCTGGCCGTCAGCCGGGGCTTGCCGGTGCTGGGCATCAACCACATCGAGGGCCATATCTACTCCCTGTGGCTGACCGAAGATGCGCCGCAGATTCAATTTCCGCTGGTGACTCTGGTGGTCAGCGGCGGCCACACCGACCTGTACCTGATGACCGACCACGGCCGCTACCGGCTGCTGGGGGCGACGCTCGACGACGCCGCGGGCGAGGCCTTCGACAAAGTCGGCCGTTTGCTGGGACTGCCCTATCCCGGCGGCCCGGCCATCGACGCCGTCTCCGAGCGGGGCAATCCGACCACCTTCCGCTTCCCGCGGGCGGTCATGGACGCCGAGCACGGCTATGATTTCAGCTTCAGCGGCCTGAAGACGGCCGTCATGCGCCAGGTGAGCCAATACCACTCGCCGGCCGGCATGCCCGTGGCCGACCTGGCCGCCGGGTTCCAGGCGGCCGTGGTCGACTCGCTGGTAGAGAAGACGGCCGCGGCGGCGCGCGAGTTCGAGGCGACGGCCGTCCACATCGCCGGGGGCGTCTCGGCCAATCGGGCGCTGCGGGCGGCCATGAAGTCGCGGCTGGACATCCCCGTGCGCGTGCCCCCCACGCCCCTGTGCACCGACAACGCGGCCATGATCGGCGCGGCCGCCCATTTTCATTTCATCAAGGGGCGGCGCGACGGGATCGATTTCGACGTGACCCCCAGCCTGCAACTGATATAGAGGCGATGAGCAACGAGACCGCACCTCTCCCCCACATGGACAGCACGGGCGTGGCCCTCAACGCCGACGCCCGTTTTCGCCACGTCTTCGCCGAGGGATTCGACCCCATCCTGCTGACCGACTTCATGGGTCGGATCATCGACGGCAACCGGCAGGCGCTCACCTATTTCGGCATCGACCGTCGCTCTTTTCCGGCCATCAACATCCGCGACCTGCACCACCCCCGCGAGCCGCTGCCCAGCGTGGAGAAGCTGACCGGCCCCGGCTCGATGAGCTTCCGCAGCCGCGTCGTGGCCCAGCGAGTCATCGACGGCCGCCCACGGCAGGTGACGCTCGACGTGGAGGTGCGCGCCCGACGGCTGACCCCCGGCCGCGAGGGAACGTGGCAGTGGATCTACCACGACATCTCCAGCCGGGTCGAACTGGAGGAGATGCGCCAGGACCTCATCGCCATGCTGCTCCACGACCTGCAAAGCCCGCTGGGCAACGTCATCTCCGCCCTCGAGCTGCTGAAGATGCGCATGGACGGGATGAACCCGGACGAGACGCTGCTGAGCCTGGCGGACATCGCCTCGCGCAGCAGCGGCCAGCTGCAGCGGCTCATCGCCGGTCTGATGGACATCAGCCGGCTGGAGGCAGGGCAGCCGGTGGGGCCGCAGCAGGCGACGACCCTGTCAGCGCTGACGGCCGAGGCCTATGACATCGAGGAGCCGTCGTTCGCCCGGCGCGGCGTGACGCTGGAAACCCATCTGCCGCCCGATTTGCCGCCGCTCTTCGTGGAGCCGAACGTCATCAGCCGCGTGCTGCTCAACCTGTTCGACAACGCCCTGAAGTACAGCGCCGACGGCGAGACGATCACCGTGGAGGCCCAACCACTCGGCGACGGCTTCGTCCGCGTCAGCGTCAGCGACCGCGGCGCGGGCATCCCCCAGGAGTTCCGCGAGACGATCTTCGACAAGTTCCGCCGCATCAAGAACGACGGCTCCTCCAAGGGTCTGGGGCTGGGGCTGGCCTTCTGCCGTCTGGCAGTGGAGGCTCACGGCGGCCGCATCTGGGTCGATGACGCGCCGGGCGGCGGGGCGCGGTTTAATTTGACGTTGCCGGTGGGGGATTAGCGGTTGGTCCCCGGCGACCGCCTTTACCGGCCGGACTCGATCCATCCCGAATAAACCAAACCTCATGAGACCCTACTACACCGACAGCTACACCCTGACCTTCATGGCCGAGATCGTCGCCACCACGACCCACGACGGCCGACCGGCAGCCATCCTCGACCGCAGCTGGTTCTACCCCACCTCCGGCGGGCAGCCCCACGACACTGGGCAACTGTCGCGGGGGGGTGTGACGGCGCGGGTGATCGACGTCGTCGAGCGGGAAGACGACGCGGCCGTGATCCACGTCCTCGATCGGCCGCTGGAGCCGGGGCCGGCGGTGGCCGTGATCGACCGCGACCGTCGCCGCGACCACATGCAGCACCACACCGGCCAGCACATCCTGTCGGCCGCCTTTGTGGCCGTGGCCGGGGCCGAGACGGTCGGCTTCCACCTCAGCCCGCAGACGGTGACCATCGACCTCGACCGCGCCGACCTGCCGGCCGAGGCCGTCGACGCGGCCGAATCCCTGGCCAACGAGATCGTCCTCCAGAACCGACCGGTGGGCGTGCGTTTCGTCAATGAGCGGGAGGCGGCCGCGTTACCGCTGCGCAAGACGCCCCCCGGCCGCGACGGATTGCTGCGGCTGGTGGATATCGAGAGCTTCGACCTGAACGCCTGCGGCGGTACGCACGTGGCCCGCACCGGCGAGGTGGGGCTGATCAAGATCGTCGCGACGGAGCGACGCGGAGCGACCACGCGCGTCGAGTTCCTGTGCGGCGGCCGCGCCCTGGCCGATTATCGCACCAAACAGGCGGTCATCCGCGAGCTATCGGCGACGCTGACCACCGGCGCGGCCGAATTGCCCCCGGCGGTGCTGCGGCTGCTGGAGGAGAACAAGGGGTTGCGCCACGAACTGCGGCGGCGCGAGGCGGCCATGCTGGCTCTGGAGGCCGACCGGCTGGCCGCCGAAGCCGAGCCTCTAGGCGAGGTGCGGCTGGTGGCGCGGGTGTTCACCGAACGCACGCCCGACGAACTGCGACGGCTGGCGACGCTGCTGACCGAGGCCGGGGGAACGGTGGCCCTGTTGGGTCTGGCCGGGGAGCGGGCGCAACTGGTTTTTGGCCGCTCGGCCGAGGCGCCGGGAGCGATGGACGCGCTCATCAAGCCCGCGCTGGCGGCCCTGGGCGGCCGTGGCGGCGGCAATGCCGCGCTGGCTCAGGGGGGTGGCCCCGCGGCCGATAAGACAACCTTGCGGGCGATCATCGAGACGGCCGCCGAACACCTGCGGAGTACGATATAAGATCGAAAAACGCGGATCAGGATTCATCTGATCCGAGTTGATTGCGTCCAGTTGCGGCAATTGCTACCTTTAGCGTGTGGGTTCCGGGAAGTTTTCAAATTAATCAAGGGTACGGTAGGGGTCAGGCAACCGGGCAACCATCTCCATGGAAACGCGCGACGTCACTTCCCGGTTGCCTGACCCTTCTGTGCGGGAGAAGAGGGCGAGACAACCGGCGAACAACGTTCTGGTGACCGGACGAGATTCGCCGCCGGTTGTCCCGCCCCTAACCCTAGCATTAATTTGTTTCCCTGCAAAAACTCGTCCTTCTAACGCAACCCCTCGCACAGGACAAAATCCCCACCATCGCTCAGGTGATAATCAAACCTCTCCCCACCGACGTCGAACACGACCTGATAGCCGTCAACCAGCGCCTGGGTATACATCATGCCTGGCTGCGGGCACCCCAGCGCGCCGTCGCTCCAGGTGATCGCCTCGGCGCTGACCACCGTCACATCCGACCGCGTCTTCCCGCTCCGCGCCAGCAGGTCGTCCAGCACGGCCCCGAACAACTCCTGTGGCACCTCGCCGCCGGATAACGCGGGCGCATCCGCCGGCGCGTCCTCCCCACCGGCATCGGCAGGCGTGCCGATCGGCTCTTCCGGGACAGTTGGCCCTTCCGGCGCGACAGGTTCGGCCGCCGGTTCGGATGTCGGGCGGCCGGCCGTGCAGCCCACCGCCAATAGCAGCCCCATTACCAACATAATTATCACTATGCGAATCTTCATTTCGTATCTCCTCGTCATTGCCTGACGGATAGTAGACGACGAATCCGCCCTGCATGTTCCATTTATTCACCACATCCCCGCTCCAACTACCCAGGTCAATCGCATGGTGCCAATTGCCGTACGGGTGGGACAAGGCGGCCGATGATCCTCCTCTTTGCAGAATCCCGTAGTTGCCGCCTTGTCTCACCCAGGGGGCGAGACAACCGGCGATCAACGGTTCTCGACCGGATATAAGCTCCAGCGCCGGTTGTCCCGCCCGTACATGGCCCCTTTATGGCTGGTGCAATCATCACATCCATTCAGCCCTCTAACTGGTACAGTCGCCCCATTTATGCCACAATGGACTACCCGGCCGGAATGATTGTCCGGCCCGGTGGCCCGGTCGTTCGATCGGGCAGGATACATTCAATTCGCTTCCGGCGCCCGGGCTGACGAGGGTTCGTATATGTCGCGTCGCAACCTGCTGCAACTCTATCGGGATGAATTCACCGGCTACAACGCCACCATCTTCCGGCAAGACCTGCTGGCCGGGCTGACCGTGGCCGCCGTTGCCCTGCCCCTGGCGCTGGCTTTCGGCGTCTCCTCGGGCGCCACGGCCGCCGCCGGACTGGTGACGGCCATCATCTCCGGGTTGCTCATCGGCCTGTTGTCCGGCGCGCCCTATCAGATATCCGGCCCCACCGGAGCGATGAGCGCCGTGCTCATCCTGCTGGTGTCGCGCTACGGTCTGATGGGCATGTGGATCGCCGGGCTGATGGCCGGGGTGCTGCTGCTGCTCATCGGCTTGCTGCGGCTCGGCCGATTCATCGCCTTCATCCCCTCGCCGGTCATCACCGGCTTCACCTCCGGCATCGCCCTCATCATCTTCATCGGCCAGATCGACAACTTTTTGGGCATCACCACCCCGGCACAGGACACAACACTGCTCAAGCTACTGGGCTATTTTCAGGGTGGCGGGTTTTCTCCCGATTGGCGCGTCGTCGCCCTGGGCACGGTCGTCATCCTGGTCATGGTGTTTTGGCCGGAGCGCTGGAACACCCGCTTCCCCTCGTCCCTGCTGGGCCTCGTCCTGGCCACGGGGATGAGCATCGCCCTGGGCTGGGACGTGCCGATCATCGGCGAGATTCCCCAAACGCTGCTGTTGGCCGACCGTCTGGGCTTCGCCGACATCCCCTGGGGTCATCTGACCGACTTCATCGGCCCGGCCCTGACCATCACCGCCCTCGGCGCGGTGGAGACCCTGTTGTGCGGCGCGGTGGCGGCCAACATGACCGGCATCCGCCTGCAAGCCAATCAGGAGCTGGTGGCCCAGGGCGTGGGCAACATCGTCATCCCGTTCTTCGGCGGCGTCCCGGCCACGGCGGCCATCGCCCGCTCCAGCGTCGGCATCAAATCCGGTGGCCAGACCCGCATGGTCGGCATCATCCACGCCCTGGGGCTGCTGCTGTCGATGTTCTTCCTGGCCCCGGTCATGAGCCGCATCCCGCTGACAGCGCTGGCCGGGGTGCTGATGATCACCGCCGTGCGCATGAACGAATGGGCGGCCATCCGCTTCATCTTCAGCCGCCGCTTCAAGACAGCCATGATCACCTTCCTCATCACCATGGTGGCCACCATCACCCTCGATCTGACCCAGGCCATCCTCATTGGCGCGTTCCTGTCGGGGGCGATCTTCCTCAGCCGGATCGCCGAGCTGGACGTGGAAATCCAGGAGGTTGATCCGGAGAAACTGCGCCGCCGCGGCATCGAGACAGCCGGCAACTGCGACCATGTCCGCGTCGCCTATCTGACCGGACCGTTGTTCTTCGCCGCCACGGGCACGTTCAGCGAAGCCTTCGCCAAACTGGGCGACACCCACGCCCTCATCCTGTCCATGCGCGGCGTGCCTCTCATCGACACCTCGGGTCTGGAGGCGATCCGCCGCCTCGACGAGCAACTCCACAAGCAAGGCGGCACGCTGATGTTCGCCGGCATCCACAAGAACGCCCAACTCATGATGGAGCGCGCCGGACTGGTGGACGAGATCGGCCGCGAGAACTTCTTCTGGAGCAGCGACCAGGCCATCGTCGCCGCCGAGGCCCGCGGCTGCCGTTATTGCCACCCCGTTCGGGAACCTGAGGCCGCCACGGCCGAATAACTGTCTATTAACATCCTGAGGTGACTTGTGATTAAACGACGAACCAACCGAATCCAATTCGGGCTACTGTTCCTTATCCCGGCGTTGCTTGTCGCCGGGTGCCGCCAATCGGCCGGAGGCGTGCCCGTCGACCGACCGGAGACGACGGGGGTCCAAATCGCCCTGACGGCCGACCACGACCCACATATCATGCGGCCGCTTGTGTGGAATGTGACGCTGCTCGATGCCGACGGCCGCCCGGTGGAGGACGCGACAGTGACCATCCGCGGCGACATGAGTCACGCCGGCATGGCCCCTGTGGAGGCAACGGCCGCCCATTCCGGCGACGGTATCTACACCGCCGATTTTGAATGGACCATGACCGGCGACTGGATCGTGACCGTGAATGCGGAGCTTGCGGACGGGAACGTCGTCTCCCAAATCTTCGATTTCACGGTTCGTTCCCAATAGCCGCCCCCAAATGGAGCCATCAATCGGGTGGGGATCGCTGTTTGCTGGAAACAAAAGGTATGTGTGATAAATGATTTCGCTGGACGACATCTCCGTCAAGGCGGAGGATAATTCGCTCTATCGGCCGCCCGGCCGCGATATTTTGCGGCTGCCGTTTATCGGCCGCGTGCTGCGCGCCCCTCGCAGTCGCCTTCTGTTCCAGCTGCCCCTGCTGCTGGCCGCCGCGCTGCTCATCTACGACGGCTTCACCGGCTCGCCCATCGCCCCGCAAAACCTGGCCACGGTCGGCGTCTGGGTCCATTACCGGGGATTCATCATCCTGGCCCTGCTGCTGTTCGGCAATCTCTTTTGCATGAGCTGCCCGTTCACCATCCCGCGCACCGTGGCCCTGCGTTTCAGCGGCCGCGGGCGACGCTGGCCGCGGGCCTTGCGCAACAAATGGCTGGCGGTGGCGGCCTTCGTCGGCTTCCTGTTCGTCTACGAGTGGCTCGATCTGTGGGCAAGCCCGGCGATGACCGCCTGGGTCATCATCGCCTACTTCGTCGGGGCGTTCGTGCTGGAGGCGATGTTCGCCGAATCCCCCTTCTGCAAATATATCTGCCCCCTGGGCACGTTCAACTTCGCCGCCTCCACCCTGTCGCCGGCGCAGATCACCGTGCGCGACCGCGACATCTGCCGCGCCTGCCCCGGCAAGGAGTGCATCAACGGCTCGCCCCGGGCGTTGGGCTGCGGCACGGAGCTGTTCGCCCCGGCCATGCGCAGCAACCTGGATTGCGTCCTGTGCCTCGACTGCGCTCGCGCCTGCCCCTATGACAACGTCGCTCTGGCCATCCGGCCGCCGGGCCGCGAGCTGGTCGAGAACGCCTGGCCGCGTCGCTGGGACATCTCCTTCCTCATCCTGGTCTTCGCCTTCGCCTCGATTAGTAACGCCTTCGGCATGGTTCCGCCGTTCTACGACTGGCAGCTGTGGCTGGCGGGCGCGCTGGGGACGCCCAACGAGCTGATCCTGCTGGGGCTGACCTTCGGCCTGCTCAATCTGGCGCTGCCCGCCGCCGTGGGGCTGGGCGCAGCCTGGCTCAGTCGCGCCGCCGCCGGGCGGGCCGAGCCGCTGCGCATCTCCTTCAGCCGCTTCATGCCGGCCATCATGCCCGTGGGGTTCGCCATCTGGCTGGCCCATTACGGCTTCCACTTCGTCACCGGGGCGCTGGCCATCATCCCCGTCTTCCACACCTTCCTGCTCGACCACGGCGTGACGATCATGGGCACGACACCCAACTGGACGCTGGGGCCGATCCTGCCCGGTGAGTGGATTCTGCCGTTGCAGACCGTCATCGTCATGCTGGGGTTCGCCGGCAGCCTCTACGTGGGCAATCGCATCGGCCGCCGCGACTTCGAATCGCGCCCCGTGGCCATGCGGGCCATCCTGCCCTGGCTGATCGTGTGGCTGGCCATGGCCGCCGCCGCCCTGCTGACGTTTAACTTGCCGATGGAAATGCGCGGCACGATCTTTCCCGGGTGATACCATGAACCGACGACCGACCGCCTTGATCACCATCGCCGCCGTCGCGGTGTTAGCCATTGCCCTGGCCGGGTCGCGACTCCCGGCCGCCCTGGCCCACGGCATCGGCACGCCCCAGGTGCTGAACGCCCCCGCCGGGCCTTATATGCTGTCGGCCTGGACCGATCCCGACCCCTTGCGGGCCGACGAAACCCACGTGGTCGTGGCCGTCATCGACCCCGACACGCGCGAGATGATCGTCTCCGGCGTCGAGGTGGCCGTGACGATGACCTCGCTGAGCGATCCGTCCGTCGTTCTCCGCGAGGTGGCGGGGACAGATAGCGTCAACCAGCTGCTCTACGCGGCCGAATTCAACGGGCAAGTGAGCGAGGGAACCTGGCGCGTGGGCGTCGTGGCCACAGGCGCGCAAGGGACGAGCGACGAGGTCGTGTTCGAGGTCGAAATCGACCCGACGCGAGGCAATCGCTGGCTGTGGATCGGTCTGGGCGGCATGGCAGTCCTCGCCGCGGGCTGGCTTTTTCTGTCGATGCAACCTGAGCGACCGGCCCGCGCCGCGCGCCGTCGCCGGGCTGCCGGATGAGGGCAAATAGGACGTCCTTATGTCATCCCAAATGCAACAATATTCAACAGTTGCGCGTTGTTATTACCGGTAGTGTTTGAACCATGCATTAGGAGCGCCTCAAAACCGCGACTCATAAGGTATCCAACAGAGCGGGATCAGGGGGTATATTATGGTCAACCACGGCCATATATAGGGGTATCCAGCGGCCGTCACACCTAATTGTTGGTACGTTTGAGGAAGCTGTCGAACCCCTCCCGCGCTCACTGTTTTCTTTAACATAGTCGATTCCTAAAAAATTCGCAGGTTTTAAGACAAATCCGGGGAATCGCCATTGTGCCCCTCCCTGGGCTGTGCTAGAATGGCTTCACCATCGAGACAGGGCAGCGATGATGTTGCCGAACAGTCGCCGACATCGTTGATGCCCGGTTCGCCGGACAGCCCGCGCCCGTGTGGCTGAACGATGAACCGCCGAGGTTGTGAAAGAGGGATTCACCTCCTCGCTCGCGGAATCTTGCGCCCTCTTGTCCGTGATAGATCAATGTAAGCGGTTGGTTAGACCGAGATTCATACTTGCCAAGCGGCCGCTTGCCGAGAGGTTGTGGAATGGGAACAGGAACATTATCGCCGGAAGCGGTCTGGAAGGCCGCTCTGGGAGAACTCGAAATGCAAATGACCAGGGCCACCTTCACCACGTGGCTCCAGGGCACGCGGGCGCTTTCCTGGGAAGAGGATGATTTCGTCGTCGGCGTGCGCAACGACTTCGCCAAGGACTGGCTGGAGAATCGCTTGCTGGACCTGATCGAGCGCACCCTGTCGGGCGCGGCCAATCGCCGGCTCAACGTGCGCTTCGTCGTCTGGTCGGATGAGATCATCGCCCCATCGACCACCATGGTCCCGGCCAACGGCAAGGTCGATCTGAAGCCTGCGGCCGCCCGACCTTCCCCGATCAGTATGGGCGAGGAGCGCGCCACGGATGGCCCGCTGCTCAACCAGCGCTATACCTTCGGCACATTCATCGTGGGCGCCAACAACCGGCTGGCCCACGCTGCCGCCCTCTCCGTCGCCGAGAATCCCGGCCAGACCTACAACCCGCTCTTCATCTATGGCGGCGTGGGATTGGGCAAGACCCACTTGCTGCACGCCATCGGCCATCGCTGCCTCCAGGACGGCCTCCACGTGCGCTACATCTCGGCCGAGGCGTTCACCAACGATATGGTCCAGGCTATCCGCGACAAGAAGACGCAGGAGTTCCGCGACCGCTACCGCAAGGTGGACGTGCTGCTCGTCGATGACATCCAGTTCATCGCCGGCAAGGAAGGCACACAGGAGGAGTTTTTCCATACCTTCAACGACCTGCACAGCATTGGCAAGCAGGTGATCATCTCCAGCGACCGACCGCCCAAATCATTGGCGACGCTGGAGGAACGGCTGTTGTCGCGATTCGAGTGGGGGTTGACGGCCGACGTCCAGCCGCCCGACGAGGAGACGCGGCGGGCCATTCTGCTGGCTAAGGCCGAGGAGCAAAGCTGGCGTGTCCCTTCCAACGTGATCGAATTCATTGCCCACAACTCGCGGCAGAACATTCGCGAGCTGGAAGGGGCGCTCAACAAGGTCGTGGCCTTCGCCAGTCTGACCGAGCGGCCGGTCGACCTGGAGCTGACGACGATGGCCCTGGCCGACAGCCTGCGCCGGACGGAGCGCGTCGGCGTGGAGCAGGTCATCGACATGGTCTGTCGCTACTACGATGTCTCCTCCGAGGCCCTCATCAGCAGCAGCCGCAAAAGCGCCATCGCCTACCCGCGCCAGGTGGCCATGTACCTGTCGCGCACGGAGACAGACGCCTCGCTGCCGCAGATCGGCGCGATGATGGGACCGCGAGACCACACCACCGTCCTGCACGGCTGCGAGAAAATCGCCGGGCTGGCCGACACCGATCCCCAATTGCGGCGCGACCTGATGGAAATCAAGGCCATGCTCTACGACCGCCAGGCGACGGCCGTTCGTTGACAGGTCGCCTTTAGTTTCAAACTGTAGCGCAAGCTGTCAGCTTGCCGGACAAGACAACCGGATCGGCCGTTCGCGGAAAGCGAAGATCGCAATCTAACAGATTGCGCCTCAGCCGGTTGCCAGACCCTCTTGATCGGCCGAAGAGGGCGAGCCATGAAGACAGGCGTTCGGGTGGGACAGGGCGGCCGAACGTCCTCATCCTTGCAGAGTTACGTGGTTACCGCCCTGTCTCACCCCCTCCCGAGCTTTGGGCGAGACAACCGGCAATGTGCGCTCCAATTATCCGACGAGATACCCCGCCGGTTGTCCCGCCCGTACGATTGCAAGCCATGAAAGATCGCAATCTGACAGATTGCGCCACAGGGTGAACAAAGCCGATTACAGAATAATTCGGGCAAATTGTGCGCGAATGCTGCCAAGATCAGATCATTAGGTTATACTGATAGAGGAATCCGTTACCAAGCTTAAAGGGGTAGAAGTACTATGGCCCTGATTTTAGTCATTGACGACGATGATCTGGTCTCGCGCACACTGCAAAGAGCGCTGAAGCATTACGATTACCAGGTGATGACCGCCAACAGCGGCATCGAAGGCTTGCAGTTGGCCCGGCGCCACCGGCCCGACCTGTTCATTCTGGACATCATGATGCCCGGCGTGGACGGCTACCAGGTATGCCGCCAGATTCGGGGCGACCCCTTGCTGCAAGACGCCCCCGTCCTGTTCCTGACGGCCAAGGCCAAGGATGAGGACAAGATCGAGGGCTTCCGGGCCGGCGGTGATGATTATCTCATCAAGCCGTTCAACATGCAGGAGCTGGAACTGCGCGTGAAGGCCATCCTGCGGCGGTCCGTCCCCGAAAAGACCGAGGAGGCGGCCGTCAACGAAGTGGTCGTCGGCAACGTCACCCTCGATTGCCGCACCTTCAAGGTGACCACGCCCTATCAAACCATCCTGCTGACCAATGTGCAGTTCGACCTGCTCTATCATCTGATGAGCCGCGCCGATCAGGTGTTCAACAGCCAGCAACTGTTGCAGGACGTGTGGGATTACCCGCGCGACACCGGCAGCCCCGAACTCGTCCGGGCGCACATCAAGAACCTGCGCGAGAAGATCGAGCCGCAACCGGCCGATCCGATCTATATCAAGACCATCCAGGGCCACGGCTACTCCTTCTCATCCGAGGCGACGGGTGGCTAGAACGCTCGACGGCCCGACCGGGGAGCGCGTGATCGCGCTTTCCGACCTGCCGAAGCCCGCCCGGAGCGAGGACAAGCCCGCGGGCGGGCTTAACGACGATCCGTCCCGCCGGCCGTCGCAGCCGCCCACCCCGCCGCCCGTCCCGTCCTCCTCCGCGGCCCGCATCCTGGTCGTGGATGACGAGATCGAGATCGCCGACTCGCTGGCCGAATTCCTGATCCGGCGCGAGGGCTATCGGGTCGATATCGTCCACGACGGCCGCGAGGCGATCACCTTTCTGGAGAAGTCCATCGGCGGCGCGACAGAGGTCGACCTCGTCCTGCTCGACATGCGCATGCCGGGGCTGACCGGGCTGGACGTTCTGGCCTGGATCAGACAGCATCCCGATCTGCGCTACACGCGCGTCGTCCTCCTGACCGCGGCGGCCAGCAACGACGAAAAGGTCCAGGCCCTGTCGGCCGGGGCTGACGATTACATCACCAAACCCTATCACATGCAGGAGCTGCTGGCGCGGGTGAAAACCATCCTGCGCACCCAGCAGCTCGAGAAGCAGCTCCATCGGCAGAGCCGCCAGCTGGCCGAACTGAACCGCATCAACCAGGCCGTGGCCGCCACGCTGGAGACCAGCCAGGTCTATACCACGGCCATTCGCGGCGTCGACGCCATCCTCGAAGTGGAGATGGCCGCCGTCCTCATCGTCGAGGGCGGCAAGCTCCACTGCCAGCACGTCCGCCATTACAAGGGGGCCATCCCGGCCCATATCTTCCCCTCCACCGAAAAGGGGACCGGCGTGTTGGGGTTGGCCTGGAGCGAGCAACAAACGCTGTGCATCAATCATGTGGCCGACGATCCGCGATTTGATCCGTCGCGCGATTCGCCGCTGGGCTATACCGTGCGCTCGATGCTGGCCACGCCGCTCACCGTGCGCGGCCGCCCGGTCGGCGTGCTGGCCGCCTACAACAAGCGCGAAGGCCAGTTCACCGACGTGGAGGTGGACCTGTTCTCCTCCCTGGCCAACTCCATCAGCGAGGCCATCGAGAACGCCTGGCTGTTCCAACGCATCCGGCTGCGCCATCAGGACCTGCTGGAAGGGCGCAACACCCTTCAGGCGCTCATCGACGGCATCCCCCACCCCATCTACACCATCAGCGACGACTGGAAGCTGGTGGTCGTGAACAAGAGCAAGGCCGACGAATTGGGAACCACGCCCGAAGCGCTGACCGGACGCATCTGTTTTCGCGCTTTCTACAATCGCACCCAACCCTGCGACCATTGCCGGGCGGCCCTGACCCTCAGCGACAAGGCCGAGCAGCATTGGCCGGTGAAGTGGGAGGGCGAGGACCATCTGCCGCGGGAATGGGAGGTCAGCGCCTACCCCATCCCCGGCAAGCAGACCGGCGGGGCGCGGGCCGTGCTGGTGTGGCAAGACAAAACCGAGGAGCGACGGCTGGAAAGCTCGCTGATGCAGGCCGGTAAGCTGGCCGCCATCGGGCAACTGGCCGCCGGGGTGGCCCACGAGATCAACAACCCGCTGACGGCCATCAACGCCAACGCCCAGATGCTGAAGATGATTATGCCGGTGGAGGACGAGAATTTCGAATCCGTCGACCTGATCGTGCGAGCCGGGGAGCGCGCGGCCAAGGTCGTGCGCGGGCTGCTAGATTTCGCCCGCCAGGAACAGTACACCTTCGCCAACGGCCGCCTGGAAGAGTCCATCCAGGAGGCCCTCGACCTGGTCAATTACCAGCTCCTGTCGTCCCACATCGAGGTCACCCAGGATATCGAGGGTTCCCTGCCGGAGATGGTCGCCAGTTGGGAGCATCTCAAAAGCGTCTGGCTCAATTTGCTGCTGAACGCGCGCGATGCCCTGCTGCACACCAACGAGGGGCGGCGACTCGACATCGCCGTCCATATGGGCAAGGGGCGGCAAACGATCCAGGTACTCGTGCATGACAATGGCAAGGGAATCACCGAGGCCGAGGCCCTCCATATCTTCGAACCGTTTTACACCACCAAAGGCCCCGGGCAAGGCACCGGGCTGGGCCTGGCCACCTGCCATCGGATCATCGAGCAACACGGCGGGGAGATCACCGTCGCCAGCGAACCCGGCGAAGGCACGACATTTGTCGTCACCCTGCCCGTCCAGCGCCCGGACACCACCGCCTCCGGCCTCTACCTGAAATAACCATTCCTAATTCGTAATTCGTAATTCGTAATTTGTAATTCGTCATTCCACATGAGTCCCACCGACAACGCCCACGGCCCCATCCATATCGGCGATGTCCTGCGCCTCGCTCTGCCGCTCAACACGACGCTCATCGGCGACGCCGACCCGCGGCAAGCCATCAACTGGGTCACCGTCCTCACCGGATGGAACGACCTCGAAAGCCAGGTCGAGCCGAACGATCTGGTCATCATCCCGCCCGACCTGCCGGCCGACTTTGGCCCACACGACCCGCGCGAGATCCTGACCGCGCTGGCCGCTTTGCCCGTGACCGGGCTGCTTTGCATTGGCCCTCAGAATGACACGCTCAGCCAAACGGCCGCGGAACTCGGCCTCGTTTTGCTGCTGGCCCCGCCGTCGGCCACTGTCCGGGAGATCCACCAGGCCGTCGCTCTGCTGCTCCTCGACCGGCAGACGGCCACCAACGACCGCGCCATCCAGCTCTACCGCCAGCTCTCGGCCATGTCGCGCGAGGGCAAGGGGCTGGACGCCATGACCGAGGCGATCAGCAAGCTGACCGGCAACATCGTCATCGTGCAGGACAAACGGCTGGAGGTGCAGGCCGCCGGCTGGCCGCCCAACACGGCCGTCAGCCGCGAGGCCGTCATCAAGGCCCTGCAGCAGCGCGATGCCTTGCCGCCCATCCTGCGCAATCGCAAGGCAGCGGCCAAGGCGCGCCAGAGCTACTGGCAACAATTGCTTGCCATTGAAAACTCCCCCACACCGATGGGCCGCCTGATCAGCCCCATCATCTCCGGCGACCGGGCGCGCGGCTATTTGTCGATCATCGGCCCGGCCGACGGGCTGAACATGTTCGACAGCCTGGCCGTCGAGCACGGCGCAGCCGCCTGCGCCCTGGAAATGGCCAAGAACAAGGCCATCAACGAGGCCCGGAAATCCCTGCGCGGCGATTTTCTGGAGGGACTTCTGGCCGGTTCCCTGCCCAAAAAGGAGATCGACCGGCTGGAGGGGCGGCTGGACCACGACACCCGCGAGCCGCACGCCGTCCTCGTCGCCGGGTGGCATGGCCCATCCAGCCCCAGCCTGCGGCGGCTGGAGACGGCCGTCCATTGGGTGCTTTCCAACCACACACGCCCGGCGCTGGTGCATCTCTACGGCAATCAGCATCTGGTGATCTTTCAGACCCTGAAGGGCAGCGAGGACATGGAAAGCGCGCACCAGCTCGGCCGCCGCATCCGCGAACAGGTCGAGCTGGAGTTCCCCGAGGCGACGCTGGTCGGCGGCATGAGCGGCCCGACCATGACCCTCGGCGACTGGCCCGCCGCCTGTGATCAGGCGCTGCAGGCGATGGAGCTGGCCGAGCGGCTCAACCTCACCAATCAGTTCGTGGAGTTCAACGGTCTGGGCATCTACCGCCTGCTGTACGACCTGGAGGAACTGGAGCCGGTGCGCCGGTTCACCGATGAGATCATGCGGCCGCTGGCCGACTATGACGCCCAAAACCGCGGCAGCCTGGTGAAAACCGTGGAAGCCTGGTTCCACCATCGCGGCAACATCAGCCAGACGGCCGAATCGCTCTTCATCCATCGCAACACCCTGCTCTACCGCATGGAGCGCATCCAGGAATTGACCGGCCTGCAACTCGACCAGGCCAACATGCGGCTGGCCCTGCACCTGTCGCTCAAGCTGTGGCAGCTGCGCCCCGACGAGGAACGCGGCGATTCGGCCGACTGATAGCCCCCGTTTGTGAACTTTATACAAGCGCGACCCGCCAAACTTCTGCCATTTTGGCCGTATGAACGCGCCTGCCGATCCCCTATACTCTCCGAAGGCTTGCGCTAGAGTGCGCGGTTCAGTGGGAAATAGTGGGAATCAAGGGGAACGTACCCAACCGGGGCGTTCCCTTTGGTTGTTTAGGGCGTGGTCCCGCAAGGCGTGGTCCCGCAATCGGAACCGCCAATTGTGCAGTGTGCCCAATAAGCTCACATTTCCTTGTGGCTGTTTGTATATGGCCGCTCCGCAAATGTGGCCCTATACTTCCCGACATCACGCCGAAACGTGGTCATTAACATGAATCCTAACCGGAACAACCTCATTCTCGCCCTTATTAGCCTCGTCCTTATTATTAACAAGGACGCAATCGCTGTTGGGTGACGGATGAGGAGCAATCGATTAGGACCAAATCGAGCTTAAAGAGAGAACCGCCCAACAGGGCGGTTTTTTTGTTTAGGCTCCAACGCCGAGGAGGCAGCATGAGTGAGTTGAAGACGGGTGGACAAATCATATGGGAGAGCCTGATCCATGAGGGGGTCGATGTTGTGTTCGGCCTGCCGGGTGGCGCCATTCTCCCGACCTACGACGACCTCTACAAGTACGATTACCCCGTACACCACGTCCTTGTGACGCATGAGCAAGGGGCGTCTCACATGGCCGACGGCTACGCGCGGGCCACGGGCAGGACCGGCGTATGCATGGCCACCTCCGGGCCGGGGGCGACCAACCTCGTCACCGGGCTGGCCACGGCCTACATGGATTCGACGCCGGTCGTGGCCATCACCGGCCAGGTGCCGCGCACCCTGCTCGGCCGCGACGGCTTCCAGGAGGCCGACATCCGCGCCATCAGCATGCCCGTGACCAAGCACAACTATCTCATCACGGACATCCGCGACCTGCCCGACGCGCTGAAAGAGGCGTTCTACATCGCCCGGACGGGTCGCCCCGGCCCGGTGCTGGTCGACATCTGCAAATGCGTGCAGCAGGCGACGATGGAGTTCACCTACCCGACCGGCGTCTATCTGCCCGGCTATCGGCCCAACAAACTGGCCCCCGACGCCGACGTGATCCGGCGCACGGCCCAGCTGCTCAACGAGGCCCAACGGCCGGTGATCGTCGCCGGGCAAGGCGTCTCCATGGCTCGCGCCGAGGCCGAATTGCGCCAGCTGGCCGAGAAGGCCAATATCCCTGTGGCCACCAGCCTGCTCGGCGTGGGCACCTTCCCATCCACCCATCCCCTGTCCATCAGCTGGGGCGGCATGCATGGCGAGGCCTACTGCAACTTTGCCCTGCAGGAGTGCGACGTCATGTTCGCCATCGGCGCGCGGCTCGACGACCGCCTGACCGGGGCCTTCAGCACCTTCGCCCCCAAGGCGCGCATCATCCATGTCGACCTCGACCCGGCCGAGATGGGCAAGAATCTGACCATCGACACGCCGGTCATCGGCGACGCCCTGCTGACCTTGCGCGCGTTGCTGCCCCAGGTGGAAGCCAACGAGCATCCGGCCTGGCTGTCCCAGATCAACGAGTGGCGCAGCGAGTCCATCCAGCGCGACATCCTGACCGAGGAGACCGACGAACTGGTGGCACCCTACGTCATGCGCCAGCTGTGGCACGCCACCAACCAGGGCGACGCCACCATCGTCACTGACGTCGGCCAGCACCAGATGTGGGAGGCGCAATACTTCAACCATACCAAGCCCCGCAGCCTGCTGACCTCCGGTGGGTTGGGCACGATGGGCTACGCCCTGCCGGCGGCTATCGGCGCCCAAATCGGCTCGCCCAAAGAGGAGATATGGGTCGTGGCCGGCGACGGCGGCTTCCAGATGACCATGCCGGAGCTGTCCACCGTGGTGCAGGAACGCCTGCCGATCAAGATGATGATCATCAACAACGGCTATCTGGGCATGGTGCGGCAGTGGCAGGACGTGTTCTATAACAAGCGCTATGTGGGCACGCCGCTGGTCAACCCCGACTTCGTCAAGATCGCCGAGGCCTACGGCATCCCCGGTCGCGCCGTCACTGACAAGGGCGATGTGTTCGAGGCCATCCGCCAGGCCCAGAACACCGAGGGGCCGTTCCTGCTCGACTTCCAGGTCGAGGAATTTACCAACGTTTATCCGATGGTCGCGCCGGGCAAGAGCAATGCCGACATGATCCGCCGCGGACAACCGGTTGAGTTTTAGGGAGCCATATCATGCCCAATACGGAATACCGCCGACATACTGTAATCGCCTGGCTGGAGGACAAACCCAGCGTCCTGAATCGCGTCACCGGCCTGTTTAGCCGTCGCAACTTCAACATCGAGAGCCTCAACGTGGGCCATAGCGAGACGCCGGGCGTCAGCCGCATGACCTTCGTCGCTCGCGGCACGGAGCGCGACCTGCAGCAGGTGACGACGCAACTGGACAAACTGATCAACGTCGTGCACATCGCCGACGTGACCAACGAGCCGGCCGTGGTGCGCGAGATGGCCCTGATCAAGGTGACGGCCGACAACCGGACGCGCGGCGAGATCATGCAACTGGTCGACATCTACCGCGCCAGCGTGGTGGACGTGGACATGGACTCGCTGATCATCCAGGTGGTCGCCCCCGAAGGCCGGGTGGACTCACTCATCAAGCTGCTGGAGAACTTCGGCATCGAGGAGATGGTGCGCACCGGCCGGGTGGCCATGGTTCGCGGCGCGTCGGCCAACGGCCACCGCCACGGCGCGAAAGAGTGGACGGTCGTCGATCCGGTCGTCGTCGAAAAGAACGGAAACGGACATCGATCCTGAACCTGAACACGGGAGAATTTACTTTGGCTACAGTTTTTTACGACAAGGACGCAGACCTGTCGGCGCTGGCCGGCAAGAAGATCGCCATCATCGGCTACGGCAGCCAGGGGCACGCCCACGCGCTGAACCTGCGCGATTCGGGCATGGACGTGCGCGTGGGGCTTTACCCCGGCAGCAAGTCATGGGCCAAGGCCGAGGCGGAAGGGTTGACCGTGCGGACGGCGGCCGATGCCGCGGCCGAGGCCGACATCATCATGATCCTGGCCCCCGACACCTCGCAGGCGGCCATCTACCGCGACTCTATCGCCCCCAACCTCACGCCGGGCAAGACGCTGATGTTCAGCCACGGCTTCAACATTCGCTATGCGCAAATCATCCCCCCGCCGGGCGTGGATGTCAGCATGGTGGCCCCCAAGGCCCCGGGCCATCGCGTCCGCGAGTTGTACGTCGACGGCATGGGCACTCCGGGGCTGATGGCCGTGCACCAGGACGCCGGCGGCCACGCAGCCGAGACGGCTCTGGCCTATGCCAAGGCCATCGGCTGCACCCGCGCCGGGGTCATTCGCACCACCTTCACCGAGGAGACGGAGACCGATCTGTTCGGCGAACAAACCATCCTGTGCGGCGGCGTCACCCACCTCATCGAGTCGGCCTTCAACACCCTGGTCGAAGCCGGTTACCAGCCGGAGATCGCCTATTTTGAATGCCTGCACGAGCTGAAGCTCATCGTCGACCTCATCTATCAGGGCGGGATGAACTACATGCGCTACAGCGTCAGCGACACGGCCGAACATGGCGACTACACCGCCGGGCCGAAGATCGTGACCGACCAAACGCGCCAGGCCATGAAGGAGATTCTGGCTGACATCCAGTCCGGGGCTTATGCCGAGGGCTGGATCGATGAGAACGCGCAGGGGCGGCCGTGGTTCGAAAAGGTCCGGGCCGAGGCGCGCGACAGCAAAATCGAAAACGTCGGCCGCGAGCTGCGCGGCATGATGCCCTGGCTGAACCCAAAGGTGATCTGATGACCCAGCCCAATCCGGCGGCCGATACCGTTCTGATTTTCGATACGACCTTGCGCGACGGCGAGCAATCTCCCGGCGCAACCCTCAATGTCGAGGAAAAGCTGGAGATCGCCCGGCAACTGTCGCGCCTCGGCGTGGACATCTGCGAGGCGGGCTTTCCCATCGCCTCCCCCGGCGACTTCGAGGCCGTGCGGCGGATCGCCGAGGAAGTGGGGTCGCTGACCGAGGGGCGCAAGAACGGTCGGCCGATGGTCATCGCCGGACTGGCGCGGGCCAACGAGGGCGACATCAGCCGCGCCTGGGAGGCCGTCCGGGTGGCCCCGCGCCACCGCATCCACACCTTCCTGGCCACGAGCGACATCCATCTGCAGCACAAGCTGCGCATCGACCGCGAGGAGTGCGTCGATCAGGTCATCAAGGCCGTGGGTTTCGCCCGGTCGCTGTGCGATGATGTCGAGTTCTCGCCCGAAGACGCCGGCCGCTCCGACCCGGAGTTTCTGGTGCAAGTGCTGGGCGAGGCCATCAAGGCCGGGGCCACGACGCTGAACATCCCCGACACGGTGGGCTACACCACCCCGGATGAATACGGCCGCCTCATCGACTACCTGATCACCAACACGCCGGGGGCGGATGGCGTCGTCTGGTCGGTGCATTGCCACAACGACCTGGGGCTGGCCACGGCTAACACCCTGGCCGGCATCAAGGCCGGGGCGCGGCAGGCCGAGGTGACGCTGAACGGCATCGGCGAGCGGGCAGGTAACACCGCCCTGGAGGAGGTCGTCATGGCCCTGACCACGCGGCCGCAAAGCTTCAACCTCCAGACCAACATCGACACGACCCAGATCGTCCGCACCAGCCACATGGTCAGCACCTACACCGGCATGGCCGTCCAGCCCAACAAGGCCATTGTGGGGGCCAACGCCTTCGCCCACGAGGCGGGCATCCATCAGGACGGGATGCTGAAGAACCACCAGACCTACGAGATCATGCGGCCGGAGACGGTGGGGCTGAACACGTCGAAGCTGGTGCTGGGCAAACATTCCGGCCGCCACGCGTTCCGCGTCCACCTGCAGGAGATGGGCTACGACAACATGGACGACGCCGACGTATCGGCCGCCTTCAAGCGGTTCAAGGAAGTGGCCGACAAGAAGAAGATCGTCACCGACGCCGACATCGAAGCCATCATCGCCGACGAAATCTACCAGCCGCCGGTCATCTGGCAGCTCGACCACATCCAGGTGTCTTGCGGCGACCACAGCATGCCCACCGCCAGCGTGGCGCTGATCGGCCCCGACGGCGAGACCTGGCAGGACGCAGCATTGGGCAGCGGCCCGGTTGACGCGGCCTATCAGGCCATCAACCGCATCGTCGGCGTCACCAATCGGCTGACCGAGTTCAGCATCAACGCCGTGACCGAGGGGCTGGACGCCGTGGCCGAGGCGACGATCCGCATCCAGCCCGTCGATGGCGAGTACGCCGTCAACCCCGCCACCAACCAGCCGATCTATCGCACCTACAGCGGCCACGGGGCCGACACCGACATCGTGGTGGCCAGCGCCCGCGCCTATCTGAGCGCGCTCAACAAGATGCTGGCCGAGCACGAAGAGTTCGGTCACGAGGCGGAGAAAGCCCTCGCCTGAGACGCCCCCAATGGAACCCAACGGAAACCTGGTCGTGGACGACAACACATAGACGACCCGGTTTCTTATTTAGACCAGAGACATTTCATGACCTCATCCAAACCACGCACAATTATCGACAAGATTTGGGACAACCACGTCGTGGCCGAGGCGCCCCATAGCCCGGCCCTGCTCTATATCGACCTGCACCTGATCCACGAAGTCACCTCGCCGCAGGCGTTCGCCGGGTTGCGGCAGCGCGGGCTGAAGGTCAGGCGGCCGCAACAGACCGTGGCCACCATCGACCACAGCGTGCCCACCACCGCGCTCGACATCCCCATCTTCGACCAGATGGCCGCGGCCCAGATCGCCCAGATGGAGACCAACGCCCGCGACTTCGGCATCAGCCTGCTGGGCATGCGCAGCGCCAACCGGGGCATCGTCCATGTGATCGGGCCGGAGCTGGGGCTGACGCAGCCGGGCATGACCATCGTCTGCGGCGACAGCCACACAGCCACCCATGGCGCGTTCGGCGCGCTGGCCTTCGGCATCGGCACCAGCGAGGTCGAACACGTGCTGGCCAGCCAATGCCTGCTGCAAGTGAAGCCCAAAACCTACGCCGTCAACGTCGAGGGGCGGCTGCGGCCGGGCGTGACGGCCAAGGACATCATCCTGGCCCTGCTGTCCAAAATCGGCGTCGGCGGCGGCACGGGCCACGTCTTCGAATATCGCGGCTCGGCCATCCGCGCCCTGTCGATGGAAGAACGGATGACCATCTGCAACATGAGCATCGAAGGCGGCGCGCGAGCGGGGCTGATGTCGCCCGACGAGACGACCTTCGCCTACATCAAGGGGCGGCCGTTCGCGCCACAGGGAGCGGACTGGGACGCGGCCGTGGCCCAATGGCGGCAGCTGCTCAGCGACGAGGGCGCGACCTTCGACCGCTCGGTGGACATCGATGCCTCGGCCCTGGAGCCGATGATCACCTTCGGCACCAACCCCGGCATGGGCATCCCCATCTCCGCGCCGGTGCCCGACCCGGCGGCGATGGGCGACCTGACCCAACGGCTGACCCTGCAACGCTCGCTGGACTACATGGCCATCGAGCCGGGGCGGCCGCTGCTGGGCCATCCGGTCGATGTGGTCTTCATCGGCAGCTGCACCAACTCGCGCATCAGCGACTTGCGGCAGGCGGCCGAGCTGATGGATGGTCGCGCGGTCAAGGACGGCGTGCGGGTCATGGTCGTGCCCGGCTCGCAGCAGGTGAAGCGGCAGGCCGAGGCCGAGGGGCTGGATCGCATCTTCAAGGCCGCCGGGGCGGAGTGGCGCGAGGCGGGCTGCAGCATGTGCATCGCCATGAACGGCGACCAGCTCGAACCCGGCCAGTACGCCGTCAGCACCAGTAATCGCAACTTCGAGGGGCGGCAGGGCAAAGGCGGCCGCACCTTCCTGGCCAGTCCGCTAACGGCCGCGGCCACGGCCATCAACGGCGTCATCACCGACGCGCGCGAATTTCAATAGAACCTCCGGTTCTGCATCAGCACCATCAGGACAATCATGGATCCATTTACGACCTTAACCACCCGAGTCATCGCCATCCCGGCCGAGCATATCGACACCGACCAGATCATCCCCGCCCGCTTCCTGAAGACGATCAGCAAGAGCGGTCTGGGGCGCAACCTGTTCGCCGACTGGCGCTACGACGACGCGGGGCTGCCGAACGCCGACTTCCCGCTCAACCGGCCGGAGAACGCCGGCGCGCAAATCCTGCTGGCGGGCGACAACTTCGGCTGCGGCTCCAGTCGCGAGCACGCCCCCTGGGCGCTGACCGATTTCGGCTTTCGCGCGGTCATCAGCACCTCGTTCGCCGACATCTTCCGCAACAACGCGCTGAAAAACGGCTTGCTGCCGCTGGTGGTCGATGACGACACCCACGCCCAACTCCTCAGCCTGGTTGACGAGGATCCGGCTCTGGAGCTGACCATCGACCTGGACACGCAGACGCTGCTGCTGCCCGACGGCCGCCGCGCCGCCTTCCCCATCGACGCCTTCAACAAGGTCTGCCTGATGGAAGGACTGGATCAGCTGGGCTATCTGCTGAAGCACGGGCCGCAGATCGACGCCTACGAACTTGGCCACCCGGCGCGAGTCAATACCGAGGCCTACCCCCTGACATGAAACACATCCACCTTTATGACACGACCCTGCGCGACGGCACCCAGCGGGAAGGCATCTCGCTATCGCTGGACGACAAGCTGAAAATCACGGCCCGGCTCGACGCCTTCGGAATGGACTACATCGAGGGCGGCTGGCCCGGCTCAAACCCCAAGGACGTCGAGTATTTCCGGCGCGCGCCGTCGCTGGGGCTGTCCCATGCCCGGCTGGCCGCCTTCGGCAGCACGAGGCGCAAGGACACCCTGCCCGGCGACGACGCCAACATCCAGGCCCTGCTGTCGGCCGAGACGCCGGTGGTGACGCTGGTGGGCAAAAGCTGGGAGCTGCACGTCGTGGAGGTGCTGGAGACGACGACGGCCGAGAATCTGGCGATGATCGAGGAGAGCGTCGCCTTCTGCAAGAGCCGCGGGAAGGAGGTCATCTACGACGCCGAGCATTTCTTCGACGGCTACCGGGCCAATCCCGACTACGCCCTGGCCACGGTGGAGGCCGCGGCGCGTGGCGGGGCTGACTGCGTGGTGCTGTGCGACACCAACGGCGGCTCGCTGCCTTGGGACGTGGAGCGGATCGTGGCTCGGGTGGTCGAGCGACTTGGCCCGTCCACGCCGGTGGGCATCCACACCCACGACGACGGCGGCTGCGGCGTGGCCAACTCGCTGGCGGCCGTCCATGCCGGGGCGATCCAGGTGCAGGGGACGGTCAACGGCTACGGCGAGCGCGTGGCAAACGCCAACCTGTGCACCATCATCCCCGACCTGCAACTCAAGATGGGCTACGACTGCGTGCCGCCGGAGCGACTGGCCGGGCTGACCGAGCTGTCGCGCTATGTGGCCGAACTGGCCAATCTGACCCACGACGACCACCTGCCCTACGTGGGGGCCAGCGCCTTCGCCCACAAGGGCGGCATTCACGTGGCGGCCATGCTGAAGCATCCCGCCAGCTACCAGCACATCGACCCGGAGACGGTTGGCAACCGGCAGCGATCGGTCGTCTCGGAGCTTTCGGGCCGCGGCAATCTGGTTGACAAGATCAAGCAGTTCAACCTGAACCCGGAGAGCCTCGACGTGCCCAAGGTGCTGGACCAGATCAAGCAACTGGAGGCCCAGGGCTTCACCTTCGAGGGCGCAGAGGCGTCGGTGGAGCTGATGCTGCGGCGAACGCACCCGGCCTATGTGCCGCCATTCGAGATGACCGACTACTGGGTGATGGTGCAGCGACGGCGCGGCCGAGGGGCCATCGTGGAAGCCACGGTGAAGGTGCGCGTGGGGCCGCAGATCATGCACACCGTGGCCGAGGGCAACGGGCCGGTCAACGCTTTGGACGCGGCGCTGCGGCAAGCCCTGACCGGCGTGTTCCCGCAAATCAGCGGCGTCCGGCTGGCCGACTACAAGGTGCGCATCCTGGACGGCGAGAACAACACGGCGGCCACCACCCGCGTGCTCATCGAGACGCGGCAGGGCACGCGCCGCTGGAGCACCGTGGGAGCCAGCCCCAACATCATCGACGCCAGCTGGCGCGCCCTGGCCGACAGCATGGAATACGCCCTCATCCGCTAAATCCATGCCCGATCGCGCCGCATTGATTATCATTGACCCATGACCGAGAAACCGTTACCCACTTCCGTCCAGCGCTTCGCCGACGCGGCCGCGGCCCTGGGCCTGGCCATCGACATCGTGATCTTCGACCACTCCACCCGCACGGCCGAGGAAGCCGCGGCGGCCATCGGCTGCCAGGTCGGCCAGATCGTCAAGAGCCTCATCTTCACCGTGAAGGGCGCGCCGGTCGTGGCCCTCGTCTCCGGCTCCAACCAGCTGGACACGCGCAAGCTGGCCGCCCTGTTCGAGGTCGGCCGCAAGCAGGTCGACCGGGCCGACGCCGACACCGTTCGCGCGGCCACCGGCTACGCCATCGGCGGCGTGCCGCCCTTCGGCCACGCCACAGCCACGCCGCTGGTCATCGACCGCGATCTGACGCTGTATGACGTGATCTGGGCCGCCGCGGGCACGCCCAACGCCGTCTTCGCCATCAA